>JACCZE010000020.1 GCA_013696105.1 Planctomycetota bacterium | reverse complement strand
GGCGGATGGTTCACCACCAAGGCGCTCGCTGGCGGCGGCCCGGTCTACGACATCGGCATCCACATCCTCGACCGCACCTGGTTCATCATGGGCAGACCGAAGCCCGTATCCGTGTCGGCGATGGCTTATGCTAAATTCGGCGACATCGAGAAGTACGTGTGCGAAGGGATGTGGGCGGGTCCGCGGCGCAAGGGCGGCACCTGCGACACCGAGGACTTCGCGGCCGCCTTCATCCGCTTCGACAACGGCGCGAGCATGCAGTTCGAAGTCAGCTGGGCCGCCAACCGACCCGACGAGAACGGCCGGACCCTGGTCATGGGCGACAAGGCCGGAGCGAGCTGGGAAGGCGACACCGTCCAGATCTACGGCGAGGCCGACAACGCCATAACCACCTCCTCGATGGTGTACGACAAGACCATTTACGACAACCGCTTCCAGCATTTCGCCAAGTGCCTGCGCGGCGAGGCTACCTGCTGGTGCACGGCCGATGACGGGGTCTCGGTGCAGGCCATGCTCGATGCGATCTACCACAGTTCCGAGCAGCGGCGCGAGGTCCAGGTCACCATTCCCGCCTGAGGGCCGGCATTGATTCTATAACCTGCTATATTATAATAGGTTATCCGAAGGGTAATCGTTACCCCGCCCATCTGTCCCTCGCACTGATTTTAGGGTAAGCTTGATGATGGGGCCCTGCTCGCGCCAAAATGGATTTTTGCCATGCGGAGCCCGTCGTTCCGCCTATAATTCCTGCCCGCCCTTTTCCAGCCACCACCTCCCGTCGACCCCGAGATCGAATCCACATGGCCGTTCAGACGCCCACTGAGACCGTTGTCCGCCCCGAAGGCACTGAGCCGCTGTCCATCAAGGACGTCGTCGCGCAGCTCGCCAAGAACAGCAAAGGCAAAGGCCTGGTCACGTACGACCAGCTCAACGCCCTGCTGCCGGATGCGATCAACAATCCCGAGCAGCTCGACCAGATCCTCGAGCAGCTCGAGACCCGCGGCATCGAACTGGTCGAGGAAGGCGAGAGCGAGGAGTCCGACTTCTCCGAGGACGCCGGCGGCGTCGCCGAGGCCGAAGAAGCCCCGACCAGCCGCTTCGAGAGCAGCACGCCGACGATGGACGAGGCCGACGTCGAACCCGGCGAACGCATCGACGATCCCGTGCGCCTCTACCTGTCGCAGATGGGCGCGATCCCGCTGCTCACGCGCGACCAGGAGATCGAATACGCGCGCTCGATCGAGATCTATCGCGACGGTTTCCGCCGCAAGGTCATGACCATGCCGGAGTCGATCCGCGCGGGCATCCAGTGGGTCCTCGAGCAGAAGGAGATCAAGGAGCAGCAGGAAAAGAACGCCAAGAGCCATGGCGCCTCCCCCTCGCGCGACAACTTCCTCGATCGCGCGGCCACGCACCTGCAGACGCTCAACCGCCTGGTCGGCCACATCTCGCCCCTGTCCGAGCGCGTGTGCTCCGACGAGACCGCTGTCCGCGATGAGCAGCTGCTGCGCAACCGCCTTACCCGCGCGTACCGCCTGCTCGAAGAGATGGAGCTCGACGCGCGCACCGTCATCCAGGTCAAAGACGAGATGCTCGACATCCGCCGCCGCGTACTGCGCGTTCGCCGCGAGATGGACCTGAACAAGCGCAAGAAGGACCTGGTCAAGACCAAGGAGCAGGAGCTCGCGGCGATCACCAAGCAGATCGGCGAGCCGATCGAGAGCTTCCTCGAGCGCTGCGTCGCGGTGTCCAAGCGCTTCCGCCTCTATGAAGAGGCGAAGCAGAAGCTCTCCAGCGGCAACCTGCGCCTGGTGGTGTCGATCGCGAAGAAGTACCGCAACCGCGGGCTGTCGTTTCTCGACCTCATCCAGGAAGGCAATGCCGGACTGATGAAGGGTGTCGAGAAGTACGAGTACAAGCGCGGCTACAAGTTCTCGACCTACGCGACCTGGTGGATCCGCCAGGGCATCACCCGCGCCATCGCCGACCAGTCGCGCACCATCCGCATCCCGGTGCACATGATCGAGACGATGGGCAAGCTGCGGAAGATCCAGAAGGACATCCTGCAGGACACCGGCCGCGAAGGCACCCTCGAGGAGGTCGCTGAGCGCGCCGGCATCTCGCCCGCGGAATGCAAGCGCGTCATCCGCGCCTGCAAGCACCCGATCTCGCTCGATCGCCCGATCGGCGACTCGGACGACTGCTACTTCGGCGACTTCCTCGAAGACAAGGCGGTCGAGAACCCCTCCAACATCTCGTCGAACGAGCTGCTGAAGGAGAAGATCACCGAGGTGCTCGACACCCTGACCGACCGCGAGCGCGAGATCATCTGCCTGCGCTTCGGCATCGTCGATGGCTACACCTACACGCTCGAGGAAGTCGGCCGCCGCTTCAACGTGACTCGCGAGCGTATCCGCCAGATCGAAGCCAAGTCGATCAAGAAGCTCCAGCATCCGACGCGCAGCCGGAAGCTCGAAGGCTTCATCGACAACAAGACTTATTAGTTTCGAAGGGGGCTTCGCGCTCCGGGGCGAATGGTGATCTGCAGACGGCCGGGGCGGCCGCCTTCCGATCACCATTGTTTCGCCCCTGCGCGCTGCACCCCCTTCGAGCTACCCCGCGTGGCTGACCATCCCCATCGCTGCGCTCGGGGCTGATCAGTGGGGGCGGGTGCGGCGTGACTGGGAGACCGTGCTGGGCCAAATGACGCTGCGCCTGCGCGCTCCGGGGCGAGTGGTCATCTGCAGACGGCCGGAGCGGCCGCCTTCCGATGACCATTGTCTCGCCCCTGCGACCTGCGCCCCCTTCGAGCTACCCCCTTTGGCAGACCATCCCCGGTCGCTGCGCTCGGGACTGGTCTGTGGTGGCGGGTGGTAATGATCAACCAACCACCCCTACTCCGGATACGTGCGTGGCCGACCGGTCAACAACGGCTCGATCGCCTCGGCCATGACCAGGTGGCCGAGGATGTCGGGATGGAACTGGTTGGCCAGCAGGGCCCAGGCGAACGGTTCGCCGCGGTACATCGACAACTTGGTGATGTCGACCACGGCGACCTTCTCCTCCTGCGACAGCTGCATGAGCAAGGTGGTGATGTCGGCGGCATGCTTCGGGATGTCGCCGCCGACCGTCGGGCTGAGCACGATGATCTGATCGGTCTTGGTCTTCACCCGGTCGATGAGCTGCTTCACGGTCGCCTTCCAATCAGCCGGTGCGATCTTCGCCCAGCCCATGTCATTGGCGCCGAATTCCAGGATGACGAGATCGTCCGGTCCGGCTTCGGCCACCACTTCAGCGTCGACGACGCCGAGCCCCTGCTTGGCCGTCCAGCCTCCGTGCCCGTGCTGCACCGGCGTGATGCCCTGGTATGCGAACTGCTTCTCGAGCAGGCGCGCCAACTGTGAGAAGTAGAGCAGCCCGACCGTCTCGTTGTCCTTGACGCCCCACGAACTGCGTTTGATCTGCGCCCCCGCGGTCACCGAGTCTCCGAGCGCGATGATCTTGAACGGCTGCTTGGCTTTGAGCCGTGCGACTGTCTTGGCCAGGTGTTCCACGCCTGCGGTGATGTCGGCGGTGGAGATGGTCTGGTCGGGGCCCGTCTGCTTATCCAGCGTGGGCGCGGGATCGAAGCTCGGGCTCTCCACACCGAGCCGGTCGATGATGACCCAGGCTCGCTCGTCGAACGGCCCCTGGAACGTGACGACGAACTGCCAGCCCAGGTTGGGCTTGTCCGCGGTGGTGCCGATCTTGTCCCAGGCAAAATCGACCTTGGTCCAATCGGTGCCGACATCCGCCGAGACATTGTTGACTACGGCTTTCATCGGCCGCGAGGCCTTCGCATAGAAGGTGATGCCGGCGCTTCCAGGCGGATAATCGGCCTTCTCGAGAGCGAACTTGCCGGTCGCACCCTTGTCGAACACGCATTTCAGCGCCACGCCGCCGGTGACGGACTCCTTGGTCGCCCAGACGCGGGTTGGCACCGCTGCGGCCTGCACCCCGGTACCCTGGTCCGGACGGAACCACATCCCGGTGTGGCTCTCGAAGGACTCCTGGTCCATGCCGATCGAGGTGAAAGTCACCTCGGCGGCGGTCGCGGACCAGCAGAAGGAGGACATGGCGATCAGCGCCGACGCGATGGCGCCGAGGCTCGGGACGGGGCTGCTCATGATGCTGGTACTCCTCGAGGATGTCATGGAATGGGTCATTCGATCACCGCGATGCGGACCGCGTCCGATGCGACACCGATGTTTCCTGCGATGTCGACCGGAACGATCCGATAGAAATAGGTGCCGAAATTGCCGAGCGCTCCGTCTGAGAAGCGCACGGTAGTGCTGTCGCCGATACGATTCTCGCGGGTCGGAATGAAATCCGCGGTCATGCCGCGATGCACGCGATAGCTGGCGGTGCAGACGTTGTCGACGGATGCGGTCCACGCGACCGAGACGACGCCGTCCACCAGCTCCGCCGAGAGGTTGGACGCCGGACCGGGCGGGCTCCGGTCCTCTCCCTCGGTGATTGCGACGCGGGCGATGAACAGACGTGCTACCGGGCCTGGACCTGGTGTCGTGTAGATCTGCAGGAAGGAGAGCTGGTGGCCGGAGGCGTTCACCTTGTTGCCCCAGTCCGTCATGGTCGCGACGCGGACCTGGGCCACCGCCCAGGATCCCTGGACCAGGGGTGACACCACCGCATGGACGTTCATCTTCGCTTGGACGCTGCCGCCCTGGACCGTGAGCTCATTGCCCACGCCGTCGGCGAAATAGACGATGTGGATGCGGGTGTCGTTATCGACGATCTTCGGGTACGCTTCGACCCCGATGATCGCCCCCTTGCCGGTGGCGAGCAGCGACTTCCCGATGCCATCGAACGACTTCTCGTCGGTCACCGTCGCCACGACCTCGGGATTGCATGGATTC
>JACCZE010000472.1 GCA_013696105.1 Planctomycetota bacterium | reverse complement strand
GAGGTTGTGTGGCATGGGGGCCTATCGGCTTGGGTTTCAGTGGTGCGCTTTGGCGAGCGCGCGCGCTTTGATGCCGAGCGCGGTGGAGATGAGCTGCTCCTGCTCGAGCTGGAACAGGGCCGCGCTGCCGGGTGCGGGGCTGGCCGCCGGCTCGCGACCGGCATAGGGGATGTCCGCGAGCGAGCAGATGCGGCGCAGGTAGGGCGCGATGAAGTGCCAGGCGCCCATGTTCTGCGGCTCTTCCTGGCACCATACGATCTCGGCCTTCGGGAAGGCCTTGAGCGTGTCGGACAGCAGCTGCTCGTGTAGCGGATAGAGCTGCTCGACCCGGACGATGGCGATGTGGTCGAGCTTCTCCTCGTTGCGGCGGTCGATCAGTTCGTGGGCGACCTTGCCGCTGGTGACCACCACGCGCGTGACCTTGCCCGGCTTCACCGCTGGATCGCCGAGCACTTCGTGGAAGCGCCCTGTGACCAGCTCCTGGAAGTCGCTCGACGCCTGCTTGGACCTCAGGTGGCCTTTGGGCGTCATCAGCACCAAGGGCTTGCGTACCTTGCGGTGCATCTGCCGGCGGAGGATGTGGAAGTGCTGCGCTGCGGTGGTGCAATACGCCACCTGGATGTTGTCCTCTGCACCCGCGCTCAGGAACCGTTCGAGCCGAGCGGAGCTGTGCTCGGGGCCCGCGCCTTCCTGGCCATGCGGCAGCAGCAGCGTGATGCCCGAGATGCGCCCCCATTTCGATTCGCTGCAGGTGAGGAACTGGTCGATGATCACCTGGGCGCCGTTGACGAAGTCACCGAACTGCGCCTCCCACATGATGAGCATGTTCGGTTCTGACAGCGAGTAGCCGTAGTCGAAGCCCATCACCGCGGCTTCGGAGAGCGGACTGTTGTAGACGCAGAAATTCGCCTGACCCGGAACGATATGGCTCAGGGGCTTGTAGCGCAGTCGGCTCTTGAGGTCGTACCAGTACGAGTGGCGCTGACTGAAGGTCCCGCGGCGCGAGTCCTGGCCCGACAGGCGGGCGGGAATGCCATCGACGAGCAGCGAGCCGATCGACAGCAACTCGCCCAGCGCCCAGTCGATGCGCCCATGCGACGCGACGATCTTGCCGCGATCCTCCGCCATGCGCTTGATCTTCGGATGGATGTTGAAGCTCTCGGGCCACGTCGACAGCGCCCGTCCGATCATCTCCAGGGTCGGCGCCGCGACGCCGGTCTCGACCGCATCGTGGGTGTACGCATTGGTCATGCCCTGCCACACGCCGCCGAAACGGTTGCGCGTGAGCTTCGACGGCTTGACCTTCACGCTGTTGAGCGCGTCCTGCAGCTGGTTCTGCATGATGGTCGCGATCGCCTCGACCTCGGTCTGCTGGATCTCACCGCGATCGAGCAGTTTCTGGGTATAGAGCTTGGCGATGCGCGGGTGCTCGGCGATGCGCGCGTACATGGTCGGCTGGGTGTAGTTCGGCTCGTCGCTCTCGTTGTGGCCCCAGCGGCGGTAGCAGACGATGTCGATGACCACGTCGCGCTTGAACTGGTGTCGGTAGCGCATCGCGAGCTCGGCCACATGCACCACCGCTTCCGGGTCGTCGCCGTTGACGTGGAAGACGGGTGCGTCGACCATCTTGGCGACGTCGGTGCAGTAGCGGGTCGAGCGGCCGTCGGCGGGCAGGGTCGTGAAGCCGATCTGGTTGTTCGAGATGATATGGATGGTGCCGCCGGTGGTGTAGCCCTCGAGCTGGCTGAGCTGGAAGACCTCCATCACCAGGCCCTGGCCAGAGAACGCGGCATCGCCGTGCATCAGGATCGGGATGATCGCGCCGCGGGTCTCGGTGTCCGCGTGCTGGCGCTGCTTGCCGCGGACGCGGCCGAGGACCACCGGGTCGACCGCCTCGAGGTGGCTGGGATTGGCCGAGAGCGTGAGGTGGACCTTGCCGCCGCGCGCGGTGACGTGGTCCGAGCTGAAGCCCAGGTGGTACTTCACATCACCGTCGCCCTGCAGGTCGTTGATGTCGTACGATCCTTCGAACTCGGTGAACACCTCTTCATAGGACTTGTTCAGGGTGTTGCAGAGCACGTTCAGGCGGCCGCGATGGGCCATGCCCATCACGATCTCCTTCACCCCCAGGTCCGGCGACATCTCGATGATCGCATCCAGCGCGGGCAGCAGGGCCTCGCCGCCTTCGATCGAGAAGCGCTTCTGACCGAGGAACTTGGTGTGGATGAACGTCTCCAGCAGTTCGGCCTGGTTCAGCTTCATCAGGATGCGGCGCTTCATGTCGCCGTTGAGCTGGGGCTGGTTGCGGTGCGATTCGAGACGGTCGCGGATCCAGCCGCGGATGGCGCGGTCCTGGATGTGCTGGTATTCGACGCCGATGGTGCCGCAGTAGGTGGACTTCAGATGGTCGATGATGTCGCGCAGCCGCGCCCGCCCGCCGAGTCCGGTGATGCGATCGCACGCGAACTCGTGATCGAGATCGTCGTCCGAGAGCCCGAAAGCGGAGAGCTCGAGCGCTGGATTGCGGTCGAGGTTGTTGAAGCCGAGCGGATCGAGCGTGCACACGGTGTGGCCGATATCTCGATAGGCATCGATCAGCGAGTCCACCTGTTCCTGCTCGTTGCGTCCTGCAGAGGCGGAAAGCTCGGCGGCCTGAGGGGGCTTCTCGAGCGCGCCGGCGGCAGGTCGATCCAGGCCCAGATCGAATCCGGCGAAGAACACCTGCCAGTCGTGGTCGACCGAGGAGGGGTCGGCCTGATAGCGGGCGTACATCGCTTCGAGCTGCGGGAGATTCGAAGCGGCCGCGAGCGAGGAGGGGACGATCATGGCAGCCTTGTGCGGTGTATTGTGCGATAAGCTGTGCGCGGTGAGGAGTTAAACCGCTGTGCTATCACTCTCTCGTCACTCTGGTGCATGATTGATCACGGAGCAAGAGCCGACACCCCGCTTGAAGCAGAAGTCGCACAACATATTGTGCGACTATGGCGACCAACCTCGATGTCGATACCGCTGCGATCGAACAGCTCATGGCCCTGGGCAAGTACCGGAGCAAGCGCGAGGCCGTCGACGCGGCCGTGCGCGAAGCCATAGCCTACCGTAAACAGCTGCAGTCGCTGGACTTCCTTGGAACCGTCGATTTCCAGGCCCCGCTCGGCAACCCACCCGGCATGGATCCGTGATGGAGCCCATCCTACCCGATGTCGACATCTGGATGCGGGCTTTCAGCCGCCAGGACCCGGATCCGTTGATCGTGCATGCGTTCTCACGCCGCGTGCGCGACCGCCAGGTGTTCCTCCTGGGGTGGATCCGGCAAGGCCTGCTCGCCCGGGTGCGGGACGAACGGCAATTCGCTCGACTATCGTGGCTGCTGTCCGCATTCCCGGATCTGCGGGTCACTTCGGATGACCACGTCCGGGCCGCAACGCTGGCGCGCACGTTGCGGGGCCAGGGACTGTCGATCGCACCCTGGCCGGCCCTGCTCTGGGCGGTATCCGATCGGCTCAATGGCAGGATCTGGAGCCAAGGACGCCAGTGGCGAGCCTGGACCGCTCACGGCTGCCGGGTGTCGTCCTGAATCGTGCGCTGCGCTGATGTGCGCGCATGCACGAGGAGCAATGCCGCCAGGAGCACACCGATGCCCCCCAATCCGCAGCCGGATCCGGATCCCGAGCCGCCCGAATCCGGAGGAGTCGACACCGTGACGTTCGCGCTGGCCGGTGTCGCGACCGCGTTGCCGGCGAGATCGGTGATCGATCCCGCCAGGGCGGTGATCACCGCGGTGCCGTCAGGACCGGCGGTGAAGACCACGGTGTAGGTCGATCCGCTGCCGCTGACCGAGCCGACGGACGCGCCGCTGGCGCCCACGCCCGCGGCGGAGAAGCCAGCGACCGCTTCGGAGAATTGGAAGACCGCACTGAACGAGCTGCCTGTGGTGACGGCAGCAGCCGATGACGTGATCGTCACCGTCGGGCTCGTCACATCGTAGGTCGCGCTCCCGCTGCCGGCTGCGCTCGGATAGGCATAGATGTCCGAAGCAGCGGAAGCCGCGACGGAGGTCGAGACGGTTCCTTCCGCGATCGGTGTCACCGCCAGGGTATAGGTCGACCCGCTGCCCGTGAACGCGCCCGCAGCCGCGTTGCCCACAGTGATGTCGCCAGCGGTGAATCCGGTGACGTCGCGCGCGAAGGCGTAGGTGAAGACGATCCCGCCATTCGAGAACGCGCGGTTCGCGGTTATCGTGAGGGCAGGACTGGTGGCCGCGATCACCAGGTTCTTGTTGGTCGCGAGCGAGCCTGCGGCGCCGATCGACGGCAGGGTGCGATTCGCGGCTCCGGCCGGATCGTTGATGGTGCCGCCATTGAGGGTGAGCGCGCCGGTCGATGCGTAATCGAGATCCGGGCTGTTGTCGCCGAAGGAGATCGCATACGTGAACACCAGGGTCGACGTGCCGCTACCGCTGGTGTACGTCGCCAATCCCGACGTCAGCTGCAGGCGCGGACTGCCGGTGACGGTGACGTTGTGGTCGAAGGTCACGTTGATGGTGATCGAACCGCCGGCATAGGTCCCGTTGGTTTGCGGCGAGGTCACATTGATCACGCGCGCCGCTGGCGTGGTCGCGAGCGCCGCCGCGTACGCGTCGACCAGACCGGCTCCGGTGCGGTCATCCGCACCGACGCCCGAAACCGGCGCATTGGCCACGATGTCGACCGCGGTTGCCTTCAGTTGTGTCAGGATCTGCGCATTGGTCAGGGTCGGTGCCAGGCTCCAGACCAGCGCGGCGGCCGCTGCGGCATTGGGTGCGGCGGCCGAGGTTCCGAAGAAGTTGGGGAACGCGTCCGCATCGAACGAGCCGTCGCTGCCGAACACCGAGGTGTTGGTGCCATCCGGTGCGGCGATGTCCGGCTTGTTCCGGCGCTGCGGAGCGCTCGCGAGCAGGGCGCCCGATGTCGAGAAGTAGATCGGGATGCCGTTGACGCCCAATCCGCCCTTGGCGCTGTAGGATTCGGCATTGGTGGCGGTGGGATCCCCATCGATCGTCGGCTGTCCGATGTCGGCGTAGAAGATCGCTCCCACGGCGACCGCGTTGGTGGCGCAGGCGTGGCCGAACATCGTGGTCTTGGTGAAGACCGTGGCATGGTTCGGGGCGGTGAACGAGCCGAAGAACACCAGACGCATCACCGATGGGCTGATGCCGGTGTAGCGGTCCACGACCAAGTACACCGTTTTCGCGGCTCCAGAGGAGTTGGTGTACTCGATGCCCTCGACGGGATTGCCGAAAGGAGCCGCCGCCGTCCCTTGCGCGTCCTCGTTCGAGGTGAGGTAGGTCGCCGCGGATGTGGACGGGGCGCTGAACAGGAACAGGTCGAGATCGGCGCGGGAACCCGAGCCCAGACCGTTGCGGGCGAACGGCTCGTTCCATTGCAGGTAGATGGTGACCGATCGGCCGTTGGGGACGGTGATCGGCAGATAGGTCGGCGTTGCTCCGCCGATGCCCCAGTCGTGGTAGTCGGCTCCCGTGGGCAGGGTCGTCGTATGGGGATCCGCGACGGCGTTGGTGTCCGAGAACGGCATCATGATGCCGTCGTCGCCTTCGTTGCCCGCGGCGGAGAAGTACAGGGCTCCCCCCTGATGGGCCGCATCGACCGCTTGGGCGATCGGGCCGTCCTGGAAGTACGGCTCCTCGAAGAAGTAGACATCGTCGACGATGAGGTGGCAGCCGGCACTCGCCAGCTTGCCGATGTTCGCGGCGAACGCGAGTTCGGTGTCGCCGGCCGAGGAGAACAGCAGCGTCGATCCCGGCGCGACGTCGTGTACCAGCTCGAGCATGCCCTCGCCTTCGTCGGTGCCCCCGCCGGTTCCGAAGTCGATGACGGTGATCGACGCCGGGAGGTTGCCGTTGTTCTGCGGGATGGTGCCGCTGAGGGTCGCGTTCGGGACTGCCCCGGTGACCACACCGGTGCCGACAGCAGCGGTGTCGTGGATGCTGTCGGAGATGACGCCGATCTTCCGACCCGCTCCGGTCGCGCCGTAGGTCGACCGCAGCTGGGCGGCCTTCATGTCGATGTCGGCAGCGTTGTCCGCGGTTCCCTGCTGGTGCAGATGCGGGCGTTTCGATAGAGACAGGCCACGCACCGCGGGCATCGCTGCTATCGCGTCCACTTCCGCGAACGTGGCCTCGATCAGGACGGAGTTCCAGCGTGGATGGATGCCAGTGATGACGGCTCCGCAAGCGCGGATGGCCGCGAGAACGTCATCGGTGACGATGCAGTCGACTGCCATGGCGACGCGGTCCACGGCGCCGGTACGGGCGGAGGTGGACCGCAACCGTGACGGGATCCGGTCGCCGCGCGCGATCACATGCGGCAGGACCTGAGAGGGGATCTTCGCTCGGGCGCTGCCCACGGGCGCCTTCACCGGCCGCTCGGTGTTCTCGGAGTTCTCGGCGGCGATGTACGTCGCGCCTGCGCACAACAGGAGGGCGAGGCAACGAAGCGATCGCATGGACATCGAGACTCCAGGAGGGGCACGCCGGGTAGGTATGCTCGGTGGGTTTGGGCCTATCTGAAGTCATCTATTATGGGGATCAATGGGGCGTTGCCGACGACCGGACTTCCGGTTTTTACCGATCTACGGTTGCGCCTTCCGCAGCCGTACGAGGACGAGGATGGCCGAGAGGATGCCGATCGCGGATCCGAGCCCGCAGCCGGCATCATCCTCGTGCACCCGCACCGTGAATGAGCGTCTGGTGACGCGCAGGCCATCGGATACCGCCACCGTGATCACCGACTGGCCGTGGGCGAACAGCGCCGGAGTGACCGCGATCGAGCGCTGCGAGCCCGATCCGCCGAGGCGGATGGCCGCCAGGGGAACCAGCCGTGGATCTGATGAGCTCGCGCTCACGGTCAGCAGCGCTGGATTGGTCTCGGCGTCACCGATCACGAAGGTGCGTTCCGGCGACGGCTGGTTCAGACCGAGATCGACATCGGCGATCGCACTGACGGTGGGCGCGAACTCCACCGGGACCGGGAACGTCGCCGAGACGCCGCCGCCTTCGCCCAGGAAGGGGGGATTGGTCAGCACCAGGGTGCCTTGCCCCGGTGGTCCGATGATCGCCGAGGGCACGGTGATCTGCAGCCGGGTGGAGCTGAGCACCACGATTGCCACGGGCGTGCCGTTCCAGGTCGCCGTCGTCATCGTC
>JACCZE010000450.1 GCA_013696105.1 Planctomycetota bacterium | reverse complement strand
AGAGACAGCTGCTCTATTTATTATACAAAACACAGCCGCAACACATCGGGGAAGCCGACGAGCTCGGGAAGATAGACCGCGCTGTCGATGGTCGCGGTGTAATGGATCGAGATGACGCGGATGGGATCGTCCGCGTCGGTGGTCGCCGCGTGCGGAACGCCGCGGCGCCAATGGATGAGATCGCCCGGTCCGAAGCGGGCGCGGCGCCCGGCCACCTCCATGGAGCCCTTTCCGGACAGGATGTGAAAGAACATGTCATCGGCGACCCTGCGCGCCGGCGAGATGATCCAGCGCGCGGTGCAGGTGTACTTGATCGCCGTGACCTTCGAGACGGCCAATCGTTCGACCAGCTTCGCGATGTCCGCGGGGAGGGTCTGCCGATAAGGCGGAAATTCGGTAATGGTGGTGTACTGGATGTGCGCGGGGGGCAGGTGGGGGGTCGGGGGGTGCTCGGCCATGGCTGCGAGTCTAGCAAATGAGCTAAAAAAGCACCTGGATGCTCCGAGCGGACATGGCAAAGCGGGGATATCCACGTCATGATACGGTCATGAAGTACCTCACCAAAACCCAACTCGACCGTTTCAACCAGGATGGCTATCTGGTCATCGACGGCTTCCTGGATCCCGCCACGGTGGCCGCGGTCGAGGCCGACATCGCCAGGAAGAGCGCCGAAGCGTCCAGCCTGACCGGGGACCGCGGATCGTTCAACCTCGAGAAGGTCGGCGACGAGAGCTTCAACAAGAACGCGAGCGCCAAGCGCCCGGGCATGCTGCGCAAGATCCAGAGCGCGGTGTTCGAGGTCCCGAAGGTGCGCGAGGTCTTCACCAGCACGGCCATGCTCGACTGCATGGAAGACCTCATGGGCCCCGAGATCTACTACCATTCATCGAAGGTGATGTTCAAGCCCGCCGGCGGCGGCGCGCCCAAGCCTTGGCACCAGGATGCGGCCTATTGGACCCAGTACGCGTCGAAGCAGATCACGGTGTGGATCGCCATCCACGATGCCAACGCCGAGAACGGCTGCGTGTGGGCGATCCCCGGTTCGCACAAACTGGGCCTGATCCCCCACAAGGAGGTCGAGCTCCAGGTCACCGAGGCGCAGGTCGACCTCGCGAAGTCCATCCCGGTGCCGGTGAAGCCGGGCGGGCTGCTGATCTTCCACTCGCTGGTCCTGCACATGTCGCACAAGAACACCTCCAACAAGGATCGCTGGGCGATCATCTGCGATTACGACTGCCTCCCCAACCCGGTGCTCGATGACTGGCAGGGCCGTGATATCCCCGGCATCGACGAGCGCGGCGTGTGGCCCCTGCGGCAGGGGGCTCCCGCAACGGTCTGATCGGCGAAGGACGCGTACCGGCCGATCGGTCACGACTGGCGATGCGAGGCATTCTTGAATCAGCATGCGGCGCAGGATGCTTCGCGATGCCGGAGGTCCTGCCATGCGCGATCATCGTCTCGTCCACCTCGCTGTCGTCGCCATCCTCTCCTGGGGGGGGACGCTGTCCTGCGCGGAGCAGGACCGGCCCCTGCTCGCCCGACCCGTGCTGGCCGAGGTGGTCGTCGCCGATTACGCCAGCGGCTCCGCCGGCTCCAAGGCCGTGCATCCGCGGGCCGCGGCGCGCGTCGCCGACGGACGCTTCGAGGCGACGTTCCCGGCGCGCGAAGAGTTGCCGCTGGTGGTGATGCGCAGCGGTGCGGCCGTCGACCTGTCGGGGATGGACCTGCTGCGCCTCGATATCGGCAACGCCGCGCCGGATCGCGTGACCGCGGTGCTGACCCTGGTCGCCCAGGCTCGTGACGGCGGCGAAGCGACGAGGGCGGCCTGCGAAATCTCGCTCGATCCCGGATCCAACGCCTGCGCCTTCCCCTTGTGGAACCTGAGGGACGTCCAGGGAGCCCTGCTCGACCGTGCACGCATCACCGAGCTTACGCTGGCGGTGAAGCGCCGCGCGGCTCCGGCCGTGCTGCAGGTCGGCCGGATCGTCGGTCAGAAGCTCTTCGCCGACGCCTCGGGCATGCGTTTCTTCGACTTCGGCGACGGCGCTGTCGCGCCCGGTCCGCTGCCGGTACGTGCGGATACCGGATATGCGGAATCCCGCGGCTACGGCCTCGTGACCAGCGAGGGTGTCGCCGCGAAGACGTGGCAGCCGGCGTTCGCCCTGCTGGGCGACGGCCTCGACGGCAAGCAGATCGACTTCCGCGTCGACCTCGCCGATGGCGAATACGAGGCCCAGGTGGTGGCCTTCGGCATGTCCTGGCAGGGCGCGCGTTCGGTGTCCTATCGGATCACCGCCGACGGCGCGGCGCTGGTCGACGAGCGCATCACCCCCGAGCGTTTCCGCTCGTTCGAGCTGCAGTATTACGCGGCCGACATCTTCTTCGACCCGCGTCGGACACTGTTCGACCAGTACCACCGCGGGTACTTCGCACCGCACCGTTTCGATGTTCGTGCGCACGACGGTGCCATCACCCTGCGGTTCGAGCAGGCCGCGCCGCGGGCGTTGTGGCTGTACCCCAAGGCCCAGGCCGCGGATGGCCGCGCGCTGGTCGACGGCTGCTATGGCGAAGAGGGCCACCGCCTGTGGCTCGACCATGCCCGCGTCCGCGGCCACAAACCGCAGGCCGGGACCGCGCAGCCGACGGAAGCTGACCGTGCCCGCGGCTACACCCTGTTCAGCCGCGATTCGCAGCGCCGCGTCCATCCCGACGAGGCGCCCATGGCCGCCGACCTGATCCCCGCCGGCGGGTTGGCCGTCGCGTGCGCTCCGGGCGAGTTCGAGCCCGTGACCTTCGTCGTGCGTCCGCTCAAGGACCTCGGCCAGACCGCGATTACCTTCGCCGCGCCCGCGTTGAATGGACAGAAATCGCCGATCGAAATCCGGAGCTTCGTCGTGAAGTACATGCCGCAACCGGTGGACGGATTCTGGTATGAGGCGCTGCCGACCCTCCTCTATCCTTATTCCGACCGCGAACTGTCCAAGGAATGGAACTGCCAGTACTGGGCGACCGTGCATGTTCCGACGGGCACGCCGGCGGGAACGTACGCGGGGACCATCACCATCGCTCCGCGATCGGGCGAGAAGACCGTGATACCGGTCGCGCTCACGGTTCGGCCCTTCGATCTGCCGAAGTCGGCCACGGAATGCGGCATGTGGAACTGCGGGCCCTGGTCCAATCACCAGGTCGGAGCGTTCCCGGACGAGGCGGATCTGGGCAGGCGCCTGCTCGACGCCGAGATCAAGGACATGGCCGAACACGGCCTGAACGGCTACCAGTTCGCGGGTCCGGACGCAGGGGCATTGGATCTGGCGAACCGGCGCCAGCCGTTGGATTTCGCCAAGTTCGATCAGATCGCCGACGCCCTCAAGAAGCACGGCATGCGGGGCAGGCACCTGTTCAGCGTGCTGAATCTCGCCAATTACCGCCTGATCAACAAGGGCGTGAAGGAATTCAGCCCGGAGTTCAACCAGATCTACGTCGGCATCATGACCGATCTGCGCGACTGGATGCGCGCGAAGGATGTCCATGGTGTGCTGCAGGTCACCGACGAGTGCCGCGAGACCGAGCTCAACGACTGGAACCGCAACCGCGCCGACACGCTCAAGCACCTGAAGCTGGCCCGCCAGGTCGAGGGCCTGCAGACGCTGGTGACGCTGATGGGCGACACCGACATGTTCAACCGGCCATACACCCCGCTGATCCCGATGATGGATGTCGTGTCCTGCCATTCGTGGCCGCGATCCGACGATCAGATATTCCTGACGACGGTCGAGAAGATGGCCGACCTCTGGACCTACAACAACGGCTCGACGCGCTTCGCCTTCGGCTACTACCTGTGGAAATCCAAGGCCCTGGGCCACTGGCAGTGGGTGTACTCGTGGGAAACCTGCGACTCGCACATCCCGGTGCTCATCGGCGGCGATCCCTCGGCGGCGTACGCCTTCCCCGGCGGCTATCTCGACTCGCTGAAGTACGAGAACATCCGCGAAGGCATCGACGACCATCGCTATCTCGAACTGTTGCAGGCGACCTTGGCCGGTGCGCCTGCTGACGCGCCGGCTGCGCTCGATGCGAAGGCCTTCCTCGAGACGCTGGAGAAATTCCTGCCGTCCTACCCGTCGGACACCGGACTCGTGACCGGAGCCGAAGCGGGAGCGAGCTGGGACGAGTCGGCCCAGACCGCGCACTTTGGAGAGTGGCGGACCCAGCTGAGCGAGTACATCGCCGCCCTGCGCGAGAAGCGCGCCGCGAAACGACATGAGCCCGCCTGGGCGATGTTCCCGAAGGCGCTGGTCGCCGAGCAGCG
This sequence comes from Planctomycetota bacterium, assembly GCA_013696105.1. Lineage (GTDB taxonomy): Bacteria > Planctomycetota > UBA11346 > UBA11346 > UBA11346 > JACCZE01. The sequence continues at coordinate 2,766 of JACCZE010000450.1, read as the reverse complement.
CACGCTGGTGTGCCGCCTGGTCGACGCCGCTCCGACCATCGATGGCAAGGGCGACGACGTCGCGTGGCGTGACGCACTAGAGACCAGCGGGTTCCTCAACCTCGCCCGTGGCGTGCGCGCGATGTCGGAGACCTCGGTGAAGATGACGTGCGACGGCCAGCGCCTGTTCGCGCTCATCGTCTGTACCGAACCCAAGTACGGCGAATTGAAGGCCTACGCCACCGAGCGCGACGACCAGTGCTGGCAGGACGACTCGGTCGAGCTGTTCTTGGACACCCGGAACGACAAGACGACCTACAAGCACCTCATCGTCAACTGCCTCGGCACGGTCCAGGATTCCGACACGCGCGACGGCCTGTGGAACGCCGACATCGCCACCGCGGTCTCGCGCGGCCGCGGATCGTGGACGGTCGAGCTCTCGGTCACGCTGGCCTCGCTCGGCGCCGAGGTCCCGAAGCCCGGGACGATCTGGGGGGCGAACGTCTGCCGCAACCGCCAGCCGCAGCCGCCCGAGAGCAGCTCGTGGGCCTTCGTCGGATCGTCGTTCCACAACGCGAAGGGCTTCGGGACGCTGACGTTCGCGAAATGACCGGCATCGACCGTGGCAGAGGATTGTCTGCGCTCGCGGCTGCTTATCACGGTCCCATGCAGACCGCGTACGGACGGACCAAGATCACCCTCTGCGACGATTACGCCGACTTGGGACGCCGGTCAGCTGCCGCGGTGGCGAACGACCTGCGGGCGCTGCTCGGGCGCAAGGACACCGTGCGCGCGGTCTTCGCCGCTGGCGAGAGCCAAGGCAGCTTCCTCGAGGCGTTGAGCCGCGAGCCGGGCATCGACTGGGAGCGCGTCGACTGTTTCAACATCGACGATTTCTGGGACGTACGCATGCCGGTGGAGTTCACCTGCGGCAGGCAGACCTGCCGTCAGCTGTACGACCGCATCCGCGCGCGCAGCGTGAATCTCGTGCGCTTCGACGCGCCCGATCCGCAGGCGGAAGCGGCGCGCTTCGAGGCGCTGCTGCGCGCAGCACCCATCGACCTCCTCAGCCAGGGGATCGGGACTTCGGGGCACCTCGCGCTCAACGAGCCCAACGACACCGACTTCGCGGATTCCCGCTGGGTGCGGGTGGTCGAGGTCTGCGAGCAGTCCAAGCGCCAGCTGCGGGCGGACCCGAACTTCCAGGCCCTCGGCTACATCCCGGAAAAGGGCATCACCATGACCATCCCGGCGATCGTCGCGGTGCCGCGCATCTACACCATCGTGCCGCTCGGCCTGAAGAAGCCGATCCTCACCCGGCTGGCGACGTTCGCCCAACCGAGCGAGGATCTGCCGGCATCGATCCTGGTGCAGACGCCGGGCGAGCTCTTCGTCGATCGCGATTCGTGTCCGGACGCCTGGCTGGGATGAAGGCGCATGGCTGGTGTTTGTGCAGGGGCGGTCGCCCCTACGGCCTGGTCGGCCTACCCCCGGGCTTTGTCGCGGGCTGTTTGTGCAGGGGCTGGCGCCCCTACGGCCTGGTCGGCCTACCCCCGGGCTTTGTCGCGGCACGATGTCGTCGGGAGCCTCCGACATCGTGGCGGCATCGCCTACGGCGATTGTATGCCGCCAGCGCCGCTCGGCGCCCGTGGACTGTTTGCTCAGGGGCTGTCGCCCCTACGGCGCGCGCACGCGCCTACCCCCGGGCTTTGTCGCGGCTCGATGTCGTCGGAAGCCTCCGACATCGTGGCGGCATCGGTTGCGCCGATTTTATGCCGCCAGCGCCGCTCGGCGCCCGAGAGGACTGCAGGACTATCCGCTATCCGCTATCCGCCGCTACTTCGCGTTCTTCTCGATCGCGTCGACCACGGCCTTGGACATCGCTTCCTGGCCGGGCTTGCCGAGGTGGACCTTGTCGTCGGCGAAAAGGCGTTCCTTGTTGTCCTTGCCGACTTCGTGGAACACCGAGAAGCCGTCGCAGAGTCCAGCGTTCTGATCCTTGGCGGCGACGCGGCAGGCCTCGGCCAGCTCATTCATCGTGTCCCAGCTCTCGACCGAGGGCATCGAAGTGATCACCAGGATGTCGGACTCGCCCTTGGTGGCGCGGCGGATGCGCTGGATGGCGTCCTTCATCGCGGCGGTGAACATCTCGCCGCGCATGCCGCTGGCGTAGTCGTTGCCGCCAAAGCACACCGTCACCAGATCCGGCTTGGGCTGCACGACGAGCCAGCGCGGCATCATCGTCAGGTTCTGGCGCAGCTCGGTGCCGCCGATGGCGGGGTTCTCGAGCGTCACGTCCGACTTGTAGGTCTCCTTGATCGCCGCCGTGAAGAATTTCGGCCAGTTGGTCTGCGAATTCGAGTTGTGCTTATAGTCGGTGAGCGAGTCGCCCATCGTCACCACGGTGATCGGCTTGCCGGCTTTCAGCTTGGCATGGACACGCGCCAAAGGCGCACCCGCGGGGCGGTAGTCCTTGGTTTCCTGCGCGATCGTCGGCTCGAGCCGGAAATCGTCCAGCGCGTACGAGTGCGCAGCGTAATCGCGCCAGTACCACCACTTGCCGATCCACATCGCGCCGAGTTTCGATGGCTGGCGGTCACCCTTGGGATCGAGCGGTTTGCTGTTGGCGTTGGACAGCGCAGGGATGAGGTCGCTCCAGAGAACGGTGATCTTGGTCCACTCCGTGCCGCTGATCGAGAATCCATAATCATAGCGCTGGGCGTAATCCTCGTTCCAGACGAACTGGAGAGCGCCCAGGTGGTTCGACCCGTCGCCCTTGACCCAGAA
>JACCZE010000391.1 GCA_013696105.1 Planctomycetota bacterium | reverse complement strand
GCCGAGTCCAAGTCCGAAACGCTCGCGTACCGAGCCCCCGGGGAAGCCGATGCCATCGGTCCCGCGGACGCGGGCGCGTTGGCCGTACGACGCGGATCAACCGCCCAAGCGAAGAACGCCGGGGCTGCCGATCGCGTCGCGCGTCAGCAGACGTCCATTCCAGACCAGATTCCAGACCCGTCCTCACCCGCATCGATGGGCGGCTTGGCCGACCAGGCTTCCGATGAACTGGTCGAAGCGAGCGTCCCCGAGGAGGAGCAGGTCCTCGCCATGCTCGACGAGAAGGACGAGAAGAAGGATGCGCCTTCAAAGCGGAGGACCCCCACCGTGTCCGACAAGGAGGACGCACCGGCCGGAGGCTCGGTCCTCGAAGAGCGCGTGAACAAATCGAAGTCGGAAGCCACTTCTTCCGAGGTCGTCGCTCAAGCGAAGCCTGGCGGCAACCCATCCGACTCCGGCCGCCTGAAACGTACCGACGTTCCGGCACCCACCGAGACCGGCGCCGCTTCCATGGGAGCGGATGCCGACGCGGCGATCGCACAGATTCCGCAGTCGACGGACGACGCCGCCCACGAGGGACTGCGACAGACCTCCCGCGCAGAGCAGGAGGACTTGGCGAAGGAGGCAGGCCCTCGTCCCCGCGCCGCAGGAGCGGCTGCGCCCGCTGCCCCAGCGCCCGCCGCCGACGGCGCTCCCGTCATGGACGCTCCGGCGGCGATCGGCGAGAAAACCAAGGCGATCATCCCCCTCACGCTGGCGATCGACGTGCCCAGAGACCGCACACCGTTGCTCGCCCAGCTGCGCGTGACCAGCGTCGCCCCCCGCACGCCCATCCCGCGTGCCGCACTCGCCCTCGAAGGTCTGGACGCAGCCGGGGCGATCTGCTGGCGCCACCCCACCGGACTCCCGACCGAGGACACGACCCTCGCGAGCCCAACCGTGCTGACCCTGGAGCTCGAACTCAGCGGCGTGCACGCTCCGCCGCCAGCCGCGATCCGGTTGCGGCTGCGCCTGGGAACGGCCACCTCCGCTGCGTGCCTGCTGCCCAAGCGCGAGTGAGCGCTGCGGCCCTTGCGGCCGGGCATCGAGCGAGGACTCTGCGTCATGGGACGCATCCTCGTGGTCGATGACGAGGCGGGCGTGCGCAGCATGTTGGAAGTCGTGCTGCGGCGCGATGGCCACGACGTGCGCACCGCTTCCGATGGCACCGAGGCGGTCGAGGTGCTGGCCGCCGATCCGAAGATCGAGCTGGTCTTGAGCGATCTGCGCATGCAGAAGATGGACGGGCTGGCGCTGCTCGCGCACATCCGAGCCAAGCATCCGGACGTGTTCGTCATCATCATGACCGCATTCGCCGAATGGGATACGGCGGTGCGCGCGATGCAGCTGGGCGCCTACAACTTCCTGCGCAAACCCTTCGACAACACCGCCGCGCGCACCTTGATCACCCGAGCGCTCGGAGCCCGCGACCATTACCTGGCGGCCCGCGCAGCGGGAGAATCCGCCGCTGCCGTGCATCTGGTGGGCAGCAGCAAGGCGATCCACGCCGTGCAGGCGCTGATCGAGCAGGTGTCGACCACCGACAGCACGGTCCTGGTGTTCGGCGAAAGCGGGACCGGCAAGGAGCTGGTCGCGCGCGCGGTGCATTACGCCAGCCTGCGCGCCGACGGACCGATGGTGCGCATCAACTCCGGCGCGCTCACGCCCAGCCTGCTCGAGAGCGAGCTGTTCGGCCACGTGAAGGGCTCGTTCACCGGCGCCATCGAGGATCGTCCGGGTCTGTTCGCGCTCGCCGACGGCGGAACCCTGTTCCTGGATGAGGTCGGGGAGCTCGCGATCGAGACCCAGGTCAAGCTCCTGCGCGTGCTCGAGACCGGCGAATTCACTCCGGTCGGGGGCCGCGAGGTGCGCGTCGCCAACGTGCGCGTCGTCGCCGCGACCAACCGCGACCTCAAGGCGATGGTCAAAGCCGGCACCTTCCGCGAGGACCTGTATTACCGCCTCGCAGTCATCCCGATCTCGCTGCCGGCCCTGCGCGAGCGACCAGAGGACATCCCGCTGCTCGCAGGCCACCTGCTGTCGCGTCACGCGGTGAAGCTGCGGCGCGGGGTCGCGGGCTTCGCTCCCGATGCGCTGGAGACGATGCAGACGTATTCATGGCCGGGGAACGTCCGGGAATTGGACAACCGCATCCAGCGCGGAGTCGCTCTGACCACCAGCGGGCAGGTGAGCGCCGCCGCGCTGTTCAGCGACATCGAGAGTCCCGGTACCTTGCGACGCGAGACTGGACGTCAGGTGCGCAGCGGTCTCGAAACCATGATCCAGAAACGCCAGGCCATCAGCCTGGAGAAGGAAGTGGAATCGTTCGAGCGTGCTCTGGTCGAAGCCGCGCTCAAGGCCACCAATGACAACCTCACCGAGGCGTCGGCGCTCCTGGGCATCAGCTTCCGGCAGATCCGCTACAAGGTGAGGCAGTTGGGGCTGAGATGAGGGACGTCCTCGGTCCTCCGTTCTCCGTCATCAGGGCATGTGATCCTTCCCAGCATCTGCGCCACGCGTGATGCGATGGGTGCGATGGACGCCGTCAGGAAGGACGGAGGACGGAGCACCGAGGACAGAGCACGCGAAAGCGCGAACGCGCCACCCGTCATCCCTCAGGACAACGGTCGATGAACCGGTACGCATCGTCCTCAGGCGCATAGCCGAAGCGCTCGCGGGTGTCCGCGAGATCCAGGCGCTTGGTGCGGTTGTCGCTCAGCCCGTGCGCGATGGCGAAGCCCGTGCCCTGGTCGTCGATGCAGCGGCACAGCAGCTGGTGCAGGTCGCGCTGCGAGACGAAGATATCGGCGATCGAGCGTCCCCAATCCGTGGCCAGCGATGCGGGCGGCTGGAAGGCGCCGATGCGTACCACCAGCACCGACAGGCCCTGCTGCTCGGCGAAATAGCGGCCGAGCGCTTCGCCGAAGCACTTGGTGACGCCATACAGGTTCGGGGGATTCACCGGATCATCGGTCCGGATCAGGTGATCGTGCGGGTGGCCGATCACCGCGTGGATCGACGAGGCGAAGATCACGCGTCGGCAGCCCGCCGACTGGGCGGCAGCGAAGAGGTTGTAGGTGCCGGCGATGTTCGCCGGGATGAGTTCGTCCCACGCAGCAGACGGGTCGGGATTGGCAGCGAGGTGGAGGACCGTGTCCATGCCGCGGCAAGCGTCGGCGAGCGCGCCGCGATCCGAGAGATCGCCGACCACGATCTCGCCGCGGTTGGCGAGCGCGCGAGCCTGATCGTCGTCGTGCTGCACCAGCATGCGCAGCCGATAGCGCTCGGGTGCGTTGGTGACGAAGTATGAGCCGATGTTGCCGGGTACGCCGGTGACCAGCACCGCGCGCGGCGCTGATGGTGGCTGCTCGGACACGCTCAGTCCGGGTACGTGAACGAGACGTCCAGGACGATGTCGGGATGCAGGCTCAGCGCGACTGGGCAGGTGTGGGCCGCGCGTTCGAGCACCGGCCGGCGCGCCGCCGGAATGCCGGCGGCCATGGTGAAGCGCACCACGATTTTGGCGATGCGCCGCGGCGGCGCGGTCGTCATGTGCTTCTCGTAGGCGATGCGGATGTCGCTCAAGGGTGCCTGCTCGCGCTGTGCGGCGATGCCCATGGTGGTGAGCATGCAGGTGCCCAGTCCCGTGACCACCAGATCGGTGGGCGAGAAGCTCTCGCCGCGGCCGTGATTGTCGACCGGCGCGTCGGTGACCAGCTGGGTCTTGCTCGGGCCGTGCACGGCGACGCAGCGCAGCTGACCCTGATATGTGGCGGTGAATGGGACCATGGGGAACGTCCTCCGTCCTGGGTGCTCCGTCCTCCGTCATTCCCGTTCGGATTCAACGCGCAATGATGAACGTCCTCCGTGCTGGGTGCTCCGTCCTCCGTCTCCTCCATTCCTAGTCTCCCAGGTGGGATCGGACCGTCGGACCCGCGGTGGCTGTCGACCGAGGACGGAGGACGGAGCACGGAGGACCCGCTCCCTACCCCTCCCCCAACCCGAACAGCGCGGCCAGCACCAGCCACACGGTCGCCTGCAGGACGAGCAGGCGATTGATCCATCGCCACCGCGAATCCGTACCACCGCAGCACACCAGCGAACCCCACAACGCAGCGACCAGCCAGGCGGTGGGGTGAGGGCTCGCGACGATCACTGCGACCGCGGGGATCTGCAGCATCTGGATCAGCAGGAAGCGCGGCCAACGCCGTGGGCGCTGCGGATCGGTCACGACTCCTCGGGTTCCAGGATCCAATGCAGCTCGCTCGCGGCGCGCTCCGGGTCCGCGGCCCGGCAGATCGCCGCGGCGACGGCGACGCCATGGGGAATGCGCGCACGCAGGGCGCGGATGCGATCGGCATCCAAGCCGCCGATGGCGTAGCTGGGAATGCCCAGATTCCCACGTAACTCGTCGAGCAGCTCAGGGCCGCGACAGGGCTCGTGCGGCTTGGTCGCGGTGGCGTACATGGGGCCCAGGCCCAGGTAGTCCGCGCCCGAGGCGATCGCGGCCAGGGCCTGCTCGCGCGTGTGCGCCGAGACGCCGATCGCCGTGCGCGCGCCCACCACCGCGCGCACGTCGCGCGGATCGAGGTCGTCCTGGCCGACATGCACGCCATCGGCGCCGAGCGCCCGCGCGACCGCGACGTGATCGTTGACGATGAACAGCGCGCCGGCCGCGCGTACGGCCTGCTGCACCCGCGCGGCGAGTTCGCGATAGGATCGCTCGGCCAGACCCTTGGCGCGCAGCTGGATGGCTCCGGCTCCGCCCCGCGCGGCCGCAGCCGCGACCGCCTCCGGATCCGCGCACAGCGCGGTGTCGATGATGGCGTAGAGGCGCACCCGATGCATGAGCCACGCCGGCAGCCGCGATAGCACCGCGCTCTCGAGCTGGTACGCACGGTAGCGGGCCGCTTCCAGGGCTGACGCCGCCGTCGGCACGAGCAGGCGCGCGGCTTCCTCGGCGGCGCGCAGCGCCTCCTGCACGCGCGCCGCGTTGGCTCGCACGAGATCGACCAGGCGCGCGCGATCGATACCCCCGGGAGCGGGACTGTCCGCCCCGACATCCTCGCCGGCATCGCGCGAGGCCGCCGCTTCGGCCGGGATCGCTGCGCGCACGGCGTGGCGGAGCTCCTTGGCCATGCGCGCGATGCGAACATCGTCGAGCACGAAACGGGCGATGTCCTCGAGCACGCGCAGACCCTCGGCCGCGCGATTGCCGTTCGCGTCCAAGATGCGCCAGGAATCGCGTTGGGCGGCCATGTCAGGGTCCGGGCGCGGCTCTTGGATCGATCGGCGGCGGCAGGCGATCGACCCAGATGCGCAGACGGGGCCAGAAGAACTCGCGCGCCAGGATGCGGCACGACGCAGCGATCGGCACCGCTAGGATCAGCCCGAGCACGCCCAGGAGCTTGCCGCACAGGAGCAGCGCGACGATCAGCATGACGGGATGGAGTTCGACCTGTCTGCCCATCACCGTCGGAATCAGCGACGCCTCGAGCAACTGCACCATGATATAGACCCCCAGCACCAGCGTCGCGTGCATCGCGGTCGCGTCCGCCTGGAGCATGGTCATCACCAGCGCAGGGACCAGGAACAGGATGCCCGACAACGGCACCGTGGTGGCGAAGCCGATCGCCAATGCGAACAGCAGCGAGTACGGCACGCTGACCGCCGAGAACGTCCCGATCAGCGAGAAGCCGATCCACGCCGCCAGCGAGCACAGCGTGCAGATGATCAGGCGCCCGCGGAAGAAAGCGGCGACCACACGCTCGATATCCGAGACGATGCGCAGGGTCTGGTCGCGGCGACGCACCGGTATGTTGTCTCGCACGCCGCGGCGGATCGCCGGCATCGCCAGGACCAGGAAGAACGCGTAGATCGGCACCAGGATCACGTCGAGCACGAATCCCAGCCATGACTGGATGTTCGACATGCCGACCTTGGTCCAGTCGCCGATGCGCCCGGGGGATTCCTGCAGCGCGCTGCGCATCGCGGTCTCGATCTGGTGGACCACCGCTGCCAGCGTCTGGCTTCCGACGGTGCCTTCTCCTCCGCGCAGCTCCGCCAGCAGCCTGCGCGCCTCCGGTTCGGCCCGTTTGTCCGCGGCTTCGAGTGCCGAGGCGAACGCGCGGGCAGCCGATCGGGCTTCGGCCTCGAGCGGCTTCTTCCACGCGTCGTGCAGGTGGGCGACGACCACGTCGCCATCGGTGTCGGAGTCCGAACGCGCCTTGGCCAACGCGGCGATGAGCGCGGCATGGCGCGAGCGCAGCACGGCGTCAGCGGAAGCGATCAGGCGCCCCCAGCGTTCACGCAGCTCGGACGGCAGCTGCGCCTGGGCATCGGCGATCTCCTTCCCCGACGGCGAGGGCCAGCCGTAGTCGCGCGCTTCTCCGATCGGCATGACCTCGGTGTCGGGCGGGACCGCAGGCCATTTCTCGACCGTCGCGCGCTCGCGCGCGACCGCGAGCATCCGCGTCAGGTAATCGCGCTGGGCCGCGGTGTCGGCCGCGTAGACCTGCAAGAAGGCCAGGGCGTTCTCGTCGAGCGCCAGCTGGGCCTTCACCTTGATCTTGTTCTGCCATTCCTCGAGCCGCACCAATCCCGAGGAAAGCAGTCCCGGGTCCCAGGCGCGATTCCCATTCAGGTCCTCGAAGGATTCGCCGGCATCGTGTCGCCCGTTGCGGTTGGCGTCCTCGAAGTGCTCTCCTTGGAACACGCGCGAGGTCAATGCTGCGCCCTGGCGGATCACCATCGGCACCACCAGGGCCGTGGTCGCGACCGTGGCGATCGAGACGATCGCGAACAGCATTCCGGCGGCGAAGAAGCGGCGGACGCCCCCCTGACGTGAGATCGCGTCGACCATCGGCGTGACCACGTAGGCGATGGCGAAGCCGACCGCCACCGGAACCAGCACCTCGCGCAGGGCCTGGATGATCGGCTGGGTGATCGACGCCGTCTCGCGGATCGCGAAGCTGCACATCGCGATGGTGGTCGCGATCAGCAGTACGCGGATCCAGGGATGCGTCAGCAGGTCTTTCATCGCGGGGGGATGCTACGAGGGACTCCGCCCCGCGCACCTGTCGGCCGTTCGCTCGTCGCACAGACAGCCGTAACCACCAATGGGCGGTTCGATCGTCGATCGGGTCAGTTGCAGTCGGCGAGGATGCGATTCTGAACGCGGCGCGCGATCGTGGGACCGAATGCTGGGCCCTCGCCGAAATCCTCGATGCGGTCGCTCGACTGCTTCGAGAACACCCCGTGCTCGATCAGCGCGAAGGTGATCTCGCCGATATCGGATGCCTGGCGCAGTCCCCACGAACGCAGCACCAGTTCAGCGAGCAGGCCGTAGCGTTCAGCCGCGAGATCGAGCGTACCCTCGACCAGTTCGGCCGCGCACAGGTGGCGATCGGATCCGCTGCGCTTGCGCTTGCCGAGCAGACGGGCCGCGTGGCAGAGCCCTTGGCTCACGAAGCTGAAGGCCTCGGCCTCGTAGCGGCCGCTTTCGCGAGCGAGCTTTCGCAGGTTGGGAATCAATGCCATGGCGCCGATTCTCCGGCGGCACGCGGCGGTGGACAAGAGGGAAACGGCAGAAGCGCGTCCGCACCGCCGCGCACCCCTCGGGAATGCGATCATCTGCTAACCGGGCCAAACGCATTGACTTGAATTGACCACGTCGTGTGGTGTGGATTCGGAATCCCGTTCGCACCTGCGTGCACGGCCGCCCGCTGCGAGACTCCGCTATTTCGGACCCACGGGAGCGACTTCCAACTTCTCGATGTAGGAATCCTTGGGCAGATCCATGGTGATCATCGCCGGGGACCGATCGCGTAATCCGCGGATCGGCGCACGCGACTCCTTGCCGTTCACCCAGGTGCGTATCCCGCCGGGGCCCAGCTCCATCGCGATCGAGATGCGCACGCGTTGGCCGGGGGCGGCCTCCTGCCGGAGGCTGACCACCGGCTTCTCGTCCTCCTGGAGATGGCAGACCAGCACGCCATCGAGAATAGCCCAGCGCACGGTGTGGCGGCTGCCGTTCTCGACGTCCTCCTCCTGGGCCTGCACCTGGAAGCCTTCGCTGGTCGGCAACTGCAGCACCGCGTACCAGTAGACCACGCCCTTGCCGTAGGGGCCGAGCGTGATCTTGGTGCCCCCGGTCTCGTCGATGCGCAGACCGATGGGGTCGAGGAACCAGTTCGGCTTCTCGCTGCGCGCCGCCAGCTGCAGCTCCTTCATCCCCAAGGTCGGAGGCAGGGAGGTGTCTCCCGGCTTGCGTCCGCTGGTGAACGAGACCTTCAGACGGCGCAGGCGCAGGAGGCGGTCCTCGAGATCGACGAGGCGACGCTGGAATTCGGGGTAGCGATCGCCCGCGAGATTGGAGCGCAGTCCACGCAGCGCGTCGGACCCCTCCTGGTCCAGCTGCATGCGTTGACCACCCTGGATCTCGGCGACCTGGGCGTCGATCCTGGTCAGCTTGCGGTCGTACTCGCGGCGGTCGCGGTCGAGCATCTTCGGAACGGTGAGGGCGGCGATGATCACCGCCGTCAGGATCGCAGCGCACAGCGCGCCATAGATCATGCGCGGATGGCGACGAACCTGGAAGCGAAGCAGGCTGCGTGGATTGACCCGGCGCCACCAGCCGACCGCTTCCCCGCGGGTGAAGCGGTCCAGATCGGTGATGAACTCGCTCATCGTCTGATAGCGGTCCTCCTGGTTGTGCGCCATCGCCTTCAGGATGATGCGCTCCAGGCGCACCGGGAAGCGCGACTGATGCTCGCGCGGCCACTTCGGCTCGACACGGTCGCTGCGGATCGCCGATAGGCAGCTGTCGCGATCGAGCTTGTGCGAGTACGGCAGATGCCCTTGGGTTGCGAACTCGTACAGTACCACGCCCAGGCTGTAGACGTCGCTGCGCTGATCGACGCGCTTGGCGTCGGTCGCCTGTTCGGGCGACATGTAGTCGAGCGTGCCGATGATCTGACCGGTGCGTGTCAGCCCTTCGGTCTGGTCGATCTCCTTGGCTATGCCGAAATCGGTGAGCAGCGGATGGTCGATGGTGCCGAGGATGTTCTCGGGCTTGAGATCGCGGTGCACCACCCCCTGGCTGTGCGCGTGGTCGAGCGCGGTGGCGATGCAGCGCACGATGTGCACGGTCTCACCGATGGTCAGACGCGTGTTGTCGAAGGTGCAGGCGGCCAGATCCATGACCATGAATGCCAGGTCGCGATACTTGCCCTTGTCGAGGGCGAGCTTCTTGGCGATGTCGCTGGATGCGTCCAGTCCGCCGCTGACCTGATGCACGGTCACGATGTACGGATGGTCTCCCAGCCGCTGCGCGACCTCCGCTTCTTGGAGAAAGCGCCGGTATCCGGGGGTGCCGCTGCGGGCGTTGCAAATCTTGATCGCGAAACGGGCATCGGCCGGCAGGGGCGTACCGATCATCTGCCCGACCAGGCGCGCCTGCTCTGGTCGCGTCAGCGCTTCGAGCTCGCCCCGGATCAGATCGCGCTGTTCCTCGCTGTAGCGCAGGGACACGAGGTGCAGGTAATCGTATTCGGCCTCGTAGACCTCGCCCATGCCGCCTCGTCCGAGTCCTCGGACGAGCCGCCACAGCCCGATCGTCTCTCCGACCATCGGATAATCGTGGTCGGGCCGGGCCTGGGGAGTGACCGACGCGCCGGCGAGCTCGGGCATGGGCTCCAATGCTCCCTAGGGAGCGAGGAAAGGGCTGCAGGGACGGACTATGCGCCCGTGCCCGGGTGGTCAATCGGAGCCTGTCCGGCGTGGGATCGGTGGCCACCACCGAGACCCGAGCCGCAACGGGTGGGAGGCACCCTCCATGGCGTCTAGGCGACTTGGCGGTTCGCGTCCGCTTCTGCTGCCACCAGCGCCCTCGTCGGGAGGCTGGATGGCTCGGGATTTTTTTTGCCTTGGACCGTGCAACCGATGCAGCACAATGCGAGGTTCAGGACAGCCGCATGAACTCGAACATCGCCGCCCTGCTGGATCTGCAGGTGATCGACAAGCAACGCCAAGTGCTGAAGTTGGCGCGGGAGGCGCGGAAATCCCAATTTTCCGAAGCCGAGCGGCAATGGAAGGCCTCCGAGGGCACCGCCCAGGGCGCCGAATCCGAAGCCGAGAAGCTCGGAGCCCTGATCCGCCAGTACACCGCCGATTCCGCGCGCTGCGATACCACCATCGCCGACCTGCGCTCGAAGCAGATGAACGCCAAGACCAACAAGGACTACATGGCGATCATCAACGGCATCGAAGCCGCGAAGGTCGAGAAGGGCATGCGCGAGGCCAGCATCAAGGAGGTCACCGCCCGGCTCGAGGTGCTGAAGGACAAGGCCGCCAAGGCCAACGAGCAGGCGCTCAAGCTGAAGTCGGAATTCGAGAACGTGCAGAAGTCCTCCGGAACGCCCGATCAGCCGAGCCCGGAGGAAGCGGCGATCCAGAAGCAGTACGACGACCGCAAGGCCCAGGTCGATCCGACCTTCCTCGAGGTCTACGAACGCCTGGTGAAGGCCCGCCATCCGATGCCGCTGGCCAAGGTCGATCCCAACTCCCGCGCGACGCCGATGGGCATCATGGTCAGCCACAACCAGATCGAGCAGATCCGCATGGGCAAGCTCGTGGTCTGCCGCAACTCGAACAGCATCCTGTATATCGCTGAGAAGGCGAAGTCGGACGCCAAGGGCTAGATCGAATCCCGGTGCGACCTGCGGTCGCTATTGTACCGGGATTCGGAGTTCGCAGGGCTCCGCCCCGCTACGCCCCGGCAGGGGCGCTGCCCCTGCACCCCGCTGGCAGGTCGTTTTCGCTGATTAGTAATCGCAGAGCGCGGTGCGACCTGCGGTCGCTATTGTACCGGGATTCGGCCCCTGGCGATTCCCGGCGCGGCCAGCGGCCGCTATTATCGCCGGGAATCCTTCTGTTCGAGGTGCTCTGCCCCGCTACGCCCCGGCAGGGGCGCTGCCCCTGCAC
>JACCZE010000291.1 GCA_013696105.1 Planctomycetota bacterium | reverse complement strand
GGTTGCGACGATCCGCTGCACTTCCGCCGCCACCGCCTTGCGCACGAGCAAGCGCGGCTCGGGTGGATCGGGCAGGCGCGCCGCCAGGGCATCGGCTCGGCGCAATGCGCGATCGGTGTCGCCGGCGGCGATCGCGGCGTCGACCTCGCGCGTGGTGCGCGAGATCGCGTCGTCCTGCAGCAGCGCCCACCCCAGCACGGCAGCGGCAGCCAGCACGAGACCGAGCAAACCGACGATCACCGCCGGTCGACGTCTCGTGCCGCGAGCCGGTGGCGCGCTGGAATGGACAGGCCCCGACACCGGCTGGGTCGATGCTTCGGTCGCCAGCAGGGTCTGCGCGGTGCCGGAGGCGGCTCCGCCCGTACGCGGGGTCAACAGGTTGGTCTCGGCGGTCGCGGGATCGGTGGGCGTATCGAGCGACGCCACCAGCTCCGGAACTGCGGCGGGCACCGAGAATCCGCTCATCGCCAGGGCGCGCAGCTCATCGACCAGCGCACGCGCGCTCGCGGGGCGCAGGTCCGGATGCTTGGCCATGCAGCGGTGGACGAGAGCGGCGATCTGCGGAGGCAGACCGGGCGAGAGCGAGGTGATCGCAGCGGCCTCTTCGTCGATGTGGCAGAGCAGCATGGCGGGCGCGTTCGCGGCCTGGAACGGAGAGCGGCCCGCGAGCAGGTGGTACCAGGTGGCGCCAAGTGCGTAGATATCGCTGCGCGCGTCGACCTCTTCGCCGCGGCACGCTTCGGGGGACATGTATGCCGGCGTGCCCAGCACCGAACCGGCGACCGTCATGTCGGTGGAGTCGCCCGAGCGCGCGAGACCGAAGTCGGCGAGCTTGGCGATCCCGCGCGCGTTGAGCATGATGTTGTCGGGTTTGACGTCGCGGTGCACCACCCCGAACTCGGCGGCCGCGGCCAGTCCTTCGGCGACCTGCAAGGCGAGCGACGTGGCCTGACGCCATTCCATCGCGCGGCCGACATAGTGCCGCAGGCTGCGGCCGCCGTCGACCAGCTCCATCACCAGCAGGTAATGCTCGCTGCCGTCGTCGGCGGTCATCTTGCCGAAATCGTGCACGCCGATGACGTGCGCGCTGTGGACGCGCGCCAGGCATTGCGCCTCGCGCTCGAAGCGCGCGACCGCCTCCGGATGCGACAGCAGGTGCTCGGCGATGCGCTTGACCGCGACCTTGCGCTTGAGCGTCAGCTGGGTGGCGCGGTAGACCTCGCCCATCGCTCCGCGTCCGATGACGCTGTCGATGACCAGTCCTCCGATACGGCTGCCGGGCCCGAGCATTCCCGAGGGTAGTCGACCCCGGGGCCGGCTCAACGTCAGGGCTTTTGCTCAGGGGCTGTCGCCCCTACGGCCCGAGGTCGGGCCTACCCCCGGGCTTTGTCGCGGCTCGATGAGGACTGCGGGGCAGTCCTCATCGTGGCGGCATCGCCTGCGGCGATTGTATGCCGCCAGCGCCGACTCGGCGCCCGCTGTTTGCTCAGGGGCTGTCGCCCCTACGGCCTTACGGCCTACCCCCGGGCTTTGTCGCGGCACGATGTCGTCGGAAGCCTCCGACATCGTGGCGGCATCGCCTGCGGCGATTGTATGCCGCCAGCGCCGACGCGGCGCCCGTTTGTGCAGGGGTGTCGCCCCTAGGGCCCGTGAGCGGGCCTACCCCTGGGCTTGTTGCGGCTCGGTGTCGTCGCGATGAGGGAAGGGCCGATCAGAATTGCGGCCCGGCGGGCTTCGCGGGCTGATCGCCGGCGGTCTCGCCCTGCCGGTCCTGGCGCTGCTGCCAGCGGGCGCGACGGTCGGCGTCCTGCTTCTCGACCCAGGCCTTCACCTGGGCGACTTCCTCCGGGGTCAGGAACTGCGACGCCTTGGTTTCGGCCTGCACCCGCGCCTGCTCCATCGCGGCGGTGTTCGTCTCGCGGTCGCCGCCCTTGGTCCATATCTCGCGCACCGCGGTGCGGTATTCCCCGACCAGTTGCGCGACCTTCTCGGACTTCTCGTCGTCCAGGCCGAGTTGCTCCTTCACCGCCGCTGCGTCGACCTGCGGCATCTGCGGAGCGCGGCCACCGGGACCGCCCTGGCCGCCTTGTCCACCACCGAAGCGGTTGCGCATCTGCGTCATCTGCTCCTGCAGTTCGGCGCGCACCAGCTCCTTCACGCGGGCGTCGTCGATCGCGGTTGCCGGGGCAGCGGCGACGGTCGTCGCGGGAGCCGATGCCGGGGGCGTCGCGCGCGCCAGGTCCGCGGCC
>JACCZE010000376.1 GCA_013696105.1 Planctomycetota bacterium | reverse complement strand
CGCGGCAGGGACCATCGCTCCTGGACGCCACACGATCGCGGTGCGCGCCCTCGATACCGGTGGCCCCGGCGGTTTCTCTGGAAAGGCCGAGGACCTGCGCATCGAGCGCGTCGGTACGGGCGATGCGGTCGCCCTGTCGGGCGCATGGCGATATCGCGCCGGGGAGCCACTCGCGAAGCTGCCATCGCTTCCGCGCAGGCTCGGCGAGGATCCCAACGTCGTCACCGTCCTCTACAACGGCATGATCGCCCCGATCGCGCCCTGCGCGATCACGGGCACGATCTGGTATCAGGGCGAGGCGAATGCGCACCAGGCGGCGCTGTACCGTCGCCTGCTGCCGACCCTGATCGCCGATTGGCGCGCGCGCTTGGGCGTCGGCGACTTCCCTTTCCTGATCGTGCAGCTGGCGAACTACAGCGATCGGCCCGAGCAGCCGTCCGAATCCGGTTGGGCCGAGCTGCGCGAAGCGCAACTGATGACCGCGCGGACGGTTCCCAAGACCGGACTCGCGGTCGCGATCGACGTCGGCGAACGCGGCGACATCCACCCCAAGAACAAGCAGGACGTCGCCAAGCGCTTGGCCCTGGCGGCGCGCGCCATCGCCTACGGCCTGCCGGGCGAATGGTCGGGTCCGATCTATCGCGAGATGCGCGTCGAGGGCGATGCGATCGCGCTCGCGTTCGACCACTGCGGCCGTGGCCTCATGGCCCGCGGTGGCGGAGACCTGGTCGGCTTCGCGATCGCCGGCGCGGATCGTCGTTTCGTCTGGGCCACCGCGCGCATCGACGGCGAGCGCGTCGTGGTGACGTCGCCCGAGGTGCGCGAGCCGGCCGCGGTGCGCTACGCCTGGGCCAACGATCCGGCTGGCAACCTGATCAACGCCGATGGCCTCCCGGCCTCGCCGTTCCGCACCGACGCGCCGTAGCGATCAGCCGGCGCGGCCGAGCACGCGCAGGACTTCACCGCGGTCGGTCGCCTGGCTGTCGACCAGTTCAGCCGCCTGCCGATCCATGTCGGCGGTCAGGTCGAGGTCGTGGCCATCTCGCAGGCGCTGGCGGGCAGGGTGGTCGACCAGCGCGAGATCCGTCACGACGCGACGTCCGAGGTAGCCGCCATGGCAATCGCCGCACCCGGCACCGTGGCATCCGCGATGCGCGAGACGCAGCAGGCGCTGCGACAGGATCGCTCGCAGCGCGGGAATCAGCAGGTCGCGGTCCACGCCCATGTCCAAGAGCCGCGGCACCACTTCGCTGGCGCGTCCGGCATGGAGGGTCGCGACCACCAGATGACCGCTGAGCGAGGCGCGCACCGCCGTCGTCGCGGTCTCGACGTCGCGCACCTCGCCCACCACCAGCACGTCCGCGTCCTGACGCAGGGCGCTGCGCAGCGCTTCCTGGAATCCGAATCCCGTATGCGCCTTGATCTCGGCTTGGGCGATGCCGGGTATCAGCCGCTCGACGGGATCCTCGAGGGTGAGGATCTGGCGGTCGGGGCGCTCGGACGCCAATTCGCGCAACAGGCTATGGATGGTGGTGGTCTTGCCCGACCCGGTGGGGCCGGTGATCAGCACGATGCCGTCGGGCTCGCGCATCAGTCTGCGTAGATGCGTCACGACTCTGGGCTCGAATCCCAGGGATTCCGGATCGGGAAGGGCTCCGATCGCCGGCAGGCGCATCGCGATGCGTTGCCCGCGCACGGTCGGGAACACCGCAAGGCGGATGTCGCCCGGGATGCCGAAGGATCGTCCGTCGATGCGGCCATCCTGGGGCTCGGTGGTGATGTAGGCGGGTAGGCGTGCGAGCGCCTTCAAGCGCGCGATCGCAGCGGTGGCATGCTCGTTGGAGATCGTGGTGATGCTGCGACGCACGCCTTCGACGCGAGCGACGGCATCGAGCGAGCCATCATCGCGCGGTTCGAGCACCAGGTCGCTGGCGCGGCCGGCAGCCAGCAGCGAAAACAGCGCGTCGATCGCATCCGAGCCCGAACTCATTCCGTCACGCTAGCGGTTCGAGGCGGGATGACAGCGGCAGCGGCCCGTTCGGTGCTTCCCAACGATCAGTGGGCGGTGACCATCCCCCAGCTGGAGCCGCAGCGGAAGGGCACGCAGGACATGTGGTTGGCAGCACGGCGAACCGAGGTCCTGTCCGCGCTGGCGCTGTTGGTCGATTCCGGCGAGGCGCTTCCTGACGGATTCGAATCCCTGGCGCGCGAGGACCTGCTCCTGCGCCCATGGGCTCGGAAGCTCGTCCCGATGCTGCGACGAGGAGTCGCGTTGCCGGATGCGCTGGTGTCCATGCGCTTGATCCATCGGGATGAGGCGGGCGAGCTCCGGGGCTTCACCGATCAACGTCAGCTCTCCCGCCGCTTGGCGCGGATCGCGCGCGCATCCGCTAGCGGAATGCCCGGTTACCACTGGGTGAGCTGGTTGCCGTTCTGGCTGGCCTGTTCGCTGCTGGTGCCGACGGCATCCGTCATCGTGTTCACCGAGACGATCTTCCGGAAGCCTCTGCGACCCTTCATGGCGGTCCTGCGTGATTTCAATGCCTTCGGAAGCCAAGGTGTCGATGCCGGGGCATCGCTCGCCATTCCCATCGTCGTTGCGACTGCGGCTGTGCTTGCGGTGATCGCTGGTGCCTGCTGGATCCTACCGCGCCTGCGCTGGGTACACCTGGCTCGACTCGTGCTGTTTCCCGAGGTGCACCGCTCGGCCCTGGCGCTGAAGCTGGTACGTCGGGGCCGGATCGGCGGGCAGGACGGCTCGGATGCGGTCGGCGCGATCGAGCGGTTCCTGATGTGGGGCGGTTGCTGTTCGCGCTCCATGGACGAACCCTCCTGGCGTCGCGATTGGCGCGAGTGGGCGGTGCTGCTGTGGGGTCGTGCCCCGGCGCAGCGGTTTTTGCATGCAGCCGGAGGCGATCTCGCCACCGCACTGGTGGTGATGGGGCTGGTGCCGGTCGCCGCCGGCGGTGTCCATGATTGGGCCAAAGCCGAGGAGCTCGCTGCCGAGCGTTATGCCCGCGCCTTCGCGTCAGCCAGGCCACAGATCGTGACCGCGGCGCTGATCGTGGGTCTGATCGGCTTCTTCCATGTCGCTGTCGGTGTCTTCGCGCTGATCGGACCGCCGGTGATCGGAGCGGAACACCTGATCTCCTATGCGTTGGCGACCATCGGCATCGCGCTGATGGCGCTGATCGCGATCCATGCGGCCTGGGCCCTGGTGCGGTTCGTCTTCTCCGATGGCGAGAGCGTGCGCATCATCGCCGGCCGTCTCGCCGAAGCACTGCGCCATGGCCAGGATCCGCAATCCGCGCTGATCGCGATCGCCGCTTCGGTGCGCATGCCCTACGCTGATGGTATCCGTCGATGCCTGCGCCGACTCGACTCCGGAGAGCCGTCGCTGATGACGGCGCTCGCGAGCGAGCGCCTGCTGCCGCGCCACGTCCGTTGCGCCGGAATGGCGGCAGAAGCCATGGGTCGGGATGCGCTCGCCGAATGGCTGGCGGAACTGGCGGGAAACCCGGACCCCACGCTGATGGTGGAGCGGCGCCGATCCGTCGCGACCTACCTGCCGGCACTGGTCATCGCCATATATCTGTTGGTCTCGGTCATCCCGATGTTCGATCGCATGATGCGCAGCATGAAGATGGAGTTGCCCGCCTGGTTCACCGCGACGGCCGGCGCGATGCGTCTGTCGCCCGGAGGGTATCTCGCCGGTATCGTCCTGGGCCTGGCTGCGATGGTCCTGATGGCGCGGGTGTGGGACGCCGGAGTCCTGCCTTGGCAGCGTTCGCAGCTGCGCTTGTCCCGCGGTCGTATCCTGCTGCGCGCGATGTCGGCAGGCCGCACCGAACGCGACATCGCTACCGCGATGTCGACGAGCTTCGGACGTACTCGCGACCGCCTGCTCGCCGCGGGAGCGTCCGGGGATCTGCGGCGCATCATGCAGCTTTGCGGGTGGAGTGGGACGGATACCGCGTCTCTGGCGCTGGCGATCGAACGCGCCGAGGAACGTCGCGCCCGCCTCGCCGTACGCATCTCGACCATTGCGCAGGTGCTCATCCCGGTCGCGGTAGCGATTCCGGTGTTGGCGGTATGCGTGCTCGTGTTCCAGATGCAGGCCAGCGTGCTGCGCATGATGATCGATACCGCGGGCGGACGCACGACCACCGAGGACGCGAGGCCGCATGGACGCCCGTG
Organism: Planctomycetota bacterium; assembly: GCA_013696105.1. Classification (GTDB taxonomy): domain Bacteria; phylum Planctomycetota; class UBA11346; order UBA11346; family UBA11346; genus JACCZE01. Next base: position 34,253 of record JACCZE010000376.1, on the reverse strand, counting down.
ATCTCGAAGGCCTGCTGCGGCACATCGCCGCTGCCGCCGTGCGGCGCGAGGACCTCGTCGTCGCGTTGCGCGCGTCGGACATCCGCGGTGCCCAACGTGTGGCCGCTGTGCTCGAACGCGGGGACACGCTCGCGCAGGCCCTGACCGAGGATGCCCCCGAGCCTGTGCTCGCGCTGCTCGCGGGCCCGCGTCCGCCCCTCGAATACGCGGCGCTGCTCGCCGCGGAGGAACTGCGCGCCAGGCGCGTACGCCACGAGGTGATGCGCCATCGGCTTGCCTATCCGATCACCAGCCTGGTGATGATCGCGGCGGCGATGGGTTGGATGGTGCACCGCTGCGGGGCGCCGCTCGACCTCCGCTGGCTCTGGACCGCTGTGCCGGGCGTCGTGGTCCTCGCCGGTGCGCTGATCCTGCCGTGGTGCCATGAGCTCGTGACCGCGCGTGTGCCGATCGTCGGGACCTGGTCCTACCATGTCGCGCGCGCTGGTTGGTACGCCCGCGCGATGCTGGCATCCCGTTGGCGCATGACCGAAGACGACATCGAACGGTATCTCGGGTCCGATCTCGCTCGGCTCGCACCGGTGCTCGGCCGGGCCGACGCCGAAGAGCACTGCGCCCGCCTCGCGGCATACCATCGGGATGTCGGCGACCGTCATGCGCGCTGGCTGGCACGGATCGTGGCTGCGGCGATCACCTCGCTCGCCGCAGCGGTCATGCTGGCCGTGACCATGGGGTTGCTCGGCACCTACCTCCAGGTGTTGGATCGGGCGCGGAACGGCGGGTGACGGAAATCTAACTGCGAATGCATATCATTAGCACGTAGGACTCCATGGCACGCATCGGTTGTCGGGAAAATCGCTGGAAACCTCCGTTTGGCACATGTTTCCACTGGAGTCGACTGGTGGCGAACTTATAAGCCCGACCTCCCGAGAACGGCGAAAAGGACGGCATGGACGCGCACACAGCGACCACAGCGAGCTCTGCCCCCGCCGCCGCGGTGGGTCCGTCGTACTTCGACGTCGTCTATCCGCTCACCATCCTCATCCTCCTCGGGCTCGCGATCCCGGCGCTCTTGATGAGCCTCAACGCCATCCTCAGCCGTTTCGCGATCGGCACCCGCAACACCAGTGCCGGCAAGGTCGAGCAGTACGAGTCCGGTCTGCCGGTGTCGGTCGGAAGCTCGGGCGAGAAGTTCAGCATCAAGTTCTACCTCATCGCGATGCTCTTCCTCGCCTTCGATATCGAAGTCGCCTTCCTCTATCCATGGGCATACATGCTGAACAAGTCCGCCGGCTGGGACATCGTGTGGCTGCTGGTGGTCTTCCTGGTCCTGCTCGAAGTCGGCTACCTCTACCTCTACAAGAAGGGCGCCCTGGATTGGGAATAGCGAGCCTGGTCGCCGCTCTCGCGGCGCGTACGGTCCACTATTTCCCGCGGAGCACGCCATGACCTTCAAACCAGTCCCCGCCACCGTCGCCGCCGTCTCCGACTCATTCGTTCCCGACGGTGTCATCGCAACCTCCGTCGAGGCGGTGGTCAACTGGGGCCGGCGCAACAGCCTCTGGCCCTTCCCCTTCGGTACCGCGTGCTGCGGCATCGAGTTCATGGGCGTGGTCAGCTCGGTGTTCGACATCAGCCGCTTCGGCGCCGAGCTCGTGCGCTTCAGTCCGCGCCAGGCCGATCTCCTGATCATCGCCGGCACCATCACCTACAAGCAGGCACCGGTGCTGCGACGCATCTACGATCAGATGTGCGAGCCGAAGTGGGTGATCTCGGCCGGCGCGTGCGCCACCTCGGGCGGCTTCTACGACTGCTACTGCACCGTGCCCGGCATCGACGAGATCATCCCGGTGGACATCTACATCGCCGGATGCCCCCCGCGTCCGGAGGCCTTCCTCGAAGGTCTGGTCCAGCTGCAGAACAAGATCGCGCGCGAGCACCTGAAAGAGCAGAAGGCGGTGGGCGCATGAGCACGGCCGCTGGAAAGGGCATCTCGGGAGAGGGCGATGTGCGCAGCTGGAAGCGCGAGCCGATCAAGCCGGGCAAGAGCGACGATCAGCTGCAGGCGCTCGCTGCCGAGCGCTTCGGCTTGGCGCGCGACGCCAAGGATCGTTGGAACCTGACCATGACGCTCGCGGCCGGGCAGGCCAAGGCCAAGCTGCACGAGGTGGTCCGCGTCCTGCGCGACGACCCCGAGCTGCGCTTCGACATGCTGCTCGACCTCGCGGCGATCGACTACCTCAGCTACCCCAATCACCGCGGACCGCGATTCGCCGTGGTGTACCTGTTCAAGAGCCTGGTCTTCCGCCACCGCTTCAAGCTCAAGGTCGAGGTGGAAGAGGACGACGCCGAGCTGCCGTCGATCCACGACCTCTACCGCATCGCCGACTGGTCAGAGCGCGAAGTATTCGATCAGATGGGCGTGGTCTTCAGCGGACATCCCAATCTCAAGCGCATCCTCAACCACCACGAATTCATCGGCCATCCGCTGCGCAAGGACTACCCCTGCCAGAAGCGGCAGAAGCTGTCGATCAACGATCCGATGGTCGATCAGCTCGAGAGCCGGCTCAAGCACTTCGGCTACCAGGTCGTCGATTCGGGCGAGGTCCACCTCGGCGCGCCGATCGCAGCGAAGCACCAGAGCGTGGCCGAGCAGGGCTCGGTGGACACGCAGAAGCAGAAGAACGCCGCGGGCGCGGTGGGAGCCGGCGGCATATGAGAGTCCTGACTCCCGAAGGCGACCATCTGGACTTCATGACCCTGAACATGGGCCCGAGCCACCCGGCGACGCACGGCACGCTGCGCATCTTCTGCGCGCTGGATGGCGAGACGATGAAGGCGGCGGTCTGCGAGATGGGCTATCTGCACCGCGGTTTCGAAAAGATGGTCGAGCAGGGCACGTACAGCATGGTGCTGCCGTACACCGATCGCCTGAACTACTGCTCGGCGATGATCAACAACATCGGCTTCTGCAAGGCCGTCGAGAAGATGTTCAACGTGACGGTGCCCGAGCGCTGCATCACGCTGCGCGTGGTGCTGATCGAGCTGTCGCGCATCATCGACCACCTGGTGTGCTCGTGCACGAACCTCGTCGATCTCGGCGCGCTCACCAACTTCTGGTACTTCTTCAACACCCGCGAAGAGGTCTACAAGATCTGGGAGAAGCTCTGCGGCCAGCGCTTGACCAACACCGTGACGCGCATCGGCGGCATGTACCGCGACGCCTATCCCGGCTTCGAGGACGACGTGCGCAAGGTGCTGGTGAAGATCGAGGCCGCCGTCGCGGAAGTCCGCGGCCTGATCGAGCACAACAAGATCTTCATCGACCGCACCAAGGACGTGTGCGTGGTCTCGGCCGAGGAGGCGATCTCCTACGGCTGGACCGGGCCCTGCCTGCGCGCCTCGGGCGTCGACCGCGACCTGCGCAAGGACGAGCCGTACTACGGCTACGAGACCTACCAGTTCGACACCGTGGTTGGCGAGACCGGCGACACCTTCGACCGCATCATGATCCGCCTCTACGAGATGCTCGAGTCGGTGTCGATCGTGCGCCAGGCGCTCGATCGCCTCAAGCCCGGCCCGGTCAACGCACCGGATGCGCGGCTGTCGCTGCCCGATCGCGACCGCGTGTACCACGACATGGAAGCGCTGATCAACAGCTTCAAGCTGATCTACGAAGGCGTGCGCCCGCCGCCCGGCGAGTGCTACGACGCGATCGAAGCGGCGAACGGCGAGCTCGGCTTCCACATCACCTCCGACGGCGGCACCAATCCCTACCGCATCAAGGTGCGCCCGCCGTGCTTCACCCAGTACGCCGCCTTCGGCCCGATGTGCGAAGGCGAGATGATCGCCGACGCCGCCGCCACGCTCGGCTCGATCAACATCATCGCGGGGGAGCTGGACCGATGAACGTCCTCCGTCCTCCGTCCTCTGTTCTCCGTCTCGAGTTCGTGGGTGCTGTCCGTGGTCTGATGTCCGACGGAGGACGCAGGACCCAGGACAGAGGACGTTTCCCATGACCGCCTGCGTCAATCCCGCCACCATCCAGCCCAAGGACCTGACCGTCGCGCAGGTGCGCGAGCGGATGGCGAAGTATCAGCCGCAGATCGATGAGCTGTGGCGCCGCTATCCGGTGAAGCGCGCGGTGCTCTTGCAAGTGCTGTGGCTGCTGCAGGAGGAGTTCCGCTGGGTGCCGCGCGTCGGCATCGAGTGGGCCGCCGAGGTCTCGGCGGTGAGCCCGGCGCACGCCTACGGCGTGGTCGAGTTCTACACCATGTACAAGCAGGCGCCCACCGGCCGCTACCTGATCCAGGTCTGCCAGACCATGTGCTGCCTGATCCAGGGTTCCGAGGACTTGATCGCGCACCTCGAGACATCGCTCGGCATCCACTCCGGCGAGACCACGCCCGACGGACTGTTCACCCTGGTGCGCGTCGAGTGCCTGGCGCTGTGCGGCACCGGTCCGGGCGTGCTGATCAACGACGAGGCGATCGGACCAGAGAAGCTCGAGATCCTGCCCAGCGATTTCCATCCGCGTGCGGCGGACCTCGACCGCTGGATCGCGCGCCTGCGCGCCGAAGCGTCATCGAGCCCGCAGCAGGCGGCCGTCGATCCGCTCGGCGGCATCGTGCTCAACACCAAGGGGCATCCCGCGGCGACCGGTGCATCCGCGCAGCCGCAGAAGCCGGGCTACGCGCCCGCGCCTCCTGCGCTCAAGCTCGCCGCGGTCGCCACCGGCGACGCCATCGCACTGACCTGGGCCAACGCGCCCGAATGCACCAAGCTGGTGGTCGAGCGGTCAGATGACGGCGGCGCGACGTGGCGCGAGCTGGCTTCCGTCGGGCCCAAAGACCAGAAGGCCGCCGACAAGCTCGCCGAAGGCCACAGCGCGCACTACCGCGTGACCGCCCACGAGAAGGACCGCGTCGCCAAGCCGAGCGCGATCGTCACCTCGACCGGCAAGCCGCCGCCGCCCCCGGCGCCGCAGCCCGGCGTGAATTCCGCTCCGGTTGCGAGCAGCACGCCATCTCCGTCCGCATCGACTCCGCCGCCAGGGAAGGCATAAGCGATGGCTCATCCGACCCATTGGAAGGGCAAGGAGCTGCCGAGCGTCCTGCGCCGCCTGTTCGAGGTGCCCAATGGGCACACGCTCGCGGTGGCCAAGCAGCACGGCGCCTACGAGACGATCAGCCGCACGCTCTTCGACAAGAGCCAGTTCGAGCTGATCGAGCTGATCAAGGATTCGGGCCTGCGCGGCCGCGGCGGCGCGGGCTTCCCGACCGGCATGAAGTGGAGCTTCGTGCCGCGCGGCGGCAAGCCGGTGTATCTGGTGATCAACGCCGACGAGGGCGAGCCGGGCACGTTCAAGGATCGCCTCTGCCTGGACAAGGACCCGCACCTGCTGATCGAGGGCATGATCATCTCCGGCTTCGCGCTGGGCGTGCGCACCGCGTACATCTACGTGCGCGGCGAGATGCTGCCGATGATCCGCCGCCTGAACGTCGCGCTCAGGGAAGCCTACGACGCCGGCATGCTCGGCGAGAACATCCAGGGCTCGGGCTACAGCCTCGACATCTACGTCCACCGCGGCGCGGGCGCGTACATCTGCGGCGAGGAGACCGGCCTCATCAACTCGCTCGAGGGCTTCAAGGGTCAGCCGCGCCTGAAGCCGCCGTTCCCGGCGATCAGCGGCGCGTTCCAGTGCCCGACGGTGGTGAACAACGTCGAGACGATCATGGCGGTGCCGTACATCCTCAAGCACGGCGCGAAGGGCTACCGCCAGTGGGGCTCCGAGAAGAGCCCGGGCACCAAGCTGTTCTCGATCTCGGGCGACGTGAAGCACCCCGGCGTGTACGAGGTCCCGCTCGCGATCCCGTACATGGAGTTCTTCGAGATCGCCGGCGGCCTCGAGGGCGAACTGCTGGGATGCATCCCCGGCGGCAGCTCGGCGCCGGTGCTCACCGCGGAGGAGACCCAGAAGGCGACGATGGACTACGAGTCCCTCGCCAGCCTGAAGTCGATGCTCGGCTCGGGCGCGGTGACCCCGTTCAACACCACGCGCGATCCCGCGCTGATCCTCGAGTCGATCGCGCGCTTCTACGCCCACGAATCGTGCGGCCAGTGCACGCCGTGCCGCGAAGGCACCGGCTACGTCGACCGCATCCTCAGGAAGGTCGTGCGCGGCCAGGGACGCGACGGCGACATCGAGCTGATAAAAGACCTCGCCGACTCCTACGAGTGGACCACCATCTGCGCGTTCGCCCCCGGCGCCGCGTGGCCGGTGCAGTCGTTTGTCACCAAGTTCCGCAAATACTTCGACACGCACATCGCGCGCAACACCAAGCACACCGAGTCGCGCGAGCTCGAGGCCGTACGGCCGGGAGCCTTCTGGTAATGGCCGATCTCATCACCATCAATGTCGACGGCAAAGACATCCAGGTCCCCGAGAAGATCCAGCTGATCGAGGCGCTGCGCCAGAACGCGAACATCGATACGCCGGCCTTCTGCTACCACCCCGATCTCAAGGTCGCGGGCAACTGCCGCATCTGCCTGGTCGAGGTCGAAGGCCCGCGCGGATTCGCGCTCGCGATCAGCTGCCACACCCAGACCGCCAAGGGCATGAAGGTGCGCACGCAGCTGGGCAGCGAGAAGATCGTCAAGCTGCGCAAGGGCGTGATGGAATTCCTGCTGGTCAACCACCCGCTGGATTGCCCGATCTGCGACAAGGCCGGCGAGTGCACCCTGCAGGAACACTACATGGGTCAGGGCCGGCACGAGAGCCGGCTCGATGACGAGGTCGGCAAGCAGTACAAGGGCGGCGCCGACCACCGCTTCGTCGACTCGAAGGGCGAGGAGCGCGGCGGCAAGCGCATCGACCTCGGCCCGACGATCGTGCTCGACCAGGAGCGCTGCATCCTGTGCACGCGCTGCGTACGCTTCATGGACGACGTGGCGAAGAGCCCGCAGCTGGACATCGCCGGCCGCGGTGACCACGCGTACTTGACCACCTTCCCCGGCAAGCCGCTCGATCACGCGTACGACCTCAACACCGCCGACATCTGCCCGGTCGGCGCGCTGACCGCGAAACACTTCCGCTTCCAGCAGCGGGTGTGGATGCTCAAGAGCGTCGACTCGATCGATCCCTCGGACTCGCTCGGCGCGAACCTCACCGTCGAGTACAACAACGGCCGCGTGTGGCGCCTGATGCCGCGCCGCAACCCCGAGGTCAACAAGAGCTGGATCGCGAACGCGACGCGCATGCTCTACCAGGATCTCGGCCGCAACCGCCTCACCGACGGCAAGATCGCCGGCGCCGACCGCACCGCCGACGACGCCTACGCCGCCGCCGGCTCCGCCATCGCCGCCGCCAAGCGCGTCGCGCTGGTCGCTTCCGGCCACCTGACCACCGAGGACAATGCCGCGCTCATCGCGCTCGCAGAGAAGCTCGGCCCCAAGGCCGAGGTCTTCGGTGGATCGTGGCTGGCCGTCGGCAAGCCCGATGGCATCGCCAGGAGCGGCGACCCGGTCGCGAACCGCAAGGGGCTGCAGCTGCTGGGCGTGCGCGACAACCTCGACGATCTCGTCGCCCGCGCGCACGATTTCGACTGCGTGGTGGTGGTCGGCAACGACCTGTGGAGCGCCGACGCCGCGAAGGCCGCCAAGCTCGAGGCCATCGCGAGCCGCATCGTGCTCTCGGCGTGGTCGAACGCCGCGGTCGCCAAGGCCACGGTGGCGATCGGCATCCGCGCCTGGGCCGAGGTGCGCGGCACCATGGTCAATTGCAATGGTCGCGTGCAGATCATGCAGGCCTGCCCCGCGGTGCCCGACCCGGCGCTCGAACCCGCGTGGCGCGCGATCGCGCGGCTGTCGCAGCTGGCCGGAGTCCCGCTCGGCTGGACGACCGAGCTGGATGCGTGGCGCTCGGCGGTCGCGCGCGTGCCGCAATTCGCCGGCATGACCTACCGATCGATCGGCCCCATGGGCCAGACGATCGTCGAAGCCGGCCAGCCCGCCGCGGTAGGGGGCTGATCGGTGTTCCTCTTCGACTGGATCCAAGCGCATCCCTACCAGACCGTCGGCCTGATCCTGCCGATCGCGATCCCGCTCATCCTCTTCCAGGTCCTGCCGCTCTTGGTGCTGCTCGAGCGCCGCGGCGCCGCGTTCATCCAGGACCGCGTCGGTCCCAGTCGCGCGTACATCCCGATCCCCGGCACCGGCCTGCGCATCCGCGCCTTCGGCATGCTCTACAACATGACCGACCTGGTGAAGCTGCTCTTCAAGGAGAACTTCGTCCCGCCGTTCGCCTTCAAGTCGTTCTATTGGCTCGCTCCGGCGATCCCGGTCGCCACCGGGCTGCTGACCCCGGCCCTGCTGCCGTGGTTCGCGCCGATCGCATATCAGGATGGCTCGGCCATCGGCGTCCTGCCGGGCACGCTCATCACCACCAGCTCGGGCCTGCTGCTGCTGTTCGCGCTGGGTTCGCTGTCGGTGTACGGCGTGGTGCTCGGTTCGTGGTCGTCCAATTCGAAATTCAGCCTGCTCGGCGGCATGCGCGCCTCGGCGATGATGATCTCGTACGAAGTCAGCATGGGCCTGTCGGTGCTGGGCATGCTGCTGATCGTCGGCAGCTTCGACCTGACCCAGATCGTCGATTGGCAGGGACACCACACCTGGGGCATGTTCGTGCAGCCGGTCGGCTTCCTGCTGTTCCTGGTGTCGATGTTCGCCGAGTGCAACCGCAACCCCTTCGACGTCGCCGAAGGCGAGTCCGAGATCGTCGGCGGCTTCCACACCGAATACGCGGGCGTGAAGTTCATGATGTTCATGACCGGCGAGTACCTGCACGTGCTGGTGGCTTCGGCGCTGCTCGCCACGCTCTACGCCGGCGGATACGAACTGCTGCCGTTCCCGATGCCGATGTTCGTCGATACCGGCGTCGGAACTTCCGAAGTCGTGTGGCAGTGGCTGGACACCTATTGGATCAAGGCGCATCTCGGCGGCGTGCTGGCGGTGATGCTCGGCATGACCGGGCTGCTGCTGATCGGCTTCGCCTGGCTGATCGCCGGCCGCCGGGCGAACTACGCGCGTCAGAAGGCGCAGGATCGCGATCTGCGCATGCGCGAGTACGCGCTCTACACCGGCGCCTTCTCCGTGTTGGGCATCGGGATGATCCTCGGCGCGATCATGTCTGGGCTGTTCCTCCACACCGAGCCGATCAGCCGGGCCGGCGCGCTCGCGGCTTATTCCGTGCCCATCTATCCCGGCTGGGTCGACGCGGTCACCGCGGTGATCCAGTTCCATGTCGTGATCGGCAAGACCATGCTGTTCGCCTGGCTCTTCATCTGGGTGCGCTGGACGCTGCCACGCTTCCGCTACGACCAGATCATGGGGCTCGGCTGGAAGGTCATGCTCAACATCGCGCTGGTGAACCTGCTCATCACCGCGATCGTCGCCAAGGCGATCGGAGGCGGACGATGAGCGCTCGAACCGCACCACGCGCCGCGTCTCGCGCCGCCGCCCGCCAGGAGGTGGCCCATGGCTAAGGTCGTCCCCCGCCCCGATCACCTGTCGTTCTGGGAACGGATCTACTTCGTCGAGATCTTCAAAGGCCTGGCCACCACGTTGGGCCACGCCAGGAAGAGCCTGCTCGACGCCGATCATTTCAAGGTCATCAATTATCCGGAGGTGCAGCCGGATCTGCCGCGCGACTACCGCGCGCGCCATCGCCTGATGAAGCGGCCCGACGGCTCGCCACGCTGCGTCGCCTGCTTCATGTGCTCGACGGCCTGCCCGGCCCGCTGCATAAACATCGTCGCCGAAGAGAGCCCCGATCACCACATCGAGAAGCGTCCGGCGAAGTTCGAGATCGACCTCCTGCTGTGCGTGTTCTGCGGATTCTGCGTCGAGGCCTGCCCGTGCGATGCGATCCGCATGGATACGCGCCAGGCCGTGCTCGCAGGCGACAACCGCCGCGATTTCGTCATCGACCGCACCAAGCTCATGGACTGGGAGCCGAAGGATTACCCGCTCGAGGACACCCAGAGCCAGAAAGCCCCCGGCGGCGCGCTCCACGATCAGGCCATGGAAGCGTTCAAGTCGGGGACCTACCACTGATGTCCGTCCTCCTCCGCACGATTCCCGCGAATAGCCCTCAGTCCGACCGCAGCTTCTAGGCGCAGCTCCCACCTATGTTCCACTCCCTCGACCAACTGCTCGGCTCGGCCTACTTCGCGCTGTTCGCGCTCGCGACGCTGCTGTGCGCGGGCGGCGTGCTGCTGTCGAAGCATCCGATCAATGCCGCCGTGTATCTGATCGGCGTGATGCTCAGCCTCAGCGGCATCTATGTGCTGCTGGGCAGCCCATTCCTGGGCGTGATCCAGGTCCTCGTCTACGCCGGCGCGATCATGATGCTGGTGGTGTTCGTGATCATGGTGCTGAACCAGGCCCGCGACCACCGGGTGCCGAGGTTCGATGGATTCTCGATCGTCGGGGCGATCCTGCCGCTGGCGATCGCGGTGATGGCGGTGCGCACGCTGGCGTTTACCGAGGCCTCCACCATCGATCCCGCGAAGGTACGCGGCGAGATCGGCCCCATCGCCTACACCATGTTCGACCTGACACCGGCCGGCCCTGGCTATTACCTGCTGTTCGAGCTCATCGGCGTCCTGCTGCTGATCGCGGTGGTCGCAGCGGTGATGCTCGCCAAGCGCCACCTGGATTCCCCACCAGTCCATGAGGCAGCAGGCGAGGACGGCCATGCACAGCATTGATCCGTTCCATGTGCAGCTGCTGGCGGCCGTGCTCTTCTCGCTGGGCATCGCGGTGGTGCTCACGCGTCGCAACATCTTCCTCGTGCTCATGGGCGTCGAGTTGATGCTCAACGCCGTCAACCTCAGCTTCGTGGGCTTCAGCCAGCAGCTGCCGGGGGCGCAGTCGCTGTGGGGCCAACTGACGCCTCTGTTCACCATTGCGATCGCCGCAGCAGAGGCCTGCGTCGGGCTCGCGATGGTGATCTGCATCACGCGCGGCAAGGACACCGTCGACAGCGATGCGTTCGCAGAGATGAAAGAGTAACCGGATGTCGTCGACTCATCTCTGGCTCGCTTCGACCTCACTGGCCCCTGACGGCCTACGGCCGTCCGCCCGCATGGGCGGGCGCTCGCGGTCGAGCCGCGAGAGGGCCATTCTTCAGATGGGAGGTCTCGCGACCCCCCATCATCGCGCCTCCGGCGCTGCCCCCCTGGTGAGGATCTGCTCGTGACTCCGCTCTGGCTCATTCCCGTCCTGCCGCTGATCGGTGCGCTCATCAATGGAGCGCTGAGTCTGGCCGGTGCGCGTTCAAAGATCGGACCGAACCGGGCGTTCGTGTCGCTGATCGCGGTGGGCATGCCCGCCTTGAGCTTCCTCTTCACCCTCTTCGCCGCGATCCAGCTCAGCGAATATCCGAAGATGATCTCCGGCGAATCGGTCATCGCGCCGTCTCTGCACCCCGAATACTGGACGTGGTTCTCGGCCGGCAGCTTCCACCTCTCGTTCGGCCTGCTCTTCGATTCGCTCACCAGCATGATGCTGCTGTTCGTGACCGGCATCGGCACGCTCATCCATCTCTACTCGGTCGGCTACATGTGGTCGGATCGAGGCTTCGCCCGGTTCATGAGCTACCTGAACCTGTTCATGTTCAGCATGATCATCCTGGTGCTGGGCGGCAGCCTGCCGGTGACTTTCCTGGGTTGGGAGGGGGTCGGCCTGTGCTCGTACCTGCTGATCGGCTTCTGGCACAAGACCACCGAGTACAACGACGCGGCGCGCAAGGCGTTCGTGGTGAATCGTATCGGCGACCTCGGCTTCCTCATCGGCGCGTTCGCGCTGGTGAGCGTCTGCGGCAGCCTCGACTACCGCGACATCGCGATGTGGTTCCGCAATACCGACAACGCCGGCGCCATCGCCGGCGCCGAGGGCATGATCGCGCTCGCGGCGATGCTGATCTTCTTCGGCTGCACCGGCAAGAGCGCGCAGATCCCGCTGCTCACCTGGCTGCCCGATGCGATGGCCGGTCCGACGCCGGTGTCGGCGCTGATCCACGCCGCGACCATGGTCACCTCGGGCGTATACCTGGTCGCGCGCCTGGGTGACGTCTACGTGCACGCGCCGCCGTGGGTGCTGGCGACGATCATGGTCGTCGGCTGCCTGACCGCGGTATTCGGCGCCGTCGCGGGCTTGTTCCAGAACGACATCAAGAAGGCGCTCGCCTATTCGACGGTCAGCCAGCTCGGCTTCATGTTCATGGCCGCCGGGGCCGCGGCCTTCGACGTCGCCCTCTTCCACGTCTTCACCCACGCCTTCTTCAAGGCCACGCTGTTCCTCGGCGCAGGCGCGGTCATCCACAGCCTGCACCACGAGCAGGACATGCGGCGCATGGGCGGATTGCACCTGATCACGGTCAATGGGCGCAAGCCCCTGCTCCTGACCTACGCCATGCTGTGCTTCGCCTGGTTCTCGATCCTCGGCCTGCCGCTGGGCGCCGGCTTCATGTCCAAGGACCTGATCCTCGAACGTCTCGCTGTCGGCCATACGACTACGGATCTCGGTTTCGGCCCGCTCAACCTCTCACTGGTGGTGTGCGTTGTCGGTCTCGTCACCGCCGGGCTGACCGCGGTGTACATGACGCGCGTGATGATGCTCACGTTCTGGAGCCCGAGTCGCCTGAGCGACGAGGCCAAGGCCCACGTGTCCCCGACCCCGCTGACCATGGCCATACCGCTGGTGGTGCTGGGCGTCGGCAGCTTGGTCTCCGGTTTCCTGTGGTTCGAGATGTTCAACGTGAACTCCATCCGGCTGGACATCTTCCAGCAGTACCTGGCGCCGGTGCTGGCCCCCGCCCAGCAGCTCGCGGCCCACGGCGAGACCGACGCCCACCACATCTCCCCGTGGCTGATCGCCGCTGCCGGGACCTCCGCCGCGGTGATCGGCCTGATCATCGCCGTCCTGCGCTGGCGGCGCGGCCCGACCGGCGCCAGCGCCGAGGCGCACCCGTCATCGGATCCCACCGGTTTCGGAGCCGCATGGACCTGGTCTTTCGATCGCGTGTACCACGCCCTGATCGTGCTGCCCACGAGGTGGATCAGCCTGCTCCTGTACTGGATCGTCGAGCAGGCGCTGGTCGGCGGTATCACCTATCTGGTCGCCGAAGTAGCGACCTTCCTCGGCGACGGATACGCCACGCTGCAGCGCGGCCGGATGCGCGCGAGCCTGGCGCTGAGCATCGCTGGCGTCGGCGCATTGCTGTGGATCGACGAGATCGCGATCGGACTCAATGCCATGGGGACCGTGGTCCTCCGGTTCGTCCACCTGATGATCGGCTGACCGGACATGCTCTACCTCCTGATTTCGGCGCCCATCTTCGCGGCGATCCTCACCTGCTTCGCTTCGGGCAAGGATAGCGACGCGAGCTTCCGCCTGGGCCTGGTCCTGAGCCTCGTGATCGCCGCCCTCGGCGTGCCATTGGTCACCGGCCCCGATCTGCAGGTGTCGATCCCGTGGTTCACGCTGTGGGGAACCGGCGCCCAGGTGCACCTGAGCCTGGCCAGCGATGGCCTGAGCGGCTGGCTGATCCAGTTGGTGACCTGGCTGACGCCGATCGCCATCCTCGGCAGCCGGCGCCAGGCGGGATCGCGCATGCGCGAATTCGTGGTCAGCGTCTTCGCGATGGAGGCGCTGATGATCGGCGCGCTGCTCGCACGCGATCTCGTGGTCTTCTTCGTCTGCTACGAAGGCATGCTCATCCCCATGGTGGTGATCATCGCCGTGTTCGGCGGCATCGAGCGCCGCACCGCCGCGATGTGGTTCTTCCTCTACACCATGCTCGGCTCGATCTTCATGCTGGTCGGGATCTGGTTCATCGCCTGGAAGATGCAGACCACCGAGTTGGCGGCGATCACCGCCGGCATCGCGGCCGCCTTCGAGGATTCGCCCAGGACCATGACCCTGCTGTTCTGGTCGTTCGTCCTGGCCTTCGCCGTGAAGGTGCCGTTGGTGCCGCTGCACGGCTGGCAGTCGCGCACCTATGCCGAGACGCCCGGAGCGGGAGTCGTCCTGCTCGCCGGCGCCATGGCGAAGATCGGCATCTACGGTTTCCTGCGCTTCGTCCTGCCGATCTTCCCCGAGCAGAGCGCGCATTGGGCGGACCTGTTCATCGTCCTCGGCCTGATCGGCACGGTCGGCGGAGCCTTGGTGGCGATCGCCCAGGACGACGCCAAGCGCATGCTGGCGTACTCGAGCATGAGCCATCTCGGCCTGGTGATGGTCGGCATCTTCTCGTTCGCGCCCGAAGCGCTCAATGGCGCGGCGGTGCAGATGGTCGCGCACGGCTTCTCGGTCGCTGCGCTGTTCCTGCTCGTCGGTTATGTCGAGTCGCGCGCGCAGACCGTGGGGCTCGACGATTTCGGCGCCCTCGCCGACCGCACGCCGATCCTGGCGGTGCTGTTCGTCATGGCCGCGCTCGCATCCGCGGCTCTGCCAGGCACGCTGAACTTCGTCGGCGAGTTCGAACTGCTGCTGGGCATCTTCAATGGTTCCGGCTTCTGGGTCGCGGCGATCGCCGGACTCTCGGTCATCCTCGGCGTCGTCTATCTGCTCATCCTGATCCAGCGCTGGTTCTACGGCAAAGGACATGGCGCGAGCAACCGCGACGCGATGACCGACCTCGGTTCCGCCGAGGCGATCGCCGTGATCGCGCTGCTGATCGCGAGCTTCTTCTTCGGCTTCTACCCCAAGCCGATCAGCGATCGCGCCGGCCGCGTCGCGGAGCGCCTCGGCGCACCTGCGGCGACCAAGGCGGGCAGACCCGACGCGGTCGCTTCCGACGCCGCGGCACGCGTTCCCGCCGTGTCCGTCGCCACCCCAGCACCCCGGCCCTGACATGCACCCCACCGATCTGTTCCCCTTGTTGATGCCGGTCGTGCTGACGATCTGCGGTGCGCTGGTCGTGCTCGGATCGGAGCCGTTCCTGCAGCGCGCGGCCAAGCACGCTTGGCTGCCGTGGATCGCCGCGGTGTTCCTGGTCGCCGCAGGCGTCGCGCAAGTCTTCGCGAGCCCCGGTCACGTGCACGGCCTGTTCGCGATGGACACCGCACGCATGTGGCTGTGCGGGGCGATCATCGCCTCGACTTTGTGCGCCCTGGCCGGACTGCAGCAGACCCTGGGCCGCGACGATTACGCCGGAGGCGAGCCGTACGCGCTGACGCTCTTCGCCGCTGCGGGCGCGATGCTCATGGCGATGTCGAACGACTCGCTCGCCCTGTTCCTGGCGCTCGAGATGACCAGCCTCGCGGTCTACGCGCTGGTCGGACTGCGCCGGCACCGCCGCGATTCGAACGAAGGCTTGTTCAAGTATTTCATCATGGGCGCGGTGTTCAGCGCAATCTTCCTCTATGGCGCTGCGCTGACCTACGGCGCGACCGGGTTCACCCGCTTCGGCCACGTCGCGATCGCGGGACGGGCCGATCTGTTCATGTTTGGCCAGCTGCTGATCATCATCGGCCTGCTGTTCAAGATCGGCGCGGTGCCGTTCCACTTCTGGAGCCCGGACGCGTACACCGGTGCGCCGGTGGCGATAACCGGTTTCATGGGCGCCGTGGTCAAGGTCGGCGGATTCGCTGCGCTCGGAGCGATCTGGCTGAACCTGGTCTCCGTCTCTGGCGGCGTGTCCGTGAGCGGAGTCCTCGGGCTCGACGCGGCGGTGACCGTGAGCGCGGTGGCGAAGGGATCGCTGCGGAACTACCAGCTCATCCTCATGCTGCTCGGCCTCCTGAGCGTGGTCCTCGGAAACTTCAGCGCGCTCAAGCAGACCAGCGTGCGGCGCATGATCGCCTTCAGCTCGGTCGCGCATGCCGGCTACATGCTGCTCGCCTTCGCGGTCCCATCGACGGGCGACACCCTGTCCCTCGGCGGACTATGGTTCTATCTGGTCGGTTACGCGATCGCGACCGCGGGCGCGATGTCGGCGATCGCCGCGATGTCCGGCGCCGATGACGCCAACGACACGCTCAGTGGCCTCTCCGGCCAGGGCCGCGCGACGCCCTTCTATGGTCTGACCCTGACCGTCTTCCTCGCGAGCTTCGCCGGCTTTCCGCCCACCGCGGGATTCCTGGGAAAATTCCTGGTCTTCACCGACCTCGTCGCCAAGGGGTGGTGGATGGTCGCGGTCTTCGCGATGATCATGGCCGTGATCGGAGCCGCCTATTACCTGCGCCTGGTGATCGCCCTGTGGGCTTCACCCGGCAAGGAACGTCCGGCCACGGGACCGACGACCATGGGCTACTGGACGATCGCCGCCGCCGCGGCTGCGACCATCGTGCTGATCTCGCTTCCCGGTGCGCTCTATCGGACGCCGACCGCTCCCGCGGCCGACAAGATCTCGATGTCGGCGCCCACGCCCTGACCGGAGGGCATGGTCATCGCCGCCGCGCCCCGACACCTCCAAACCATCCGCGTACGCTACGCCGAGAGCGACCAGATGGGCTTCGCCCATCACGGCGCCTACGTGGTCTGGCTCGAGGAAGCGCGCATCTCGTGGCTGCGCGCGGTCGGCGCCAGCTACCGTGCGCTCGAGGAATCGGGCGTGTTCATGCCGGTGGTCGAATGCACCATCCGTTACCGCAAGAGCCTGCGCTTCGACGACGTCGCCGAACTCGAGACGACCGTCAGCGTGCGCGGACCGAGCCGCATGTCGTTCACAACCATCGTGCGCCATGAGGGCGTCGATTGCGCCGAGGGCACGGTAACGGTCGCCGCGGTGACGCGCGCCGGACGCCCGACGCGCATCCCGGCGGATGTCCTCGCCGCGCTCGACGCGTCGAACTGATGGAGTCCGTGCCGGTTCGCGGCCGGGTTCGTATCGCCGGCGAATGGGCGCTGCTGATCGCGTGCGGAATCGCGGCGGTTCCAGTTGGGCAGCAGGTCGCGCGCATCGCGCTCGATCGACCCCAGGGCGTCACGCACTGGTGGCCGCTGGCCATCCTCCTGGCCGGGCTGTGGTCGCGCTGGCGCTTCGGGGCCGTGACGTGGGGCGTGATCGCATGGGCGGTCGGATACGGCATCCTCGTCCTGCTCGATCGGGGCCACGAGCATCTGGTCGCTCCGGGAGAGGGCGCAGCGCGTCTGCTCGCGACGGTCGGCGCCACGGTCGCGGGCATGGCGGGGTGGGCCCACGCGGTCGCCGAGCGCGGCGCCGGCTCGCGCCTCGCCGTGCGTTGGGCCCTCGCCCCGATCGTCGCTGCTGGCGCAACGATGATGACGGAACTGCACCTCGCAGCCCCGGTGATCCTGCTCACGCTGGCGGTGCAGCTGACCTGCGCGCGTCTGCTGGTGCGTGCAGCGGGTCGGCGACCGGTCGCTGGACTGACGCTTGCGAACACCCTGTGCGGCTACGGTATGTTCGCGCTGTCCTGCGTGCTGATGCCGCCCTTCTCACTGGTGGTCCTTCTGGCTGGCAACCATCGCAGCCGGCTCCTGCGCGCGGGCATGCGCTGGTGGATGCGCCTCGTGTATGTGGTGACGCCGACCGTGCGCTGGAGCTGGAGCGGCGATCCCGCATCGTTGGCGGGACGGCGCATCGTGGTGTCGAACCACGAGTCGATCCTCGACATCCTCAGCGCCTGCGCCCTTCCAGGTACGCGCAATCTGCTCGCCAAGACCTGGGTCTTCCGGGCGCCGTTCCTCGGGCTGGCGGCACGGTTCGCCGGCGTACGCAATTCCGATCGCCTCGAGCGCGCCGACGACGAGGAGAGCGCGGCGATCACCGACCCCTCGATGATCGCCAGCGAAGGGCTGTACATCTTTCCGGAGGGGCGGCGCACCCGCGACGGACGTATCCAGCGCTTCCGCCTGGGCGCTTTCGCGCTCGCCGATACCGCCGAGGCGGAGGTCGTGCCGGTCGCCCTGGCCGGAAGCGGATGGTCGATCCCTGCCGGCCAGAGCTGGATCCATCCGGGGGATGTCGTGAGCGAGATCCTGCCGCCGATGCGGCGCGCACCTTTCGAGACTCTGCGCGCATTCGCCGCGCGCACCCGTGCAACTGTCGCCGCCGCGCGCTTCGCGCGCATGCGCCAGCTCATCGTCGGAGAACAGGCGCGCCGCCATCGCGCCGGCTGGTTCACCGGCCTGCCCGCGGCGTTGCGGCGGCAGGTGCGCAGGGAGGAGCGCTCCGGCGCGTGGCGCGCAGTGGTCGAGGCGGTGGCGGACACGGACGACGACTGGCTGCTGCTGGGATGCGGTTGGAGCAGCGATGTCGTCTGCTTGCGCCTGATGGTGCGCCCGGTGCGCATGATCGCGGTCGAGCCGGACCCGCGCCGGCGCGCGGTCGCCCGTCATGCGTGGTTCCATCCCGGACAGGACGTGCTCAGCGCCGACCCCGTCGCCGCTCCGGCCGGACGTCTGAGCCTGGTGGTCCACGCAGCGTTCGCCGAAGCCATCGCCATGATCGCCCCTGGCGGGCTGACGACCTCAGAGGTGCGCGCGGCGGTCGTCCCGGTCGCGGACACTGGGGCCTGGCTCGCTGCGCTGCCCGGCCTGCGCTCGGTGCGCGAGACCAGCGGCATGGCCGTGCTCAGCGCGGCGACGCCCTGATCAATCCAAGCCTGGTAGCTTCGGCGGTGCCTGCAGCGGTTGCTCGCGCTTGGCCGCGATGCGCTGCTCGAACGAACGCACCAGGACCAGGTATTCGTCCCAGTTGACGGGTTTGATGACGTAGGAATCGGCCTTCAGGCGCTCGCTCGCGGCGATGTCGCGCGGCAGCTCGGAGGTGCTGAGCATGATCACGGCGATATCGGCGAGCGCGGGGTCGGCGCGGATGCGCTCCAGGACCTGATGCCCATTCATGGCCGGCAGGTTGACGTCCAGCAGCACCAGGTCTGGAAGCGCCTCGCCCGAGCCCGACCGCTGGGACAAGAACGCGAGCGCCTGCGGGCCGGTCGAGACCTTGTGGAAGCGCACCGGGACCTCGTATTGGCGAAAGGCCTCCTCGACGAGTTCGCTGTCGCCGGGATTGTCGTCCACGAAGAGGATTTCCGGCACCTGGTCCATGCCATCATGGTGCGCGGCGGGAGCCGGGCAGGAAGCACGGTCGCCCCGTAGGTCGACAGGCCGGGCGCGCCGAGGTCCCGGATCGTAGGCGCTTGCGGGCCCCCATCGCCCAGGCACAACGGCAGCGTGGCCTCTCCCGTGGACGATCCGACGACGCTGCCTGCCGAACGCCTGACCGCGCATCAGCCTCCGGCCCTGCTGGTCGAGCGCGTGCTGACGCTCGATGCCAGCGGGGGCAGCGTCCGTCTCAAGGTCCACGGCGGGCTCGATGCCCTGCAGCTGCTCGAGGGCGGGGCCCAGGCCATCGCGGTGCTGATGGGCGCGCGGATGCGCCGCGACGGGACCGGCAGCTCCGCATCGGGCATGCTGGTCGGAGCCAAGGATGTCGTCGTTGCCCGTGGCGCGCGCGCAGCCGAAGGCGTGGTCATCCGCACCACCTGCACGCACGAGCTGGGTCCGCTGCAGCTGCACGCGGTCGTCGCCACCTCCGAGATCGATGGCGCCGAACTGATGCGCGGCGAGCTGAAGGTCGCAGCGACCGGCGGAGGCGCGACGTGAAGCGCATCAAGTCGCGCATCGAGCCCCATTGGGATTCGGTCGAGGTCGTGCTGCCGGTGCACTTCTCCGAAGTCGATTCGATGAAGCTGGTGTGGCACGGCCACTACCTGCGCTACGTCGAGAGCGCGCGCGAGGCCTACTTCCGCGATCGCGGCCTGTCCTATCAGCAGATGGAGGACGGCGACTGCATCGCCCCGGTGGTGCGTCTGCAGATCGAATACCTCGCCCCGGCGCGCATGGGCCAGGTGATCACCGCGCGCTGCGCGCATATCCCGCTCACCGGGCCGACCTTCGACCTGTTCTACGAGGTGCGCGGTCCATCCGCCGATCCGCAGCGCCCCGGCAAGCTGCTGTGCATCGCCGAGACCGTGCAGGTGTTCATCGATCGCTCGGGGCAGCCCTATCTGAGCCCGCCGCCGCCGGTCGAGGCGCTCTTCGCCGACATCCACGCCCGCGAACTCGCGCTGGCGGAGCGTCGATGACCCCGGAACGCGACGCTGCGGCTGCGCTCAGCGACTGGTGCGCCGACTCAGACGCCTCCGCGCACGCGCGAGCGCGCTTCGCCGCCACGCTGCCGGTGTTCATCGGGCATTTCCCCGGACACCCGCTGGTGCCCGGGGTGTACCAGGTCGCCGCGGTGGCCGAGACCGCGCGGCGCGCGCTCGGCGGAGCGAGCGTGGTCGCGATCGAGCGCGCGAAGTGGTCGGCGCCGGCGCTGCCGGACCAGGACCTCGCGATCACCGCACGCTGGCGCCGCGATGCCGGTCGCCTGATCGTCGATGGCACCGTGTCGGGCCCCAACGGCGCATGCACCCACTGTCGCATCATCATGCAGGAGCACCCCCATGGCTAAGCACTACAAAGACCTCGGCGGCTACAGCGACCTGGTCGCGGCGGCGCGGCGCTGGCAGAAGGAGCGCGTGGCCAAGCCCGGCGCCAAGACACGGCGCCTGGTCGCGGACTGCCTCGCCTTCGCGCCTGGCCCGGAACGCGCGCAGAAGGTCACGGTCGGCCGGCGCTGGGAGAAGGACGGCATCGTCGGCGAGGAGCTGTCGTGGTCGGTGGGATATGGCCCGCGCACCCAGGCCTGGCTGCTCAAGCCCGCGGGAGCGACCGGCCGCCTTCCCGGCATCGTCGCGCTGCACGACCACGGCGGGTGGAAATACCACGGCAAGGAGAAGATCGCGATCGGACCCGATGCTCAGTCCCCCGAGATGGTGACGTTCCACGCCGGCTGCTACGGCGGCCGCGCCTTCGCCAACGAGCTCGCGCGCGAAGGCTTCGCCGTGCTGGTGCACGACACCTTCCTGTGGGGCAGCCGGCGCTTTGCGCTCGAGGACATCCCCGAGTGGACGCGGGTGTGCGGGCGCGCCATCCTGCCCCACGCGGGCGGCGACCCGGAATCGCCCATCTCGGTCTACAACGCGGCCGCAGGCGAGCACGAGGGCATCGTCCAGAAGTACGCCACCGTCCTCGGTACCTCGATCTCGGCGATCATCTCCTTCGAGGATCGCGTCGCCACCAACTACCTGGCGAGCCGACGTGACGTCGACGCGTCGCGCGTCGGCTGCATCGGCCTGTCGGGCGGTGGGCTGCGTTCGACCATGCTCAACGCCACCAGCGATCGCATCGCCGCGGCGGTGGTGGTCGGTCTGATGAGCACGTACGAGGGGCTGCTCGATCACAACGTGGTCAGCCACACCTGGATGCTGTATCCCCCAGGCTGGAGCCGCCACGGCGATTGGACCGACCTCGCGGCATGCCGCGCGCCGTCGCCATTGCTGGTGCAGTTCGACAACGAGGACCAGCTGTTCTCGCTCGACGGCATGAAGGCCGCGCACAAACGCCTCGCGGGTCATTTCCGTTCGGTGCGCGCGCCCAAGAACTACGTCGGGCAATTCTATCCCGGGCCGCACAAGTTCGATGTGCCGATGCAGGAGGCTGCGTTCGCCTTTCTGACGGAGCGGTTGGGGAAGTAGAGGACGGGGTGGTTGGTGGTTGGTGGTCGGCTGACGCCAGTCACCACCATCCACCATCCATCACCTCACAGGTGATCCGCGAACCACGACCACGCCTCGGCTTGCATCGCCGCATTGAATTCGTGGGGCGCGGCGTAGAGGCTGCCGCGGAAGCGTTCAGGGATGCCGGCTTTGCGGTAGCTGGCGGCGAGCTGGTGGAAGCACGCGCGGACTCCGTCGATCGCGAACAATCCGTCCTGATCGCCGTTGATCACCAGCAGGTGAGCGGGCATCGCCATGGCAGCGACGTCGGGCAGATCCATGTGCTGGTACAATCCCGGCACGAGCTTGGTGAAGCCGATGCTGTGGGGCATGTGGTGCGCGAGCTGGCTCGGGAACGAGGCCATCCAGCCGACCACGACGGCGGCCTTGATGCGGTCGTCGAGCGCGACGAGATGCAGCGAGCGGTAGCCGCCCACCGACAGGCCGACGCAGCCGATGCGCTCGGGGTCGACCTCGGTCCGCGTGATCAGGTAGTCGACGGTGCGCAGGTCGTCCCAGAACATCACGCCGGACCAGGTGAATCCCGCGGTGTAGATCGAACGCGCGACCAGTTGTTCGCTCGCGCCGGCGCGCGCATTGAACTCGTCGATGCGTTCGGAACTCAGGCCCGAGCGCGTGGTCCAATCCGCGGCATCGTCGCCGAGCAGGTAGCGCCGCTCGCCCCAGTAGAACATGTCGATGACGATCACCACGTAGCCCTGGCGCGCGAGGTCCGAGGCGATGCTGCGTCCGGCGTAATAGCGTTTGAAGCCGCTGAGCACGGGATGCTCGTCCGCCGTCTCGATCAGCTTCTCGCGACCCCAGAGATAGAATCCGCCGTGGTCGTGCAGCGCGACGATCGCCGGCGCTCTCGCGGTCAGGCCGGTGGGAATCAGCACGGATGCGGGAACGCGTAGCGCGTCCGTGGTGTTGAAATGGACGGTCTCGTGGGTGTATCCGTCGCACTCGACGCGGTCGACCACCTCGGCGCGCGGATCGCACGGATCCGGGCGGTAGTGCAACAGACTCAGCACACGCTCGCGCGCCTGGGGCTTCCACGAGGCGGCGTCCTGGAAGGAAGGATCCAGGAAGGAGAGAGGGAGGTCGCGCGTGCGCGCCTGGCCGGCGATGAAGGGCAGGAGGCTGCCGAGCTGCGAGGCGTCCATGGCAGTCCCCAGTTTTTGCGGTTCGTTCAGGGGCTGTCGCCCCTACGGCCCCGAAGACGGGGCCTACCCCCGGGCTTTGTCGCGGCACGATGTCGTCGGAAGCCTCCGACATCGTGGCGGCATCGGCTTCGCCGATTGTATGCCGCCAGCGCCGCTCGGCGCCCGTGCTCGACCCGGCCCGTTCATAGGCGTACCCTAGCGCCACCCCACGGCCGACAATCCCCGCGCCTCCCGACCGATCAGGAATACCGCATGCACGCCCTCCAGCGCATCGCCGTCCTCGCCGTCCTCGCCGTCCTCGCCGTCTTCGCCGCCGCGGCGCTGCCGGGCGAGGAGCCGTCCCGGATCGGTTGGCAGGAGGAATTCGAGCAGGCGACCGCGTGGATCGACGCCGCGGCGAAACCGGTGTCGGGTACGCCACTCGCCACGGCCCGCGCAGAGGGCGGGGTCCTGACCCTGACCGCGGTCTGCGGCGCGCTGTTCCCCGGATCCAAGCATCCCGAGTGGCCCGAGTGGCCGGTCGAGGGCGGGCGCAGCGAGTTCACCGAGATCCAGGTGGTCGTCGATCGCGAGGTCGATCTCGACGTCTACCGCTACCTGACGGTGCGTGTCCCGGCCAAATCCAACTACGTCCACCTGCGCGTCAATGGCCGCGGCACCAAGGTGCTCTACACCACCGGCGTGCATGCCCAGGACCTGGCCCTGCTGGGTCTGACGGGGAAGCAGCGCCTGACGCTGTCGCTGTCCTTCCTGAATGCGTCGGGCTCGATCGCGCTCGACTGGCTGCGCCTGGTGCGCGTGCTTGACGAGCAGGAACGGCCGACCCTGATCCCCGCGGGCATGGTGCTGCGCGAGGAGCGCCTCGCCGCCTCGCCGTATCATGGCCTCGAGGCGTTGAACGCCCGCGCGGGTCGGCCGCTCGCGACGGCGCGAGCCGGCGGCGAATGGTGCGTCTACCGCGAGCCCGGCACCGGCGCCGAGATCTGGAAGATGACGGCCTCGCCGGCGAACGACTGCCGCGTCGGCTTCAATCGCGATGGCTCGGCGTTCACCGTCCACGGCCGAGCGGCCAAGGGCTTCCACGTGTGGGATTGGCCATCGCGCGCATTCACGCTGGTGGAAGGCGGGTTGAGCGATGCCAGCCCGCGGTTCTCCGCCACCGAACCATCGCAGATGATCATCGCCGAGAACACCTGGATCGCGCGACCGCGTCGGCGCATCGATCTGTTCACCTACGATTTCCGCACCACCGAGAAGGTCCCGCTCGCGTCCTTCGAAACCGACGCCCCCTGGAAGGTGCAGGAGCTCTCCGGCTCCGCAGATTCCGGGAAGCTGCTGTTCGGCTTCCGCGAAACGTCGGAAGTCTGGCTGATCGATCCGTCGATCCCGGACATCGCCAAGCGCGCCACCAGGATCATCCTGCCGTCGCGGCTGAAGGCCTCGCATCTGTGCCGGTCGGATACGGCGATCGCCTGGTACCGGTGCTACACCTACGAAGGCTGGCAGATGGATCTGGGGACCGGTCAGCTGACCCTGGCCCATACCGCCGCGGTCGGCCACGGCGCGGGCGGACCGCGGATGTCGATCGGCGGGTACGGCGAGGACCTCAAGCTGCTGATCGAGAACGATCTCGGGCCGCAGACCGAGGCCATGGCAGAGGCCGAGCGCGTGCGCATCTTCGCCAACTACCGGCAGGTGGTCGAGGTCGATTACGGCTGCGTCACCGGCGACGGACAATGGATGCTCACCGACGGCACCAAGGGCGACCTCTACGCCCAGCACCTGCTGTTCTCGATCGACGATCCCGCCGCGGTCCTGCACCTCTGCCACCACAACACCTCGCGCAACGAGTGGACCACCAACACCTATTCGTCACCCTCGCCCGACGCGACCAAGGTCGCGTGGATCAGCGACCAGTTCGATGACGGCGACGTGTACCTGGCGATCACCGGACGGCCCGCCGCTCCGACCGCAGTGACCGCCACGCGCACCGGCGATGGCGTCGCATTGTCCTGGCAGGCGCCGGCGTCACGTGAGATCGCCAGTTACCGCATCTATCGCAGCGCGCACAGCGGCCTCGACTTCCACGCGCTCGACCAGGTCGCGAGCACAAACGCATGCATCGACCGGTCGCCCCCGGCCGGACCGCTGTTCTACGTCGTGGTAGCGGTCGAGCCGTCGGGATTGGAAGGCGCGTTCAGCGCAGAGGTCGCGGTCGACGCTCCCGCTGCTTCGCCGCGCACGGTCTACATCGAAGCCGAGGCGATGGCCTGGCGTCCGCCCGCTCGCGTGGCCTTCCACGGCGACGCGTCGGGCAGCCGCTACCTGCGCATCCATCATGCATCCCCGGATGAGGCCGCCGTCTGCACCATCATGGCGCGATTCGACCTGCCGGCGGGTCACTATGCGGTGTGGCTGCGCGGCCGCGCGGAGGGCGTCGCGGGAGCCTGGAACCGCAGCAGTCCGGACACGGGTGCCATCGACTTCGACCGCGGATCCCCGGAGGTCCGGCCACCGTTCACCTGGAGGGTGATGGATACGCGGCTCACCACCACCGGAGGGGCCGGCACGGTCATGTTCTCCGCCGGCGTCGACGGCCTCGCGCTCGATGCGATCGCGCTGAGCGACGACCCCGCGTTCGACCCCGCCGCCGCTGGGGTGGTCACGGGACCGACGGTGGTACCGCCGCCGCCTGCCACCGCCCTGAGCGGAAAAGCGCTCTCTCCGTACGCCATCGAGCTGTCGTGGTCACCCGGCGACGGAGCGGTCGCGCGCTACGATGTGCACGTCGGCGACGATCCCGCGA
Organism: Planctomycetota bacterium; assembly: GCA_013696105.1. GTDB lineage: Bacteria > Planctomycetota > UBA11346 > UBA11346 > UBA11346 > JACCZE01. The sequence goes on along the minus strand of JACCZE010000376.1, from coordinate 8,643 downwards.
GCCTGGGCAACGCCACCATCATCGGTTCGACCACCGGCACCGTCTTCGGCGACTCGGGGCTGCGGCCCGGCACGCCCTACACGTACCACGTGGTGGCGGTGGATGCGCGCGGTCAGCACTCCACGGCCGTCTCGGTGGTGGTATCCACGTCTGCGCAGGCGGTGCAGACCGAGGTCGTGGATCTGGCGCACGCCGAGCTCGATGCGCGGCTCGTACCGGTAGCCGCTGCGACCGGCGCACGTCTGGCGACGCTTCCGGCTGGCGATGGCGTGGCCGCACCGGCGATGATCTCCTACGCGGTCGACATCCGCACCGACGGCGACTACCTGGTGTGGGTGACGTACCGACCGGCCTATGCCCAGGACTTCGCGATCGCCGTCGCCATCGACGGCAAGCCCGCGGGAACGTGGCAGCTACGTCCGCCTTTCAGCCCGATGTGGAAGCGCGATGCCGCTCCCGAGTACGTCTGGACCGACAAGATCGTCGCCGACGGTACGGACGTGTTCCATTTCGCGCCCGGTCGCCACGTCATAACCTTGGCGCTCGATCCCAAGCTCGGCGCGCTGCAGCACGCCATCGGCACGCTGGTGGTCAGCAACGACCATTCATTCCGCCCTGCAGGCTATTCGCCGCAGGCCAACTGGGCGAAGCGCTGGTGGCAATAGGGGGCAATGGACCCTGAGCCACCAGCCACCAACCACCCGCTGCACCTCCGCGTCTCCGCGCTACCGTGTCGCCATGGCCAAACGCCCGGTGCGGCGGCTCGCGATCCCGGCTGGTGACGGCGCCAGCGGCATCGTCACGGCGCGCGCGCTCGCCATGCCCGAGGTACGCTTCGTCGGTCTGACCCAGGTCGGGCCGCAGTGGTCGGATCGACCGCACACGCACGACGAGTACGAGATCCACTTCGTGCGCCGCGGCCGCGGCACGCTCCGAGCGGGCGGCCGCAGCTACCCGGTGTACGCGGGTGACATCTACCTGTTCCGCCCTGCCGAGGTTCATGGCGGCGAGACGTCCGCCGAGGATCCCGCCCAGGTCCTCTACCTCGGCTTCACTCTGCCTGCGATGATGCGCGCGCAGCTGTTTCCGCGACTCGATGATGAGCCGGTCTTCTTGCATACGCGCCCGCGCGTCGCCGGCGGATCGACCGCGGAGGCCGGCGAACTCAGGTCTGCTCTGCAGACGCTCGCCGAAGACCTCGTTGCCGCGTGTCCGACCGCATCCGGACATCATCGCCTCGATCCGGTGCCGATGAGCGTCATCGCCGACTGCCTGCGCGTGCTCGCGGCGCTCGTGCGTCCATCCGCCCGGCCAGAGGTCGCAAGCGGCACCCGCGGGGAACGCGCGTTGACCGATGCGCTGCTGCGTCGCCTGGAACTCCAGGGCGCGCGACCGCAATCGCTGGCTCAGCACGCCCGCGCCATGCATGTCACGGCCGCGCACCTCGGCGCGGCGCTGCGCGCTGCCACCGGCCGCACCTTCCCCCAGGTTCGCGCGGATCGCTGCGCGCAGGTGGCCCAGGCGCTGCTGGCCGATCCCGCGATACCCGTGCGCGAGATCGCGCTTCGCGTCGGATTGTCTGGGCCGCGCGCGCTGGCGAAGCTGCTGCGCCGGACCACCGGCCGTTCGCCCGAGGATTTCCGCCCGCGGTGAGCGTGCTCCCGCCAGCAGCGGACCGAAATCGGGACCCGCTTGCCTGCGATCCGATCCCGTCCGCACGATACGATCGTGCGCACACCCGGAGGATCCCATGCTCGACGTTCCGATCATCGACCACCACGACATCGATGCAGCCACGGCGGCATTCCACCGCGACGGTTTTGTCGCGGTGTCGGGGTCGCTCACCGCTGACCAGCTGGGCTTTGCCCAGCGCGGCGCGGCGCGGGTCATCGCCGAGGAGACCTCCGAGACCCCGCTCGAGCGGGCCAACCGTGGATTCGCGCGCTATTCGTTCGGCGATCAGATGGCGCATCCCGAATGGACCATGCTCACCGATCTGCCGACCATCCTCCCGATCATCGACCGCATCTGGGGATCCGAGGATCACCAATGCGTCGGCGGCGGCGGAGACTACTCGCTCCCCGGAGCGAGCATCCAGTGCCTCCATTCAGATCTTTCGGACTTCCTCAACGATCCGCTCGGGCAGACCACGGTGCGCGATCTGCCGACGCCGTTCATCGTGGTGAATTTCCTGATGGTCGATTTCACGGTCGCCAACGGCGCCATACGCTTCGTACCCGGAACCCAGCGAAGCCGCACGCCGATCCCCGCGATCGCCGACGAGCCGGAGTGGATGCGCACGCTGCAGCTGTGCGCGCCTGCCGGTACGGCGGTGATCCGCGACGTGCGCTGCTGGCATGGCGGATCGGCGAACCGTTCCTCGATGATCCGGCCGATGACCAGCGTCGGATACTACGCGCCGTGGTTCCGTGGTCCCGCCTATGGGGTCATGCCGCGGGATCTGTACGAGGGGCTCTCTGCGCGCGGTCGCAAGCTCTGTCGGATGCTGGTGGATTCGACGGAAACGGCGGTGGTCGGTGGTTAAGGGTTAAGCACGTCTGCAGTCAGCGCCAACCACTCACCACCACTCAAAACAACCAATCGGCTCCGTAGATCATCTCGCCGCCGAAATGCCCGGTCAGCCCCGCGAGCGCCGCGCTCAGCAGCAGCACCGATCTGAATGCCCAGCGCAGACGGGGATTGGAGCGCGTCGCGAGCAGCAGCCCGGTGCTGATGAGCCCCCCCGTGAGCGTAAACCAGCCAACGATCTCGTGGCGCGAGAGCGCGACCTCGCTGCGTTGGAACACGGCTCCATCCTGAGCGAACCAGGTCCCAGTGACCACCGCCGCGATCGATCCGATGGTCCCGGCCACGACCAGCAGCAGCACGGTCGGGTCCCATGCCGCACCGCGGATCCAGCGCAGGAGTTCAGCCCCCACCGCTAGCAGCAGGCAGGCGATGGGGAAGTGGATCACCAGCGGATGCAGGCGTCCGATCAGCGGGGGACGGTGGGTGACGGGCGATGCAGCGGGCTCGGCCGCCGTCACCGCCGCGGTCGCGGATCGGGTGGATGGCGCGGTCGCAGCGGTTGCGGCCGTCGCAGCGCCTGGCGGATCGGTCACCAGAATCGCTGCGGACGAGCCGGACGTACCGCCAGGTGCGGGTCCTATCGCCGCCGCGGTCGCCGATCCGGCCGCATCCCGGTCCGAACCCCACACGGCGCCATCGGCGATCCAGCGCACGAGATCCGAGATCTGCGCATCGGCCAGCCGTTCGGCCGGAGGCATCTGCAGATCCGGGTCCTGGTATCGGACCGCGGTGATCAACAGGCTGCGTTCCGGATCACCGACCACTATCGCGGGGCCGCTCACGCCGCCGGATAGGATCGCTTCGCGGCTATTCAGCACGAGCCGTCCCTTCTGGCGAGTCTTGCCATGGCAGCCTAGGCAGTGGGTTTCCAGGATCGGCGCGATGCGTTGGTCGAAGAACGCGGCCGTCTCCGCAGCGACGGCGTCGTCTGCGGCTCGACCATCGACGCCGAAGCCGGAGCACACCAGGAGAGCGAGGAGGATCGCACGCATGGCGGCATCTGAGCGCGCTGGCACCACCAGGTAAAGAGGCATCACCAGGCCAAGAGGCATCGCCCGCCGAGGGTTCTGCGATCGGCGATCGTCGGCCGGGAATCCGGGCGCTACAATCGCACGGTATGCCGAAACGTGCTTCCCCCACCACATCAACCACATCAGTCCGCGCGTCAGGCCACGCGAAACCGGGATCGCCCGCCCGCACGCCGAGCCGCACGCCGAGCCGGTCCTCGCGCTCACTGGCAACCTACCACGCCAAGCGCGACTTCACCGCCTCGCCTGAGCCGACCGGCGATTTCGCGAAGCGCGCCAGCGGGAAACAGCGCTTCTTCTGCGTCCAGAAGCACTTGGCCAGCCACCTCCACTATGACTTCCGCCTCGAACACCGCGGCGTGCTGTTGTCGTGGGCGGTGCCGAAAGGTCCGTCGCTGAATCCGCGCGACAAGCGCCTGGCGATGATGGTCGAGGACCATCCCTTCGATTACGGCGAGTTCGAAGGCGTCATCCCCAGCGGTTACGGCGCGGGCATCGTCATGCTGTGGGATCGCGGAACCTGGCAGGCTGAATCCGAGGCCGAGGACCTCGACGTGGCGCTCGAGCGCGGCGAGCTGAAGTTCCGTCTCGACGGCTTCAAGCTGAAGGGCTCGTGGGTGCTGGTGCGCACCAAGCGGGACGACGCGCGCTCGTGGCTTCTGATCAAGCATCGCGACGAGTGGGCAGGAGACGTGGACATCGTCGCGTTCGCGCCGTTGAGCGTGAAGAGCGGGGGTGATTTCGCCCACATCCTCGCCGCGGATGATCCGGATGTCTGGCATTCCGACCGACCGGCGCGCGGCGGCCTCGCCGGATCCATGTTCTCGTCGATCATCGCCGAGGCGGCGAAGCTGAAGCTCGCACGCGCGGAGGGTCGTCCGGGGCGTGCGAGACCGCTGACCAGACGCCGCTGAGACGCCGACTCACCCGAACGATCATTTCGCCGCGGATTTCGCCGCCTCGCCAGAGGCGGCTCGGGGCTTTTCGGCTTTATTCTCGGCTTTCTTCTCAGCTTCCGGCTTCCCGGCGTCGGCCTTGGCGGTTCCAGCCTTGACCTGGAATTCCTTGAGCGCCTTGGCCGCGGCTTCGTGCTCGGCCGCGGCTTTGACCACATCTTCTTGCGCCTTCTTCAAGTCCTCTCGGGCCTGCTGCTCGGACTTGGTCGCGTGTTCGACCGATGCCTTGGCATTGGTCACCGACGGAGGTTCGACGGCTTTCTTCTCCTCGGCGGGGGTGACGGCGATCTTCCGTTTAGCGGCTTGGCGGCGGTAATCGTCTTCGGCCTTCTTCTTCTCGGCGGCCTTCTTGGCTTCATCGGCTTGCACCTTCGCCAAGCGCGCGTTCGCATCCTTGACGCGCTTGGCTTCGGTCTCGATGCGGTTTTCGCAGGTCTTGACCTTGGACTCGGTAGCATCCTGCGTGATCGACGTGCGGGCGACCGTCTTGCGCAGGTCGACCTCGGCTGGAGTGAGGTAGGTGCTGTCGTAGGCGACCAGCCCGTGCTTCGCGGCGTTCTCGGCTTGGGTGACCCACGCGCCGTCGACGAGCATGTAGCCGATCTCATCCATGAGCTTGAGCGTCACCACGTCCTTGGGGTCGCGGTCGTACAATCCTTTCGCGTGGACGAACGCCTGATCGATCAGACCACGATCCATGCACCAGTGGGCGAGCGCGTAGTGCACCTCGTATTCGCTGCCGGCGGCACCTGCCTTGGCCTGATAGAGCGCCGTCAGCGACGGTACCTCGACCACGTCGAGGACGCGGTTGCGCGGATAGTCGACCGTGCCTTCGAGCACCCCGTTCTTGGTCCACAGCCGGCGGTTGATCGCCACCTGGTTGTCGTCTTGGGAAATGAGCGCACCGAAAGCGGTCTCGCCGGACTTGAGGCGCACCTCGACGTCCCCCGCGCAGAGCGGTGACCAGACGGCTGCGACAGCGACGAACCAAACCAGCGAACGCAGAATCATGGGGGCTCCTCTCGAGGGGCGACCGAATCGATACGCCGCTAGTCCCCTAATCGTTGAGCATACCCTGATTTTCTCTGCCCTTCAAGGCTGGGAAGAGGGTTGTTCATCGCACGGTGTCGTGGAATGGTTCGATCGATACAATTCACAGCGCACAGGTCCCAGCGAACTCAGGTCCAGCGAGCACAGGGAGATGGCCATGGAACCCGATGCCTACAATGAGCGCATCAATCGACTGGAATCCGCCTTGCTGCGCCAGGGGGGTCGCCGCATCGCCATGAATGCGGTGGGGGAGATCGATCGCTCGGCGCTGCTCGAGGAGATGGCCCGGCTGGATTACACCTTCATCGGCAGCGAACCGCAGGGTTTCACCTATGCCGCCGAGTTCCGACGCCCAGGTCGCGCGGGGGGGCGGGCGCACCATGCGGTCGCGACCGCATACAGCGAGCACGGCGCCATCCTCGAGGCCGCGATCCTCGCGCTCACCGGATCGGGGCCGGGCGCCGAGCGCGACAGTTCGAATCCGCCCGGGGCATCCCCCCAGCACGTGGAGCGCTGGATGCCGCGTCCCGGCCGCAGCCGGGCGCTCGGGCAAGTCTAACCACCAGGTGCCGGACACCGATCGCACAAACCGCCCAGTCGCCAGGTCGCCAAGGCTCGCGGAGCGGGATGACCGGACCGAGAGCGCTCGCCGCAACAGTTTCCTAATCGTCGAGCAGCAGGTCCTCGGCCGGAAGCTGGTTCTCTTCCAGATGCGTGGCCGCTTCGGTCGAGAATGGAGTCCACGGCATCAGCGCCAAGCGCTCTGGGGCGATGGCAGAGCGCGTGTGCTCGCACAGACCGAAGGCGAGCGGCCTCCCCGAATCGATCTTGCGGATCGCGCGGTCGACCTGCCACACCAGCTCCTTCTCGCTCGCGGAGGCGATGGCGCTGAAGTCCTGTTCCTGCGCGTCGCTGCCGCCTTCGGCCAGGTGGTTCGATGACACGGACAGGTGCTCGGTCGGGATGGCCTCGCGTTCGAGCGCCGAGATATCGTCGGCCATGGCATTGCGGCGCTGCACCAGCACCGCGCGCCATTTCGCCAACTCCTCCTGCGAATACGGGCTCGAGGCGGCGGTCGCGCGCTGGGAATGCTGCTGCTTATCGCTCGGCGTTGCGGTCATGGCGGATCTCCAGGGGGGCATGATCCCAGTCCGACCCGACGTCCGCCAGTTCCTCTCAGGCAAGCTGCGACACCACCGGCGCGCGGCTGGCGGCACATCAGCCCGAAGCGCTGGCCTTCTTGGGCTTGGCCGCCTTGCCGCGCCAGCAATCCGAGGTTCCGATGTGGCTCGCGCCGCTGGCCTTGGCGTACAGGAACAGCTGCATGCGGTACGCGGTGAGCGGCTTGAGCACCATCTCGATCAGGCCTTCGCCGAGCGTGCATTTCTGGCCAGACCAGGTGGTGACCTGCTTCTTCTGGAGCGACTTGTCGGTTTCCTTCGCGAGCAGCCGCTCGACGGCCTTGGTCTGGCGGTCGATGGCCTTGGCGAAACCGGCTGCTTCCATCAGCTTCGACTCCGCATCGAGCTTCTCCCAGACTGCCCATTCGCCGGTGGTGGCGAATGCCGTGGCGCTGGTGAGGGAATGGCTCAGGTAGCGCAGCAACTCGAGGGTCGAGCGCTGAGCGGGGGTCGGACGATAATCCCAGGCGCCAGCGGGCACCTGCGCAGCGAGATGCTTGAGCACCTTCGCTTCGTGGCGCAGGTTCTTCAGGAAGGACGATTTGCTGTACATGCGGGACTCCAGGGAGGGACCCGGGAATAGCCAATTGCCGACACCAGTCCAGACCCCTGTGGACGGGCTCTCATCAGAAGGTGTAGGTCAGGCCCAGCAGCGTGTCCTGCCGCATGCTCCAGATGCCGTAACCCGGGGTTCCACTGGGGACTTCGCGCGGGTGGCTCTCCTGGTAGGCGCGGAAGCCCAGTTCCAGGGTCACGTAGGTGCTCAGGGCAGCGGTCAGTCCGGCGGTGATCAGGTTGGTGATGTGGCGCAGGTCGTTGAATTCGCTGAAGCCCTCGTATTGGACGAAATAGCGCAGGTTCTTGTCGATCGGCCGGTCGTAGCGGGCGAAGGCCTCGATGCCGGTCTCGATCGACCGCTGCTGGCGGGTGTAATGCCGGCTCCAGGACTTCTGCGCGCGTGCGCCGATGCGGAACTCGGCGCGGTCGGTGCCGAAGAGCTGCTCGTACAGCTGCCCATAACCCGCGCTGACATGGGCCTTCACCGGGTCGAAGGGCTTGTTGTCGACCGGACTGGTGAACACCGATTCCGCGCCCCATCCGGTGTAGACGAAATGCGGCTTGGCGAAGCTGTGGCGCAGGACGCCGTCGTAGCGCGCTTCGTCGAAATTCTCGACGTAGGGCCTGCCCTCCTGGCGGATCTTGCCGTAGCGCAGACGCAGGAGCTGGTCCACGGACTGCTTGCCGCTGCGCCACAGCAGCGTGCCGTCGAAGCTGGTGAGCCAGGCGGTGGAGTCGACCGAGCTGGCGATGGTCGGATCGCGCGAGGTCGCGGAGTCTTCGGTGCTGACGCTGGTCAGGAAGAGCGCGGCTCGGCCGGAGTGAGACCATCCATCGGGTATCGACGTGCTCGCATCAGGCGCGGGTGCTGGCGCCGGGGCCGGGGCCGGGGCCGGCGCGTCGACCGCGTGGATCGCACGAGGAGCGATCACGGCGGCGAGGATCAGGACGAGAGCGAGCGGCGAGCGAGCGGCCATACGGACTCCAGAGCGGAGTTCGGGTCCGCGTCTGGCGCAGACCTTAATGGGCACCCTGCAGAGCGAAAGGTTCTACATGCCTGGAGGCGGGAGGCGATTTCAGCGCACCTATTTCAGATATCAGATCAGCGCACCAGTTCGGCGAGGTCTGCCGCCTGCGCGGGAGCAGCCATCTGTGCAGCCGGAGCATGGTCGGGCATCGCGATCTGCAGCCATTGCACGCCCCAGCGCTTCGCCTCGCCATGGGTGCGGAAGCGGAGGTCGAGGTGGACGATGCCCCGAGCGCCGTCCTGGCGCATCGCGC
>JACCZE010000327.1 GCA_013696105.1 Planctomycetota bacterium | reverse complement strand
GACATCACGCGGTCCTTCGGGCAGACGCAGGTCCTGAACGTGAACATCTCGACCGCGCGGCGGCAGGACGCTCTCGTTGCGGGCGGCTCACCGCGGTCGATCCGTCGCGGCAAGACGCTCGAGGCGGTCTCGGACCTCCTGACCTTCCTCAACGCGCACGTCTCGGGGACCGCCGATCGGCATCCGGCGGCCGCGGTCGACTATGCGGGCGGTGGCGCGTGGGCGGATGGCGCGACGAACCCAGCGGCGACCGTCGAGGCGCAGCTCGACAAGGTCGTCGCCGATCTCGCGGCAGCAGCCGGAGCGCCGAAGGTCGGAGCTGCAGCGACTGCAGGAGCGCCCAATTCACTGGGCGCTGGCACGGTGCGCTCGCAGCTCGACGGGCTCCTCGGCTTCATCAACGCGCACATCAACCAGGCCGCCGGTGCGCACGCGGCTTCGGCCCTCACGTACGCGGGCGGCGGCAACTGGGCTGACGGCACCACGAACCCCGCCACCACGGTCGAGGGCGAGCTCGACAAGATCATCTCCGACCTTGCGGCGACGAGCGGCGCCCCGAAAATCGGCGCGGCTGCGACGGCAGGATCGCCCAACGCGCTCGGCGCAGGCACGGTGCGCTCGCAGCTCGACGCCGTCCTCGGCTTCATCAACGCGCATATCAACCAGGCCGCCGGCGCGCACGCAGCATCGGCTCTCACGTATGCAGGCGGCGGCAACTGGTCTGACGGAACAACCAACCCGGCGACCACCGTGGAGGGGCAGCTCGACAAGATCGTAAGCGACCTCGTCGCAACGGCGGGCGCCGCCCGAATCGGAGCGGCGGCATCCGGGAACCTGGTCGCGGGCACCTTGCGGTCGCAGCTCGATGCGCTCGACGCCACCTCGGTCCGTACGAACGTCGCGAACACCTTCACAGCGCTACAGACGCTGAACGGCGCCGCCGGCGACACAAACGGTGCGATGGCCACGACCGCGGCGCCGACCACCCGAAAGCTGCTCTGGGAAATTCAGGCGGGCGGCGCGATGAAGGTCCGCTTCTACGCGGGCCTCGACGGCAGCTGGGAAGTGACCTGCAACGCGCACTGGGACGGGACGCAGTGGACCCGCGACACGTCGGGGAACAACGCGTCCATGCTCCGCATGGACCGGTTCAACTTCACGCTCAAGCGGAAGATCCCCTCAGGCAACTTCGCCGATGGGACCTGGGATGGGTCGTGGGACATCAACATCCCCGCGAACGGCGCCAACTCCTGGAACACGGACGACTGGTTCGGCAACGGTCAGACGACGTCGTACGCGGCCATTCAGGCAACCGAGTCTGACAACGGCAACCTCGGCGCCGGTTGCACCTGGAAGCATCGGTTCTCCGCGACGCCGTCGTCGATCACGTTCGCTACGCAGTCGACGAGCGGAGTTTCGAGCGGTCCGTTCTCGTTCGCCGCTTCCGAGATCGGCACCGGTGTGTTCGTCGGAGGCGCTGCCGGAACGACCTGGTTCTACACGCACGTGACCGCGTCCTGAGGAGGAACGGCGATGCCCATCAAGCAAATCGATCTCACAACACCACCGGGGTTCCTGCTGCAGACGTGCGCCGCCTGCGGGATCGAGCGCCGGATCGCGTTCGACCGCGGCGCGGTGGACACGAAGCCTGGGCCGTTCAACGTCCCTCTCGACTCGACTCTTGACGTGAAGGTGGACGGTGAGGCGGCGCCTCAGACGTTGACGTTCGCGTCGGGAAGCTTCCCAGACTTCGCGGCGGTCACCGCCGACCAGCTGCGCAGTAAGCTCAACGCCAGCCTCACGGGCGCGACCGCGGTGCTCAACTTCGGTGGAGCGGGCGTCACGATCGAGAGTGGCTCGACCGGCCCGGACGCCATGGTCGAGATCACCGGGGGCTCCGCGCGGGCGGCGCTCGGGTTTCCTAGCAGCGGAGTCGAGGATCCGTGCCCTTGCCGGCCGCGCCTCGGTCGCCAAGTCCAACCTGGCCTTCACAACGTCAACATCATCTGCTTTCGCCGCTGTCCTTGTGGAGCGAACGAGATGGTCGTTCGCACGTGGGACGTCTGCGACGTGAAGCATGTGGGCTCGCACTTCTACGAGCACCGGCGCGCGGCGAACGCGCTCGCGATCCACTTCAAGACACAGGGCTGGCTCGATGCAAGTTGCGTCGCGGAGATCAACGCGGAGACGACGAGCCCGCCCGACGTGGCGCTTGGTCTTCCAGCGACGGTCATCAACGTGCCGCCACCGCAGCCGGCGCCGGAGGGATAGCCATGGACGCGATCACCACGCTCATGGAGGCACTGAAGGCGGGGGGGCCGTACGCGATGGCGGCCATCTTCATCTTCGGCTGGTGGCTCGAGCGCAACGACCGGCGCGAGAAGGAGGTGCACCTTCGCGAGCGGTGTCTCGTGGATCGCGCTGCGTAACGC
>JACCZE010000326.1 GCA_013696105.1 Planctomycetota bacterium | reverse complement strand
GGCCATCCGCGTCGCAGGTCAGGGCGCGGGCGCAACCGCGATCGCGAGCGATCGCAAGGGCGACGCGCAACGCTTCGCCTTTGCCACGGTTGACGGGAAGACGGTGGACCTCGCCGCCCGCTGCGGCCGCGGCGTCGCCGCTTCCGTCAGTGGAGCCGTCGTCGACCACCAGGACGGTGGCGCCGAAGGCGCGCAGGCCCGCCACCACCTCGGCGACGGTGCGTGCATGATTGAATACCGGGACCACCGCGATCATGCCGTCGGGCCAGTTCCCGCGGGCATCGCTCAGTGAGGGGGCGACGACTTGAGAGGTTAGTGGCTCCACGTAACCCCGCGCCGCCGTGCCGACGTGCACCTGATGAAACGAGTGGATAACACGGCACCGTCCATGGTTTTCGCGCTTTCTACGCTTGTCCCTGACGAACATGCGGTATTGTGGCAACGCCTCTGCGCCGCGAGCCGAGGCACGAACTGTTGCGAGGACCAACGCCATGGCAACCCACTCCATCGATGACATCACCCGGATGATCAATTCCGCCCTGGCCAAGGAATTCGAGCTCGACCCCGCTCGCCTGGTGCCCGAAGCCGACCTGATGAAGGATCTCGAGCTCGACAGCCTCGACAGCGTCGACCTGATCGCGGCGATGGAGAAGACCTTCAAGGTGAAATGCCCGGAAAAAGAGGCCCGCGCCCTGCGCACGATGGGCGACATCTACGCATTCGTCGATCGCCTGGTCAATCGGCCGCAGGAAGTACCGCCGCCCCTCCAGGTTCCCGTGCCGGCCAAGGCCGGCTGACCGTCGGCTGACCACCCGAGAGGCGCCTCAGGCCCAATCCAATTTCACGCGCAGATCCTCGTCGAGTTCGGCGGTGATGTAGCGCAGTTTCGCACGCGCTCGGCTCGAGACGTGGGGCCGGTAGGAGCCGAGGACATTGACCAGCCTCCGGCGCACGACCGCACCGTCGGCACCCAGGTGTGGGACGGCGAGGAAGTCGACCAGGACCTCGGCCAGGTCCTCCCATTCGTCGTCGGCGTAGTACTTGTCCGATGCATGCTGGATGATCTGCGCGGCCGCGCGACCCGCGAGCTCGCTGAGGTAGGTGCCGTCGGCAGAGGTGAACACGCGGGCGAGGCTGCGGGCGATCGTCAGTTGCGACAAGCGCGGCATCAGCGCTTCGCCGACCTGCAGGCGCAGCGGACCGGGGAACAGCGGGTTCTCGGCCAATTGGCCGAGGGTGCGCCCCAGATCCTGGATGTTGCCGGGTCCCCAGATCGTTTCCCAGTTGGCGACGCGCTTCCACTGCAGGCACAGCCGGTCGACGATCCGCCGCTGCAGGGCGGGCGGGAGGGACGTCGAACCGCCGATGCGCGCGAGGGCGGCCAGCATCTTCGGGACGTTCTCGGTGTGGGCGCCCAGGCGTTCGTCGAGGACGAAGGTGACTTCGTTGGAAGCCGAGTCGGTCACGCTCTCGACCGGCGCATCGGGAAGGTTCTCCATCAGCTGCTCGAGCAGATCCTCGACGATGCGGGCGCGACGCTCATCCCCGAGGTGCGCTCCACCCGCCAGGTGTCCGAGGGCGTCGATCCCCCAGGCGCCGAGCCCGGCGACCATGTCGTCGACCGAGCGGGCCGGCGCGTCGTTGCCGGCGAGGCCGGGAGCGGTGGCGAGCATCGCCGCGGCTGTCACCAGGCTGGCGCGCTCGCGTGCCTGCGACGCACGGCCAAGCCCGGTCATGCAGCGCTTCACCGCCGCCGCCAGGGTCTCGGCGGGCGCATCCTTCAGCAGGAGCGGCAGCAGTTCGGCGCTGAGCATGCGCACGTGCTCGTGCGGGTGTTCCTCGAGCACGATCCACAGCGGAGCGATGGCGGGAGAGCCGATGCCCATCAGCGAGGATGCGACGAGATCGCGGCTGCGGTCGTCCACGAAGCGCGCCACCGTCTCGACCATCGGCTCGACCAGCGCCGCGCGGGCCGCATCGCTGGCAGGGACCAGGGCGGGCAGCTGCTGATCGAGCATCGACACCAGGTGCGGCCCCGACGCGTCGCGCAGCAGTTTGCGCATCAGGCCCGCGAGCACCTCGGCGGTGGCCGCATCGACGGCACCATCGCGGCAGAGTTCGCCGAGCAGCCAGTAGACGCTGGTCTCGTAGGCTTTGCCGATCGACATCCCGCGCGCGGCGATGCTCGACGCGAGCGTCCGATCGTGGTCGAGACGTCGCAGCGCCGATGCCAGGGCCATACGTTCGGGCGGCGATTCTGCCGGGGTCAGCAGCAGTTCGATCCCGCGCTCGATCAGACGGGCGCGCTCGGGAACCGTTTCCGCTCCGGTGCCGGGAGCGGACAGCAGCACGACCAGGTGCGCATCGCGCTCGTCGCTGCCGCCGAGCTGGCGCAGCAGGATGGCGTCGATCCGTTCACGATCCACGGCCTGCAGAGAGCGGACCAGATCGAGCATGCTCAAGCGCGTCGGCAGCAGCTGCTCGATCAGGCGGTCGAGGCCGCGATGCGTCGCCAGGTGGGTCGACAGCTGCTGGCAGAGGTTGACCACGCCTTGGCTGGCATTGCTGCGCGACAGCGACGCGAGCACGGCCGCAACGACCAGGTCCTGCTGCATCCCCGGCAGGCGTGCGATGGATTCGCCATGCCGCGCGAGCGCGGCATCATCGCGGCGCTGCAACGCCCGGATCAGATCGACGACCGCGACATTGGCCCCGGTCGCGACCAGCAGGCCGATCGCGCGCTCACGCACCAGCTCGGCGCCGTCGCTCAGGATCATCGGCATCAGCTCGCTGATCACCGGCAGCGGCGGCATGGCGTAGCGCAGCTGCTCGAGCGCGGCGGCACGCTGGTCATCGGCACGCGCCTGCATCAGGATCTCGACCGGTCCGCGCAGCGCCGGCGACAGGTTGGCGACCACCGCGGCGAACTCGGTCGGCGGGACGAGCACCGCCTCGAGCGCGGGAGCGACCGTCAGGGGATTGCCCAGTTCATCCGCGAGCGCAATCAGCCGCCATCCGGACTCGGCGCCGCCGCGTTCATCGACCATCACCAGGTCCAGGTCGGCGCATCCGTGTTCGCTTGCGAGGGCCTCGAACTGGTCGGGCACCAGATCGCGCAGCCGGCGATCGGCGAGCATCTTGCGACCGGCCTCGGTGGCCGCAGCACCTTCCAGCGCCAGCTCGGTGAAGGCGAGCTTCGCCTGCAGCAGCGTCCCGACGCGCAGGAACAGCTTGGCATCCGCACCGCAGATGCGCTGCAGGATGGCCGAGTCGGAGACGCGTAATCCACGGAGCATGCTCCAGGGTCAGGGCGGCGATGACCTTATCAAGCTCTGGGCCCGGACCCGTCTTCGCGTGTCCTCAGCTGCAGGCGGGGGACTGCGGTCTGGCCACGGCCTCGACCCACCGCTTCAAGGACGGTCCCACGGCCGTCGCGACCAGCAGCTGCACGAAGTGGTACATCAGGAGCGGCAGGGTCAGCAGCGGCAGCATGGGATCGCCCGCGAAGATGATCGAGAGCATGGGCACACCGAGGGCTGCGGTCTTCTGGGTCGAGCAGATGCCCGCGGCCACGCGCTCGCTGCGGCTCATTGCCAGCCACCGCCACGAGCTCAGCGTCAGGCAGAGCAGCATGAGCAGGGGGTAGAGGACGGCGACCAGAGCCGCCACGCCCACCAGTGCGCCGCCTCCCATCGGAACCCGGGACGAGAAGGTATCGCAGAACATCAGGTAGATCAGCAGCAGGAGCAGCCAGCCGGTGGCTACCGCCGCGGGTTTCCTCAGCCGGGTGATCAGCGCGGCGAACGGGATGCGCAGCACCTGGCCGATGATCAGGGGCAGGACCACCATCAGTCCCAGCTGCAACGCGATCGACCGCGTCGGGAGATCCGTATGTCGACCCGTGAGCGCGAGGACCAGGAGTGGCGTCACCACGATGCCGATGAGGTTGCCGACGGTTGAATTCACCAGCGCCACCGCCTCGTCGCCGCCGGCGACCCTGGTCTGGACCACGCAGGTCGAGATGGTCGTGGGAAGGCATGCGAGCAGGAGCAGTCCATGCCGCAACGGCGTGGGCATGCCCACCTGCGTCCAGATCAGATCCAGGAGCAGGAAGATCAGGGGAATGAGCGCGAGGCTGTAGGCTTGGATGAACGCGTGCACGCGCAGGCGGATCAGCGCGGTGCCGAGCACGCGGGTCGAGAGCGAGAATCCGCAGAGCAGGAAGATGGCGAAGATGATCGCCGGCTTCAGCTGTTCGGGGTGGAGCGGACCGCGCGGCGCGCCGATCTTCGGCAGCACCCACGCGGCGGCGAGGCAGCCGATGAACGCGAGCAGGAACCAGTTTCGCCAGCACCAGGCGCGAACCCCGTCCGATCTGCTCGGCGTCGCGGCGGCCTCGATGCTCATGGTCGCATCGCACCTGCCCGATACGGCGCCGCGCGCTGCGGGGTCGGCTCAGTCGGCATCGGCGTCCGGGCGGGCGTAGCGCGCGAGCTCGATGATCTCGACCCCGCACGGGGGGAGCGCCTTGAGGAAGTAACGACCGTAGGCCTTGGTCAGTACGCGGTGATCGGTGATCACCACCGAGCCGGTATCGTTCTTGGTGCGGATCAGCCGTCCGAAGCCCTGCTTCAGCCGGATGATCGCCTCGGGAACGGAACGCTCCATGAACGCGTTGCCGCCACGGCGCGTGATCTCGTGGTGGCGGGCCTCGACGACGGGATGATTGGGCACCTCGAACGGCAGTTTGGTGATGATCACGTGGCGCAGCGCATCGCCGGGCACGTCGACGCCTTCCCAGAACGAGGAAGTGCCGAAGAGCACCGCGTCGCCCACGCGCTTGAACAGATCGAGCATCTGCGCCCGTCCCATGCCGTCGCCGTGGCGCAGGACGAAGCGATTCGCGCGGTCGAGCGCGGGACGCACGAGATCGTGCACCGCCTTGAGCTGCCGGTAGCTGGTGAACAGCACGAAGCTGCCGCCCATGCGTCCGCGTTCGGGATCGGACAGATATTCGGCCAGCCAGCCGGCGAGCGCCTGCTCGTAGCGCGGGCTGTTGGGATCGATCGGCGACTGGTTCAGCACCAGCTTCACCTGGTTGGGGAAGTCGAAGGGACTGTCGAGGCGCTGCGCGAGCCCGCCCTCCAGGCCCAGGCGCTTGCGCAGGAACAGGAACCGTTCGGAGTCGTCGGCCGCCAGCGTCGCCGAGGTCAGGATCACGGTCTTCATCTGCTCGAAGAGGCGCTCCTTCAGCAGGTCCGCCACGGACAGGGGCGACGCGCTCAGGCTCGGGGACAGGCGGTTCACGCCGGGCGTGCGGCGCATCGGCACGTGCGCGTAGTAGACGTGGCCCTCCATGCCGTGGCTGATGATCGCGCGCACCGAACCGGCGAAGGCCACGGCGCGCGACTGCTGGGCCTTCACCTCGTGCAGCAGGTTGTCTTCACCGGCACGCTGCGCGCAGGCGTCCAACCGCTGCGCCAGCAGGTCGAGGGCCGGGCTCAAGGTGTTCTCGACTTGGTGTGGCGAGGCGAGCTTGATCGTGTCCTCGGTGGTGTCGCCGGCGAGCAGCGCGACGGCTTTCCAGAACTCCTCGTTCTGCGCGCGCGCGTACTCGGCGGCCTCGCGCGCAAAGGCGAAACGCTCGTCGCCGAACAGCCCCTTGAGCTTGCGGCTCCACAGGCCATCGATGAAGAAGCGCACCTGGGCCTCGCTCACCGACGCTCCGAGATGGTCGGTGGCGACGTCTTCGAGGGTGTGCGCCTCGTCGAACACCACCACGTCGTGCGGCGGCAGGATGCCGGCGAAATCCTCGCGCAGGCCGAGATCGCTGAAATAGAGGTGGTGGTTGACGATCAGCAGGTGCGCGCCCTCCATTTCGCGGCGCGCGTTGTAGAAGAAGCACGATTCATAGGTCGGGCACTTGCGGCCCAGGCAGTTGTTGCGATCGGACACCACCTGGCGCCACACCGCGGGCGGCGGATCGTAGCCGAGGTCGCCCTTGTCGCCCGTGGGCGAGCCCTTGGCCCACTGGGTCAGTTCGCGCAGCGCCTGCACCTCTTCGCGGGTCTCGAACAGCGCCTGCTGCGCCAGCTGCACGTCCGCCGCGTGCGACATGCGGCGTAGCGAGACGTAGTTCTGTCGCCCCTTCACCAGCACCGCCTTCAGCTGCGGGAACACTTCCTGCAGCAGCGGGATGTCCTTGCGCACCAGCTGCTCCTGCAGCGCGATGGTGCCGGTGGACACCACCAGCCGGCGTCCGGTGCGCATCGCCTCGAGCGCGAGGGGGACGAGGTACGCGAAGCTCTTGCCGACGCCGGTGGGCGCTTCGACGATCGCATGCGATCCGTTGGCGACCGCATCGGCGACCGTGCGCGCCATCGCCAGCTGCTGCGGGCGGCTCTCGTACGCGGGCATGCGCGTGGCCAGGAGCCCGCCGGGACCGAGGACGTCCTCGGGAGACAGATCGGGCGTCGCCTCGTGCATGGGCTCACGATAGCGCGGAATTCCTCGCGTCGAGCGAGGTCACACCGGCGGTGCGTTCAGCGTCGGCGTCGGCGGCTCGGGAGGCTGAGGCTGATGCTGTGGCGGAGCGAGGGTCGGGGTCGGCGGAGCCACCTCGGGCCACGACAGCACGCGCAGGGCAGCCCCCGCGACCATGCCGGGCAGCCACAGGATCCAGCCGATGACCGTCACCCCCAGGGCGAGGTTGAGCACCGCGCCGACCATCGCTCCGCCGACCAGCTCGTCGCGGTGGCGGCGCATCAGGACCACGCGTTCCGATCCGGAGATGCCGCGTACCGACAGCGCTGTATCCATGGCGTCAATCGCCGCCAGATGCGCCATCGCGAAGGCGCCGACCAAGAGGCCCAGCGGTCCGAAGAACGAAGCGATCAGCGCGGCCCCGGTCCAGGCGATGCGCAACGGCAGGGTGCGCAGCAGGACGCGCATAGTCGAGCCGAGCGATCGCGTCAGCGACTCCTCGGTCGCCTCCGGGGCACCGGCGGCGCGCTGGATGCCCCGCGCCAGACCCTCGAGCGCGAACATCATCAACACTGGCATGATCAGGATCCACACGGCCATCGCGGAGACGATCCCCAGGCCGATGGCGAGGAAGATGTGCATTGGCCAGGGCCACCAGTTGGCTGCATCGGCCGGCCACCTCCACCAGGCGACGCCGGCCCCGGTGGATACCAGCAGCACCCAGCCGACGAGCAGGAAGGCGAGCGGCCGGCGCCACAGCGCCGGATGCTTCAGGAAGGTCCCCAGACCATGCAGAGGCCACCACATGGCGGCAGTCTCGCAGCTGGCGCGAGGCTGCAAATGCTGGCCGCGCCCGCTTCCTCACCGATGCGCCGAGCTACCATGAGACCATGAGCCTGGACCACCTCGACGATGCCAGCGCCGTGCGTCTGGTGCCGGTCGATCCCCCGCTGGAGGCATCTGCCTGGGTGGGGCTCGCCGATGCGCTCGGGAAACTGTTCGAGCAGTTCGTGCGCGAGGGTCGCGTCGGCGCCTGGGGCATCGATCTCGCTGCGCAGGGGGCGATCGTCGTCCTCGCGTGGACCTCGGTCGAGACGCTGTCGGGATGCAGCCATGACAAGATCGCCCGCCTCCTCGCCCTGCACGAAGAACGATCCGGCTGCCGGTTGCTATCGGCCCCTCCGATCGTGATGGACATCAGTGGACGCATCCGCTGCCTCGACCGCACCGCCGTGCGCAAGCTCGTCGCGGCGAAGCAGGTCACGCGGGCGACTCCCGCCTACGACCTGCGGGTCGAAACGCTCGGTGCCTGGCGCACGCATGGCCGGCGCCCGGTCGGCGAGACGTCCATCGCGACGCTCATCGCCCGATTCGCAGAGGCCACGTAATGCTGTAGCGAGTTTGGCGAACACCGCGCGCATGCCGGATTCCCACTCTCTACGATCGATGCAGACCGGCACCGCACTCTTCTGCTCTTCTGTATTGGAAGCAGCCATGCACATCCTCTCGCCTGCCCACCACCACATGCCCTCTTCGCGGCGACAGGCCGTCGTCGGGTCGCGGATCGAGGCGGCGGTGCCGCCCGCAATCGACCTCGGTGGGCGGGAGATCCCCGGTCTCACCGCCAGCGTCTCGATGATCGCTGCGATCCTCATTCTGATCGCCGGCTTCATGCACGGCACCATCGACACTGCTATCGCTCGTTGGATCAGCTGATCACACCTGAGCTTATGACGCGGATTCGCACCACGGGGCCGGCGTTCCCGTATCACCAGGTCCGGCGGAAGAGCTCCCCGGACGAGGGTCATCCATCGCCGTTCGCGCCGACCGACGCTACCATCCATGGCATCCAGGAGGATCCATGGTCGAGGCGGAGCGGCGATGCACCCCACGAGTGGTCCGGCGAGCGTGCTGGCTATCAGCCCTCGGGATCCTGATCTCGGTCGCGCTCGCATCGGTACCGGCATCGGCCGCCGACCGGTACGTATCCACCAGCGGCGTCGACACAGGAGGCGGCACGCTCGCGTCGCCCTTCCGGACCATCGCCAAGGCCCTGTCGGTGGCCTCCCCAGGCGATGCCATCGTGCTGCGCGGCGGTACCTATACTGAGACCGTCTACATCACCATCGCGAACATCGCGATCCGACCGTACGGCTCCGAGAGCGTTGCGATCACCTCGTCGACCACGGACGTGAACCAGAGCAACACGGTGTGGTTCGGAGCGTCCGGCGGATCGATCACCGGCATCGACATCAGCGGCGGCTACTTCTACGCGCTGCGGTTCGATGCCGGCCCCGGCTTGGCGCGTAGCTGCCGCATCCACGACAGCGGCTACATCTGCGTCAAGCTGGTTCCTAACGCCGACAACATCACCCTCGAAGGCTGCGACATTTCCTACAACGGCAGACGGATCCCGGGACTGGGGGTGGACAGCGTGGGCGGTTCCTACCTCACCGTGCGCGGCTGCGAGATCCACCACACCAATGGCGATGCCATCTACGCCAAGGGCGGTGCCCGTGGGTGCATCTTCGAAGGCAACCGCATCCACGACATCGCCGGAAGCGGCATCGGCCTCGGACAGGACACCGCGCCGCAGTTCATGGTGAATCCGCCGTGGGAGAACATCGACGGCATCGTGCGCAACAATATCGTCTGGAACGTGCAAGGGGCCGGCCTGTTCTGCTATGCGGCCCAGAATCCGACGTTCGTCAACAACACCTGCATCGATGTCGCGACCACGTACCAGGCCGGACTGTTCATCGCTGCGAACGGCGCGGGACAAGGCTGCACCGGCGTCGTGTTCCAGAACAACATCGTGCGCATGAGCGGATCGCGACCCAGCGTGCACATCGCGGCGGGAGGTCTCGCGGGCGCATTCACCAGCAACCGCAACTGCTGGACCGGCAACGTCGGGTTCGCCGACGACAATCGCGGCGCCTGGGGCGAGTCGCTCGCCACGTGGCGGACCAATACCGGTCGCGACGCGAATTCGCTGCAGGCCGATCCGCTCGTCGATGCGGCCCTGCACCTGGGTTCCGCCAGTCCGTGCATCGATGCCGGCATGTCGCTCGCGTCGGTGACGATCGACATCGATGGACAGGCACGTCCATCCGGAGCGGGTCACGACATCGGCGCGGACGAACGTTCCACCGCGACGCCAGTGGTGCCGCCGGTGGCTCCGCCGCCCGCGACGTCGAGCGTCTCGAGCTCCGGAACCGCGGGCGGATCATCGCAGGGCTGCGGATTCGGCTCGGGGATGGCCGGGCTCGCGATCCTGCTGACCGCGCTGCTGGGATGCGCTCGACGTGTTCCCGCACTGCGATCGACGGTCGTTGGTCGGTGATGGCGCTGGTCGCCACCACCGACCACGTACCCGCATCGCATTCCGAGCTTACTTGGTCTTCTCGTCGTTCTTCTTGTTCGCGACTGCGGAGTCGACGAATTTATCCGGGGTCTTGGTGATCTCGGCCGAGCAGCCGGCGCAGCAGCTGCCGATGAGGACGGTCTTGCCATCCTTGGTCTTGGCTTCGACCGGCGCGATCTTCGCGTCGACCTTGGCACCATCCATGGGACAGAC
>JACCZE010000313.1 GCA_013696105.1 Planctomycetota bacterium | reverse complement strand
GCAGCCGGAGCATGGTCGGGCATCGCGATCTGCAGCCATTGCACGCCCCAGCGCTTCGCCTCGCCATGGGTGCGGAAGCGGAGGTCGAGGTGGACGATGCCCCGAGCGCCGTCCTGGCGCATCGCGCCTCCCGTATCATCGACCAGGGCCGTGCCGTAGCCCGGGATGGTGAGCGTGGTGCGGTAGGGGATGAGCGTGGGATCCACCGCGATGCCGCGGGGATGGCGACGCACGTCGCGATTGATGGCGGTGATGCCGTCCGCGGTGCCACCGCAGCAGAGCTCGCACGGGCAGTAGCCCGTGGTCATGACGCGGATGTCGGTGGTGCGCGGCTCAGCGGCCGGAGCCGGCACTGCCTGCTCCGGGGCCTCGACCGCGGTGGCGACGACGGGTGCGGTGGAGATGAGCGGCGCGGGGAACTCGGGCAGATCCGCGTGCGGGTCCAGGGCCGGCGTCTGCGCCTGGGGGGCGGACGGAGGCGCCGGCAGAACGGGGGCCACTGGGAGCGGCTGCTGGATTCCCGCGGCGAGTTCGGGAATCGGGATCGGGGAAACCGCGCCGTCGCGCGTCGCATCGGGCACCACGATGGCGGGCGCAGGGAATGCGGGCGCTTCGGGTTGGGCCTTCGGCAGGACCGCCCAGGCCAGGAGCGCGAGCAGCGCCGCATTCGACCCGACCAGCAGCGCGACCGTCGGTCGGCGCGACGGCTTGGCGACCGCGCTCGCCGCCGCCCAATCGGCGCCCGACAGCTTGGCCATCATGCGTCCGGAAAAGAGGCCGGCGGGATGGGGGATGATCTGGTTCACGCCAGGGATCCTAGGAGATCCACCTTCCACACCGAGACGCGGGCCAAGAACTTTCTTCAGCCCCACCTGCGGGGGAGTACGTTGCTCAGGGTTGCGGAGGCTGCGTCGATTCCGGCGCTTCCGCGCTGGACGCTTCCATTTCCGCGGGATCCCGACCGTAGAGAGAGCCCAGGAATTCGACCATCACGGTGACGGTGATCACCGCCGCCGGACCGATGATCAGGCCCTCGAGTCCAGAACCCAACGCGCCGCCGATGACGCTGAGGAAGAGCAGGAAGCTCAGCCATTCATCGTCCGTGCCGAGCGCCGTCGCCATGCGGTAGGTGGCCTGCTCGATCAGCCACGCGGCCGAGATCGACGCCACGCTCAGCGTCGAGGCCTCGATCCAACGTCCCTGCGAAGCGAGCACGCCCGCGAGCGGCAGCCACACGAAGGCGTGCCCGACCACGGGCATCAGCCCTGCGAACATCCCGACCAGCGACACCAGGACGACATTGAATCCGGCGATCGACCAGGCCAGTCCACCCAGGCACAATCCGAGAACCACCGCCTTCCCGATCGTCGCCGCCAGCATGTGCTGCACCGTGCGATGGAAGCGCAGACGCAAGCCCAGCTGCTGCCGCTCCGACAGCGGCAAATGGGTGAGCATGAATTTACCCAGCAGGGGCCCCTGGCTGTAGAGGTAGAACACCGTCGTCAACGTAAGGATCATCTGCACGATCAGCCCGCCCGTTCCGGTGAAGAGGAACTTCACGAATTCCGGTCCGAAGCGGCTGTGCACCAGGAAGCCTTCGAGCGCGAGACGGATGTCCCCAGGCGTGATGCCCAGGCTGGGGTAGAGCTGCAGGAGCGCGTTGGTGCGCATCGCCACCACCTCGACCACCACGCGGATCTGCTTGGGGTCCTGGAAGGCGAGTCCGGCGCCCGCGCGCAGCGTCGCCGGGACATCGCCGATCACCGCCCACAGCACCAGCAGCAAGAAGCCCGCGACCCCCATCGCGAGAGCCAAGGTCGATATCAGCGATGCGAGGTAGCTGCGCTGGTCGGCATGCCAAGACGGCAGCGCCCGGCGCAGCAGGTTCTCGAGCGGGAGGTACAGCACCGGATGGGTCAGCAGGGCCAGCGCGGCGCCCAGCACCAGCGCGTCGCGGATCGGCGCGATGATCGACAGCACCCACCACACCGCCGCCCCGGCCAGCGCCAGCAGCAGCACATGCGGAAGCCACTGTTTCACGCGTTCGCGCGGGTGCATGGGCATGGCGGAGCCTAAGAGCACCCGGCGCCGGTGCGATCGGCGAGCGTCACGTGCGTGTGGACCGTGGAGCCAGGGGAGGGACAGCCGTTTTTCAGAATTGGCGCGATCCCACCGGATGCATGTCCGAGCCATCGTAGGGCGGGGTGAAGACCGCGTAGACCACTGAGCCGCCCGGGGCGGTGTTCTCGGCCCAGTGCACGACTCCGCGCGGGATCTCCATGATATCGCCCGGGCGGACCGGCTCCGCGCGATCGCCGATGTGCAGGATCCCGCCCCCGCTGACCATCACCACCATCACGTCGTGGGTGTCGTGGGTGTGGGGGCTCTCGGCCTGGTTCAGGAGGATCAGGAAGGTGCTGGCCTGGTCGGTGGTGCGCAGCAGCTTCGCGGCCACCGGCTTCGCGCGCTCGGCGTCGCTCCACGCGACCGCGGGCATGATTCCGTCGCGCGAGACCACGCGCGGCTCGGCGGTTCGCTGAGCGCCGCAGCCGGCGACGAGCGAGAGGGCGAGAGCGACGGCGGACACGAGCACGACGGGGGGATGGCGCATCTGCGCACCTTGCCGTGGTCCATCTGCCGGGGCAACCGCCGTGCGGGTCGGGCCGTCAGCGCTGTCACCGGCGCCGCTGGCGGGGTATAGTCGGATAGGAGGCCCTATGGCCCGCACCGTCGCCGTCGAGCAGCCCACCATCGGAGCGTACCTCATCAAGCGCCTGCAGGACTTCGGCGTGCGCCATGTCTTCGGCATTCCCGGCGATTACGTCCTCGGATTCTACGAGCAGCTCGCGAAGAGCCCGATCCACATCATCGGCACCGTCCAGGAGGACGGTGCCGGTTTCGCGGCTGACGCCTACGCGCGCGTCAACGGCATCGGCGCGGTGTGCGTGACCTACTGCGTCGGCGGCCTGTCGCTCGCCAATCCCATCGCCGGCGCCTACGCCGAGAAATCGCCGGTGGTGGTCATCAGCGGCGCGCCCGGCATGCGCGAACGCGTCAACGATCCGATGCTGCATCACAAGGTGAAGAGCTTCAGCACCCAACGCGAGATCTTCGAGCGCATCACCGCCGCCGCGATCGTCATCGACGACGCCGAGGCTGCCTTCGGTCGCATCGACGACGCCCTGCGCGTGTGCTGGCAGCAGAAGCGCCCGGTCTACATCGAGCTGCCGCGCGACATGGTCGACGCGCGTCCGCGCCATGCGCACGTCAGCCAGACCGTCGAGGTGCCGACCGACGCGGACGCGCTCGCCGAAGCGCTGGCCGAAGCGGTGGGCCTGTTGAACAAGGCCAAGCGGCCGGTGATCCTCGCCGACGTCGAAGTCCACCGTTACGGACTGGGCATCGAACTCACGCGCCTGGTCGAGTCGACCGGCATCCCGATCGCGGTGACCATCCTCGGCAAGTCGGTGATCAGCGAGCTGCATCCGAACTACCTCGGCGTGTACGAGGGAGCGATGGGCCGCACCGACGTGCGCGAGGCGGTCGAGGGATCGGACTGCCTGCTCATGCTCGGCACCTTCCTCACCGACGTGAACCTGGGCGTGTTCACCGCCAAGCTCGACCGCTCGCTCGCGATCGAGGCGACCTCGGAGAAGGTCCAGGTGAGCCGCCACCGTTACGACGGCATCGCGTTCGGCGATTTCCTGCGCGCGCTCGCCAACGCGCGCATCCGCAAGCGTGCGCTGCCGAAAGCCCGCGCACGCCGCGCCAAGGTCGCGAAGCCCGGTGACGTGCCGATGCGCGCGACGCGCCTGTTCGAACTGCTGAACGACCGGCTGGTCGACGGCATGGCGGTGGTCTGCGACGTCGGCCTGTGCCTGTTCGGAGCCATCGATCTGGTCATCCACCGCAAGACCGAATTCCTGGCGCCGGCGTACTACACCTCGATGGGTTTCGCGGTTCCGGGCGCGCTCGGCGTCGGCTGCGCCAACAAGGACCTGCGGCCAGTGGTGCTGGTGGGCGACGGCGCCTTCCAGATGACGGGCATGGAGCTCAGCAGCATCGTGCGGCAGCGGCAGGACCCGATCGTGCTGGTGCTGAACAACCGCGGCTACACCACCGAGCGCTTCATCAAGGACGGTCGCTTCAACGACATCCTGGATTGGCGTTACGAACTGCTGCCGCAGATCCTGGGAACCGGTTGGGGCGCCGCGGTGTCGACGGAAGCCGAATTCGCGGCGGCGTGGGACCGCGCGCGCGCCCACCGCGGCAGCTTCAGCATCATCAACATCCGCCTCGAGCAGATGGACCACTGCCCGGCGCTGCAGCGCCTGGGCGAACAGATGGCGGCGAATCTGGGGCCGTCAGGCAAAAAGGTCTGATGGGCAGCTGGTGAGTCGCTGGCTGGTTGATGGTGGATGGACGACGCGCTTGGATGCAGGGGGCCTGGAACGGCTGGCAGGCTGTCACCAGCAACCAGCAACCAGCAACCATCTTCCCTACACCCGCATCCGCCGCCACCACAGCAGCGCACCGACCAGCATCGCCGCGGCCGAGCCGAAGCCGCACCCCGACGCATCCGAGGTGGTGTTGATGAAGCGGGTCGAGGACGAGGTCGGCCCCGAGATGGTGATGGTCACGATGCCGGTGCCGGTGCCGCCGCTGTTGGTCGCGCTCAGCGCGACGGACGCGACGCCCGCTGCGGTCGGGGTCCCGGACAGGCGTCCCGTCGCGGTGTCCACCGTCAGCCAGGTCGGCAGCGGCGCCGCACCGAACGAGGTCGGCGCGCCGGTGGCCACGATGTCGTAGGTGAAGGGGACGCCGATGGTCGCCGCGGCGGTCTGCGCGCTGGTGATTCCGGGCGGGGGATTGGTGACGGTGACGGTGACGGTCTGGGTATCGGTCCCGGCGGAATTGATCGCGCCAACCACCATGGCGAAAGTGCCGGCTGAGGTCGGCGCGCCGGTGATGACGCCGGTGGTCGGGTTCAGCGTCATGCCCGGAGGCACGCCGGTGGCGCTGAAGGACGTCGGGTAGTTGTTGGCGCGGATGGCATAGGTGGCGGGGACGCCGAGGGTGCCACCGGCGGTGGTGGCGCTGGTGATCACGGGGGTGACCGGATTCGAGATGCGCAGATCGAACGGGCCGACGCCGGAGGCGAAATACGCGTCGACCTGGATGTGGTAGACCGTGCCCGAGGTGACCGACAGGATCAGTCCGCTCTGGGCCACGCTCTGGTCCGGGGCATCATCGTTGAAGGCGACGCGGGTGAGGGGATACGCAGTGCCGGTGTAGACGTCGAGGGTGGTGTCGTAGGCGACATTGGTGGTCTCGATCACGTATTCGCCGGTGGCTGGCGCCGTCCAATCGTACCACACGGAGCGTCGCGGAGAGACAGGAACGCCACGCGTTTCGCCGATCTCGGAGGTCCCGGCGAAAGTAGTGCCGCTGGTGAGCGCCGAGGCGATCACCTCGGCGTTGGCCAGATCGTCGTTCGCTGGAGGACCCGACAGGGTGAGCGTCCATCCGGTCATCGAGTTGGTGCCGGTACCGCCCGTGGTGTCATCGGCGATATAGATCGACCACCAGCCGTTGGGATTGAAACCGTTGAAGAAGGCCATCGAGGTGCCATAGCCGGCGTTAGGAGCCGGAGAGGGCATGGGATCGGTCGAGTTGGGACTGATGAGCACGTCGCTCACGCGGTACGTTCCGCTGAAGAGACTGAATTGAGAGATGGGGCTGCTGGCGGTGTCGGCGATGGTGATGGAAACGTTCGATACTTGCGAGGTGCCCCCGACATCGGACATGATCTTCACCGCTCGTCCCGTCGGTGAGACCAGCACGATGTCGAGATCCACCGGCTGGCGGTGGTAGAACCCATTGAGGCGCACGGTCACGGACGTCGGATTCGTCATCCCGGACACGTAGAGCTGCGATGGATAGACGCTCGCCTTGGTCGGGGGCGCCGCCGAATCCGATATCGTGAGCGGGACGTTATTGTTGAAGACCTGGGTCTGGGCACAGACCGGCATCGCGCAGGCGATGAGCAGCATCAGCTGCAGGATGGACTTCAGGAGGCATGGGGAGCTGGGTCGGTGGTCGGCACACGTCATACCGGATCGTAGCGATCACCCGGTGTGGGGAAGATGTTGCGGGACGCCGTCACAGAACGCTCAGGATACAGACCCCTGGTCATCACCGTCGTGCCCGCCCCTCTGCAAGTCCTTGTCGACAGGCCAGAAGCAGAGGGGGAGGCGGATTTCGCGCGAAACGATGCCCGGCGTCGTCCTGCGCGCC
Organism: Planctomycetota bacterium; assembly: GCA_013696105.1. GTDB lineage: Bacteria > Planctomycetota > UBA11346 > UBA11346 > UBA11346 > JACCZE01. The sequence goes on along the minus strand of JACCZE010000313.1, from coordinate 4,750 downwards.
TACCGTTTCATCACGAGACGATGGAACGCAGCGCTTGATCGGAACCGTGCGGCAGGCTCGCACCGAGGTGTCCTGAGCCTGCCGCCCGTTCCCATTGCTCCGTCTCCGTCCACACGAACAGCGTCTGCGGTGCTGCTGTCCGGCTGTCGACGGAGAACGGAGCACCGAGAACAGAGAACGTTTCCCCTACCCCTTCGCGGCGCGCGCCTCGCTCTTGAGGTCCAGCCACGCGCAGTCCTCGGCCGACAGCTTCAGCTCGGCGCCCGCGATGGTCGCGGCGAGCTCGTGCTCGTTGGCGGCGCCGACCAGGGCATACGCGTTCAGCGGCTGGTTCATGATCCAGGCCATCGACAGCTGCGGCACGGTCACGCCCTTCTCCTTGGCCAGCTGCTCGACGCGCTCCAGGCGCTTGAAGTTGACCTCGTGGCAGTACGCGTGCTTGCAGGCGTCGTCCAACTGGTCCTTGGTGGTGGCGAAGTTCGCGCGCGAAATGCGGCCCGAGAGCAGACCGCGCGCCAGGCTCGAATAGGCGAACACGGGCATGTCCGCAGTGCGGTACCAGGCGCGCGCAGCCTCGTTCTGCGGTCCGCTGATGGTGACGCAGCCCGGGCCCCACGGATCGTTGACCTGCTCGGCGAGGCTGAAGTTCGGGCTCGACGCGGTGAACGGGGTCAGGCCCTTGGCCTTGGCGTAATCGTTGGCTTCCTGCATGCGCTGGTGCGTCCAGTTCGAGCCGCCGAACGCGCGGATGCGACCGGCCCGCTTGTGCTCGTTCAGCGCCTCGACGATCGGGCCGACCGGCACGGAATGGTCGTCGCGGTGCAGCAGGTAGATGTCGACGTAATCGGTACGCAGCCGCGCCAGCGAATCATGCAGGTCGGCGCTGATGTCGAAGGGCGTGACGCGCTTGCGATCCTGGTTGTGGTGGCAGCCCTTGGTCAGGATCACCACCTGCTCGCGGTTCTTGCGCTCCTCCATCCAGCGGCCGATGGCGCGCTCGCTGTCGCCGCCGGCGTAGACGTACGCGGTGTCGAGGGTCGAGCAGCCGAGGCGCATGGCCGCATCGAGCAGCGTGGCGCTCTGCTCGTATTCGCGGGTGTTGATGATCATGGTGCCCAGCGCGATGCGCGACACCGGTTTGGAGACGCCGACGACGGATCCGTACTTCATGTGATCAACCTTTTTTCGCGGTGAGGGTGGAGGACTTGGTGGATTCATCGGGATAGCGCAGGCCGATGCGATCGCGCACGGCGTCCATCGTGCGCATGATCGCCAGGGTCTCGTCCAGGCTGATGACCGGGCTCTCGGTCAGTCCGGCGCGCAGGCAGCGTCCGACCTCGATCGCCTGGTAGTTGTAGCCGTTGCCGGTGAAGGGCATCTCCACCGTCTCGGTCGCCGACCCGCGCGTCAGCGTCGCCTTGGTCGCGCGCCAGAACGACGGGATGTGGATCGATCCTTCGGTGCCGATGATGCGCGTCTCGTGCGGGGTGTTGGTGCGCACCGCGCACGACAGCACGGCGAGTCCACCGCCGGCGTAGCCCAGGACCATCGCGGTCTGCTCGTCGATGCCGGTCGAGCCGAGGTGGGCCTGCGCGTCGATGCGTGTGGGCGTGGGCCCGAACACCATCGACGCCATCGCCACGGTGTAGACGCCGACATCCAACAGTGCGCCACCGCCCAGGGCCGGATCGAACAGGCGCGACTTCGGGTCGACGCCGGCGCGGAAGCCGAAGTCGGCCTGGACGATGCGCGGTTCGCCGATCGCGCCCTCCTGCAGCCACTGACGCACGCGCGCGATCGCGGGCTGGAAGCGCGTCCACATCGCCTCCATCAGGAAGCGCTTCTCGGTGCGCGCGAGGGCGATCACCTGTGCGGCTTGGGTGGCGTTGATGGTGAAGGGCTTCTCGCACAGCACCGCCTTGCCCGCTCGCAGGCACAGCTCGCTGTTGGCCTGATGCATCGGATGCGGCGTGGACACGTAGATGGCGTCGACCTCGGGGTCGCGCGCCAGCGCCTCGTAGGTCGCATGGCGGCGGGCGACCGTGAATTCACTGCCGAAGGCGTCCGCCGACGCCTGCGAGCGCGAGCCGACGGCGGCGAGGGTGGCGTCCGGAACGGCCTGCAGGCCGCGGGCGAACTGCTTGGCGATGTTGCCGGTGCCGAGGATTCCCCAGCGGATGGGTGCGGTCATGGAAGCCCTTTCGGTGCGGTGGTCATCGGGAGAGGAGCCATTTGGATCGTGCTATGCAGCTGGGAACAGGCGGGGAAGGCCTTGGCGGCGGAGAATCACGGGATCTGGCTGTTTCGAGCAGAAATAGAGCGGATACCCAGGACCTTTACAAGATGCGCGCGTGCTACAAAACAGTAGGATCGTGTCATGAAGAAGCCCGCGGTGGTCTCCTTCAATGCCGAATTGATGGCCGGACGCACGGTGATCGACCGCGCGGACCACGGCGTGGTGTGGCGCGAACACGGGATGGATGGCTGGATCCTGAACTACACCGCTGACGGCCGCGGGCGGATCAACCGCGGCGAGCGGCGATTCAGCTGCGGGCCAGGTCAACTCCTGCTGTTCAAGCCGGGGGTGGCGCACGATTACGCGGCTGATCAAGAACCGGGACGTTGGACCCACCTGTGGGTCTACTTCTTCCCCCGCGCGCACTGGTTCGAGTGGCTGACCTGGCGTGAAGCGAGCCCGGGCATCCTGACCCTGGATACCTCCGGTGAGGACCTCCAGGAGGCGCGCGGGCGCATCGTCGCATTGTTCGAGGAGGTGCTCGTGCTCGCGCACTCCCCGCACCGGCGGCGGGTGCCGCTGGCGATGAGCGCGCTCGAGCAGCTCCTCTTGTGGTGCGATACGGTGAATCCGGAATCCGCGCACGCGAACCTCGATCCGCGCATCCAGCTCGCGATCGCTCGGCTGTGCGCGCGCGCCGATCATCCGCAGCGTCTGGCTGAGATCGCGCGCACCTGCGGCATGTCCTCGTCACGGCTGTCGCACCTCTTCCGCGAGCAGCTCGGCACAACGCCCATGCGCTACCTCGAGAGCCACCGCATGAACCAGGCGCGCGAGCTGCTGCTGATGACCGGTCGATCCATCGGAGCGATCGCCGAGGAGGTCGGTTTCGCGGATGCGGTGTGGTTCACGCGCGTCTTCCGCCGCCACGTCGGGGTCAGTCCACGCGCGTTCCGCCGGGATCCCGCCGCAGCCGACGCCGGCCGCGCCGCCCTCGCCGCCGAGGAACGCCGCCAGGCGACGCGCAAGACGGTCTGAAGCGTCCGATCCTGCAGTCCCGCCCACTGGACCGGCGGGGGAGGGCGTCACACTCAGCGCATGGCCAACGAACCGGCACCCAGCGTCGTCGATCTGCTGCGCAACCGCTGGACGCGCGTGATCATCGAGGTGCTCGGCATCATCGCCTTCTTCTGGCTGATCTCGCGGCTGTCCGGCGTGCTCACGCCGGTGCTGGTCGGCCTGATCCTGGCGTACATGCTCGATCCGATCGTCACCTGGCTGACCAAGCGCGGCTGCTCGCGCCAGCTCGCGGTCACCGCGGTGTTCGGATCCGGCGCCCTGGTGCTGATCGCGGCGCTGGTGTTCGGGGTGCCGAAGGCCTGGCACGAGGGGCGCACGCTCTACCAGGGCACGGTCCAGGGTGACGTGTGGACCGATTCGAATGGCGACGGCCGCTGGCAGGCGGGCGAGCCGCTGCTGCGCGACCTCAACCGCAACGGCGTCGGCGACCAGAGCTACCTCGACAACGCCCATGATTTCCTGGTCCAGCGCGGCTTGATCGAACCGCAACGCGTCGCTCCGGACGAATCGAAGCCGGTCGCATCCGAGGGCGCTCTCGCCCCCGGGATCGCCGTGCAGTCGGACGACCACGACTTCGATGCCCAGGTCTGGCTCAAGCAGAAGGCCAAGGACCTGTCGCGGAACATGCGCGATGGCGATCGCAGCATGGTCAATCGCGTGCTGGGGATCTTCGCGGGAGTGGGCTTCTGGCTGCTGATGCTGCTGCTGGTGCCGGTGTACGGATACTTCTTCTCGCTGAACCTGCCGCTGGTCAGCCGGACCATCATCGAGCACATCCCGCTGCGCCACCGCGAGCGCACGCTGCGCCTGCTCGCCGAGATCCACCTGGTGGTCGGGGCCTTCTTCCGCGGCCGCGTGATGATCTGCATCATCCTGGGCGTGATCGCGGCCATCGGCTTCGCCATCGCCAAGGTCCCGAGCTGGCTGGTGCTGGGCCTGCTGCTCGGCTTCGGCACCGCCATCCCGCTCGCGGCCGGCCTGGCCCTGGTGCCGGTCGGAATGCTGTTGTACCTCAGCGGTGCCGATCAGTGGCAGTACATCGCGGCGGTCGCCACCTACATCGTGGTGCAGGGACTCGAGCCGGTGCTGATCGCGGTGATCATGGGCAAGGGGGTCGAGATGCACCCCGTCATCCTGGTCGTCGCCATCCTCGCCTTCGGCACGCTCTTCGGCGCGGCGGGTGCGCTCCTGGCCGTGCCGCTGGCCGCCACCGCGCGCATCCTGGCGCGCGAATTCCTCTACCCGCAGGTACGCCGGCTCGCTGGACTGGATGACGGCGAGGCCGTCGTGCCACCGGCGCTGCCATCGGCCTGATCCGAGGAACGTGGCCGCTTCCGCTCAGCCGATCGCTCTGCCCACGGCGACCGCGTACGGCCGGCAGCTGCTCGTGCTGCTGCGCTGCGCGCTCGCGTGCGCGCCGCAGCTGTTCAGCGC
>JACCZE010000259.1 GCA_013696105.1 Planctomycetota bacterium | reverse complement strand
AGGCGATCCTGGGCGACCCCGAGATCGGCACCGTGATCCATCTCGTCGGCGGCACCACCGCCGCCCGCGACCTCTGCCTGGCCTGCATCCAGGCCGGAAAACACGTGGTCACGGCGAATAAAGCCATGCTCGCCGAGCACGGCGACGAGATCTTCGCCGCCGCCGCGGCCAAGGGCGTGGGCGTCGCGTTCGAAGCCGCGGTCGCCGGGGGCATCCCGGTCATCGCCGCGGTGCGCGATGGCTTGGTCGCCAACCGCATCGAGGCGATCTACGCCATCCTCAACGGCACCTGCAACTTCATCCTCACCAAGATGGAGCTCGAGGGGAAGGGCTTCGCCGAGGCCCTGGCCGAGGCGCAGAAGCTCGGGTACGCCGAGGCCGATCCGACCCTCGATGTCGATGGGACGGATTCGGCCCACAAGCTCGCGCTGCTGGCTCGGATCGCCTTCAATGCCCGCATCCCCATCGCCAGCGTCCGCCTCGAAGGCATCCAGCAGCTCACCTTCCAGGATATCCGCTCCGCGAAGACCATGAACTGCCGCATCAAGCTGCTGGCGGCGGCGCGGCAGCGCCCGACCGGATTGGAGCTGCGGGTAGCGCCGACGCTGGTGCCGCTCGAGCACCCTCTCGCCGACGTATCTAAAAACTACAACGGCATTTACGTCGTCAGCGATGCCGCTGGCCCGACCTTGCTCGTGGGCCAGGGAGCCGGCGCCTTGCCCACCGCCAGCGCGGTGCTCGCGGACGTCGTCGATGTCGTCAGCGGCCGGTACGCGCTGACCTGCCGGCGCTTCGCCTTCTTCACCGCATCCCAGGTGCTGGCGTTCGTTCCCGAGAACGACGAATACACTGGAAGCTACGCGCGATTCGCCGTGCCGGATCGCCCGGGCATCTTGGCCGGCATCACCAACGTCCTGTCCGCCAATGGCGTCAGCGTCTTGAGCATTCACCAAGGCGAGCCCGACACGTCGGGAACGGCGTTGATCGAGGTTGTTACTCACCCACTACGAGGTGGTTCTTTTCTGACTGCCGTTGCAGAGATCGATCGCACCGGGTTGACGCTCCAACCCACGGTCACCTTGCGCCGCCTATGAGTTCCACGTGGAACCATGCTCGGTGGCCGTTCCACGTGGAACACGCGTGAGTGTCGTTTTTGCCATCTCGAACCAGAAGGGCGGGGTTGGAAAGACGACCTCCGTCGTCAACCTGGCGGGGTATTGCGCGTTGGCTGGCAAAAAGACCCTGGTTATCGACAACGACCCGCAGGGAAATGCGTCCAGCGTCCTGGGGTCGGGATTGGCAGACAAGTCTGTGTACGAAGGCGGCGTCCCCTCGCCAACCCGACTCGATGGATTGTTGGTCATCCCCGCGAGCCATGACCTTCATGAACGCGAGCGCTCGCTCGCCCAGGGTGCTCAAGGCCGATTGGCCCTGCGATCCGCCCTGGCACCCTACCGGTCCGCCTTCGACGTCATCTTCATCGATTGCCCGCCGAACCTGTCGTTGCTGCCCATGAATGCCTTGCTGGCCTGTGATCGCCTCATCCTGCCGGTGCAATGCGAGTATTTCGCCATGGAAGGCATGGCCCAATTGCTGGCGTTCGTCCAGGACCTGCGCGACACCGACCACCAGGTTCTCACCCTGCACGGAATCCTCCTGACCATGCACGATCACCGGCATCCCCTCTGTCGGGATGTTGAAGCCCAGATCCGACAGCATTTCGGTGCCAAGACCTTCGCCACCACCATTCCCCGCGACGTGGCGCTCGCCGCCGCCCCGAGCCACGGCAAGACCATCCTCGAGCATGATCCGTTGAGTGCCGGGGGAATCGCCTATCTTGCCGCTGCCAAGGAGTTGATCGATGGGCTTGAGTGACAGCGGATTGGGCCGGAGCGTCAGCGACGTGCTGGCGAAGACGATGCGTCGCGGCGAGCCGAGCAAAGGCTACCTCGAGGTCGACCTGGGCCTGATCACCCCGCCGCGCGCCAATCCTCGGCAGGATTTCGATCAATCGGCGTTGGACGAGCTCGCGGCGAGCATCCGCCAACACGGGATCCTCCAGCCGATCGTGGTGATGAAGCGCGAGGTGGGCTATGAGATCCTGTCGGGCGAAAGGCGCTTCCGAGCCGCGAAATTGGCGGGACTGGTCAAGGTGCCAGTGGTCATCCGTGAAGAGGAGAATCCCCAGCACGTCGCCGAGCTGCGGCTGATAGAGAACATCCAGCGCGAAAATCTTAACCCAATAGAACTTGCGCGGGCCTATCGCGTTCTCATTGACCAGCACGGTCTTACCCATGATGACCTGGCCGATAGGGTCAATAAGGACCGCAGCAGCGTCACCAACCTGATGCGCTTGCTCACGCTCGACGAGGGCCTCCAGAGGTCGCTCGCCTCGGCGCAGCTGTCCATGGGCCATGCCAAGGCCCTGCTCTCGTGCGTCGACCCGATATGGCGTCGGACCCTGGCGGATCGCATCATCACCGAGGGCCTGTCGGTGCGCGAGGCCGAACGCCTGGCCAAGGACGGCCCGCCGAAGGCGCCCGTAGCAGCAGGGGAGCGCCCATCCCATGTGCGTGAGCTCGAGGCCAACCTGTTCCAGCTCCTGGGGACACGGGTCAAGGTCACCGAGCGCAAAGGGAAGGGCAACCTGACCCTCTATTTCGACGGCAACGACCAGTTCCAGCGCGTGGTAGCGATCATGACCCGCTTCGTGAAGCAGGCCGGCAGCGAAGACCGCAAGCCCTGAGCCGCGCGCCTGGACAGCGGTGCGGGGTCGCGTATTCCTGCCCAGCGCCATCGGGTGCACGGGCAGGGGGCTAACGTGGGGAACGCATCGCGGGTGAAGCCGGTGGTATTGGCGGCGGTCGCTCACCCGGACGACATCGAGTTCATGATGGCCGGCACGCTCCTGCGCTTGAAGCAGGCGGGGGCCGACATCCATCTGTGGAACCTCGCCAACGGCTGCTGCGGCACCGCCGAGCACGACCGCGACGAGATCGTGCGTCTGCGCTGGGAGGAAGCGCAGGCGTCCGCCCGGCTCGCAGGGGGCACCGCCCATCCGCCGCTCGCGGATGACATCGGCCTGTTCTACGACCCAGCACTGCTGGCGGCGGCGGCGGCGGTCATCCGCCGGGTGAAGCCGACGATCGTCCTCACGCAATCGCCTCAGGACTACATGGAGGACCATCAGAACGCCTGCCGTCTGGTGGTGTCCGCGACCTTCGTGCGCGGCATGCGCAATTTCCGCTCCGCACCCGAGGTCGCTCCGTACGAGGGGGAGGCCGTCCTGTACCACGCACTTCCCCACGGCCTGCGCGATGGCCTGCGCAAGCTGATCCGTTCCGGGCAGTACGTCGACATCGCGCCGGTGCTCGCGGCCAAACGCGCCATGCTCGCCTGCCACCAGTCGCAGAAGCGCTGGCTCGATGTCAGCCAGGGGATGGACGCCTACCTGACCGAGATGGAGGCGATGAGCGCGGCGGTGGGCAGGCAATCCGGACGGTTCGCGTACGCGGAAGGCTGGCGCCGGCATTCGCACCTGGCGTTCTCCGCCGAGGGTCGCGATCCCCTGAGCGATCTGCTCGGCGAGGCCTGCGTCATCGATCAGGTCTACGAACGTTCTCTGGAGGCCCCATGACTGCAGACCGCATCGGCGCCATCGTCGAACTCCATGACCCGCTGCCGAATTTCCAGGGACTGCTCGATCTGGGGCTGCGCGTCTGCCAGCTGCAGAGTTGGAGGCCGGATATCTGGAGCGATGCGCTCGCCGAACGCACCCGCGCCGATGCGCGGGCGCGCGGGGTGATCATGACCTCGTTCTGGGCGGGCTACGCCGGGCCCTGCCGCTGGAACTTCACCCAGGGCCCGACCACCATCGGCATCGTGCCGCCCGAACACCGCGCGATGCGCGTCGCCTCGCTCAAGCGCGCGGGGGAATTCGCCCGCGCCCTCGGGGTCCCCGCGGTCATCACCCACCTCGGCTTCATCCCCGAGAACGCCGGCGACCCGGAGTTCACCGCGGTGGTCGATGCGGTGCGCGACATCGCGAGCCACTATCAACAGCTCGGCGTCGCCTTCTGGTTCGAGACCGGGCAGGAGACGCCGACCACGCTGCTGCGGCTGATCACGCAGGTCGGGCTGCCGAATCTCGGCGTGAACCTGGATCCGGCCAACCTGATCATGTACGGCCGCGGCAATCCCATCGATGCGCTCGAGCTGCTCGGACCGTGGATACGCAACGTCCACGCCAAGGACGGCCGCTACCCGTCCGACCCGCTGTTCCTCGGCCCGGAGGTCAAGGTCGGCGAGGGCCTGGTGCGCTTCCCGGAATTCATCGCGCGTCTCGAGAAGAGCGGCTTCACCGGCGAATACGTCATCGAGCGCGAGATCTCGGGTGAGCAGCAGCGCGCCGACATCATCGAGACCGCGGCCTACCTGCGCACGCTCCTGAACTGACCTCTCCACCGAAGGAACTCCGATGGCCCGCGCGCTCAGCAAGATCTCGCCCGACTGGTGGGACTACACCACTCTGGATGAGCACATCCTCAAAGACGCCGCGAAGCTCAAACCCGAGGGCATGCTCACGCTGGCCCGCCCCGGCTTCGAGGTGGTGTTCTACGATACCCTCGAGGAGTTCTACCTCGCCGAAGCCCTGGAATACATCGAGGCCTGGAAGCAGTCGACCGCGGACAACCCCGCGGGGATCTGCGGTCCGATCGGCCCGACCGAACAGCTGCCGCTGGTCGCGCGCATCGTCAACGCCACGGGCATGAAGCTGCACGACGCGCACTTCTGGGGCATGGACGAATGGGTGGAGAACGGCAAGCCGGTGGCGATGGACCATCCGCTGTCCTTCGCCAAGGCCGACAAGGACCTGTGCTTCGACCGCATCGATAAGAAGCTGCGCATCCCCGACGCGCACCTGCACTTCCCGGCAGGTGATCTCGGAGCGTACACCAAGACCTATGATCAGATCCGCTGCGTGGTGATGCAGGGGGGTCAGGGCGAGGTGAAGCACTGGGCGTTCAACGACCCGGTCAAACGCACCGGAGCGTTCGCCGACAAGCCGCCGTCTCCGGCGGAATACCGTCGCCTCGCCGCGCGCGTGGTCGACCTGCATCCGATGACGGTGATCCAGAACGCGCGCACCTCCGGCGGCGGCAACGTCTCGATCGTGCCGACGCAGGCGGCGAGCGTCGGCCCGGTGGAGACCTGGAAGGCCGAGCGCGTGTCGATCTGGCACGCCGGCGTGCACGACAATCCCTTCGGCATGCGCCTGACGACGCTGATGATTTCGAAGAAGATCCCCGACTCGGCGGTGCCGATGTCGCTGCTCGCGGATCATCCCAACGTGCGCTTCAATTTCTATCGCCCCGGCATCGGTAGCTGCGACGCCCAGATGCACTGAGCGCCGTCCGGATCCTGTGCCGCCATCCGGCGCCGGCTACGAACGACGATCCCCAGGGGGGTGCCCCTGGGGATCTCATTGGTCACGATGACGAGCCGGTCAGCGCGCCGCGACCGCGCGCAGGAGCTTCGCCGTCTTCGGCTTCGCCTTGGCCGAGCCACCGGACTTCTTCGCAGTACCTGTGGTCGCTTTGCGTATGGTCGCCTTGCCTGATGT
>JACCZE010000248.1 GCA_013696105.1 Planctomycetota bacterium | reverse complement strand
CGCTGGAACGCGTCCTGGTCGTTGTCCATGGTCTTGAACGAGGTCGGGATCATCAGGTCGTACTTGATGTTGCGGACCGATTTCACCTCGAGCGACTTGCCGGTGAACTGGTAGCTCATGATCATGTTGTTGAGGGTATCGACGACGATGAAGATGTTGTCACCGCCGGTCGCGACCCAGCAGTCGCTCTTGGGGGTGTCCTTGACCTGGTTGCCCGCTTCCTCGTCGGCCTTCTCCTTGGCGGCGATCTCATCCTGGAGTTTCTTCTGCTCCTCGTCGGGCAGCATGCGCACGACCTCCAGCGGTGTGGGCAGCGAGTTCATCGCCTGCGGCACCAGCAGGTCGACGCCGTAATTGCGCCACGCGCGCAGTTCCATCTTGTCGCCGTTGAGCTCGTAGAAGAGCAGCGCGTGCTTCGAGGGCGCGCACAGCATGACGTATTTCGCGTTGCACGCGCCACGGATCACTCCGTCGTACTCGTGCTCTTTCAGCCAATACGAATCCTCGGATGCACGGGCGCGCGCCTGGTAGCTCGGCAGGCCTTTCTGCTTCTCGCGGTCGGTCGGATCCTTGGGGAACTGCGCGAGCATCTGCTCGCACGTCGGCTTGTTGTTCTGGCTGCCGGTGCGCAGTGCGGTGTAGGGCACCCCGTTGCGCTCGTCGAGGATGTACTTGTCGTAGAATTCGAGGTCGAAGAGGAAGTTCGCCGAGCTCGCGCGCCGGGTGCCGCTCTCGGTGACGTCGTAGAGGGTCATGGTGCCGATGTTGGGCGAGACCTCGATGACTTGGTTCGGGGAGTTCGGAGCGCGCAGCACCAGCGTCGTCTCGAGGGCCTGGGCCGAAACGGCGGCGAGAACGAGCAGGGTGACGATCGATTTCATGGCAGCTCCTCCGGACGTGCGTCCGATCGGCATGGGAATGGACGGGATCGTCGTGAGCGACGGCGCGCTCGGGCGACGCGCTCTCCTGAGTGATACACGGATTCCAGACCTGCGTTGACCAGGGGCGCTCGGATCGGCGATCCCTCAGCCGAGCGCGCCTACCGCTTGGAATCCGGCGGGAGCACGAAGTCCTGCGCTTCGACGCGCCCCTGGACCCATTCCACGAACGCAGGGAAGGGGCAGAGCAGCGCTGCCAGCATCAATTCCGGGGTCATCGCCAGGACGGGATAGTGGTCCTTCGCCAACACGGCCAGACGCTCGCGGGTGTTCTTGGTCTTGAACGCGTCGCGGTAGGTCGGGTGCTGGCTTGCCAGCGAGACGCGCGCGTACATCTCGTGGATCTGGATGATCTTCCCCAGGAGCTGGCTCAGGCGGAAGGCCTTCTGCCCGGCGGTCTGGCCCTGCATGAACGGATACAGGTGCGCGGTCGCCTCGATGGATTCGAGCCAGTGCAGGACGGTGCGATGCGAATCGACTTCGCGCTGCTCGAGTTCATTGCGATTGAGGAAGCGCAGGAACACGTCCTTGTAGAACTGGCTGCGGATGCGGTCGCCGATCAGCAATGCGCGCGTCGCCTTGCGCTCGCTCTCGGGGAGGCCTTCCAGGGGCTGCTCGACTTCGCGGGGCAATGGGGGTTCGCCATTGGCCTCTTCCCAATTCGACGAGCCCTTCTCCGCCCGGCGTATGCGTTTGATCGTTCGCATGCAGCGGTCGCCGAACGAGGGCGTGTTCACCAGGCATTCGGACAGGCTGGGCGTGCCGAACTCCGCTTTGATGGGATTGAGCAGCCGCCCGAGGATGGTCGCGGGCATCTCGCGCAGATCCATCAGGCCCGGGGGATCGCCCTGGCGAGCGATGACCATCTCGCGGACGTGGCGGTAGACGCCGATGATGTGCAGCTGCAGGGTGGCGACCTCGACGCCCTTGTGCTCGCGCATCAGGCAGAGCTCGTCGACCAGGCCCGCGCGCAGCGTGGTGTCCTTGTAATGGCTATCGGACGCGAGGGTCTGGATCAGGCCGTTGATGCGCGTGACCTCGGCCTCGTTCTTGAGCTGATCGAGCATCGCCTTCAGACGCGGGTTGTCTGCCTCGCCCGTCACCAGCTGGTCCGACAGGCTGGTCTCGGTCTCCTCGATCAGGGTGCGATGGCGCTCGATCAGCAGCGGCCTGCGCGCCTCGGCGATGAATTCCATGGTCGAGAACTGGTCCGCGGGTTCGTCGTCCGTTGGAAGCCCCTTGGTATTCATGCGCTTATTTGCCGAGCCGCATAGCCGGCGCCAGCGCCAACCACGGTGGCGGCGTCGGGAGTGTAGCGTTCAGCGGCGGATGAGGATGAGGATGAGGATGAGGGCTGTGAGGCGGTGCCGGTCGCTGCCGGATCCCGATCGATCAGCGTGCGCCGAAGCGCCTGCGTGCCCACTTCCCCTGGCGCAACGCGATGGGACGGTCGAGCAGCTCCTTGAGCACCACCAGTTCGCGCAGCGTGTTCGGCTGACGCAGCATCCGGCGCAGACGCTCGGCTCCGACCACGGTCTTCTGCGGACGCGCAGCACGCGGGGCAGGCTGCGCGCGCTCGCGCGCGCGTTCGGCCTCCTGGTGCGAGCTCGCCTCGTGGGCC
>JACCZE010000222.1 GCA_013696105.1 Planctomycetota bacterium | reverse complement strand
CGACCGAAGGAGGTCGGAAACACATTGTCTGGAGAAAAAACGCGTTGGATGGCAAACGCCGGAAGGAGCGTATTGGCCGACGGTGCCGCGACCATGCCTCCACATGGACCGCAGGTCGAGGAGACGCCCGGTAGCTCGACTGAATAGTCCCAGGCAAAATGGCGATACCGACCGTTCAGGTTGTTGACTATCGAGTTTCCTGATGAGCAGGACTCGCTCATCCCCTCAGGACACGAAGTGTTTTTAGGAACGAACTGGACTGTGAATCCTTCTCCGTTCTCACCACATTTGCAGCAATATTTCAGATTGTAGCAGCTCGCCAACCATTTGGTGATGATTTCTCCTGTCAAAGGAGGGCAGCCATTAGCATCCGTTGCCTCGCTGCGTGGGCAGACCCCGATCATGATCGCCGCGATGAAAAGGAGGCTTATGAGAGACTTCATGGGTTACCTTTCGATGAACGTTCATCGACACGGACGAGAAAACGGATGGTGCCACCCCGAACCGGGCTGGCACAGATGATTGGACAATCACCGATAGTGCCTTTGGTCGCCGTGAAGCGCGCTTCGGCGATTCCTTGCTCATCGGCTGCAACCGTGATGGTCGGAAAGCCGCTTTCGAAGCTGCCAAGGCCCGAACTTGCGAACGTCGCAGGCATGCCTGGTTCGGTTTTGACGCGCAGGATGCAGGATTGCCCAACGCCGATGGCGGCCCCGGTGGTGCCGATTGGCTGGAGCATGGGGATGTCAGCTGCTGGCTGAGCCGGCTCGACCGAGCGAGAAGGAGCTAGGAGATCAAGGTACGCTGCCGGATCTGCGAGATATTTCTCTCGATTGAAGCCTTTCGGAGCCACCGTCTTCTTGCGCGCATGCTCCATCTGGGGCGTCGGATCAGAGAGAGTTCGGCGGGCCAACGCGGCTGCAGCGCGAACGCGCGGGTCGAGCGGCCTCGCTTCCGATTGGGGTGGCTCACCTGTAACTGCTGAACTCGGGCCACTAATCACTGGGGCCGGTGATGGCTTCTGAGGTTCTGCTGATGATCCAAGAGCTGCCGGCTTGGGATTTGGGTCGGCCACAACCACAGGGGCAGGCTGAGCCTGCTCACGCTTGGCGCAGGCTGAGATGGGCAGGGCCGCCAGCATGAGGCCAGTGAGAAAAACCCCACTGCATGCTCGAAATGAAGCTGATTCTCGATTCAAAGGGTCGACCTTCCGGAGGAAAATGCGATCACCGGTCAGTCGGTGGGGAGCGTGTTGTGGTGGGGCTTTCCTACCGGTCAAAGGCTAAGGAAGGGTGTGTTTCAAATGAAAATCTTTGTGAGTACCACACCGATCGTTGTATTTGTTGCAACTACCTGGTATGACAGGTAATATAGCCGTTTCATGCAGGGATGACGATCCAAAAATATTTCTAACCAGACTTCCGGTTCTCGGGCGTAGCGACACTCGGCTCGCCAGGGCACTGATGCCCGTTCGCTCTGGACGCGTGTCTGTCGCCCATCTAACTGGGCATGACGATGCTCGATTCCGCGGCTCTCTACCGATTCCTGGGGCTGAGCGCCGCATTTGTCTCGCTGCTATTCATCGCGGCCGAGTCCAGAGATCCACCAGTCCCGGTTCCCGAGCCGCTCCTGACGGCCAGCCCCTCGCTGACGCGCATCGACCTCGCGGCGAACGAGGAACGTACCTTTACGATCGCCCTGACCTCTCCGGTCGCTGCTCGGCTGATCGCGATTGCGACCGACTGCCGATGCGTCTCTGCGCTCACGCAGACCCCCCTGGATCTAGTAGCTGGGAAATCTGAGCAGATTGCCATGCGCGCAGTCGGGGTTCTGCCGGGAGTGAAAACCGTCACGTTCCGTACCACGGAGGGTTCCACCCGAGCGCAGGTGCAGGTGGTGACCACGGGGATGGGGACCGGCGCCGAGATCCTGAAGGAAGCTCTGGCACGCGCGCACACGCACAAGGCGACTGCCTGGTTCATCATCCACGATTTACGCGGGGAAATCCGCAACTGCGGCTGCAGCACGGGATCCTTGGGCGGCATCGATCTTCTCGCAGCACTGCCAGAGGCATGCCGCGGACTCGCAACCGACGTCGCTACCCGCTTCATTCTGAGCGGCGAGGTTGACGGCCAGCGCCCCGGCGTCGGCGCCGCCCTGGCGACCTTCGGCTGGACTGCCGACGAAGCCGCCATCGTCGTGACCGCCAAGCCCGAGGCTGCGGTGGCCCGAGCCGGCGTGATCGCGGTCATTCCCACGGTTCCGATCGCCATGGAGAACGCTCGCATTCTGCGGCCAGTCCTAAATAGCGGCATGATGACCGAGGTCTTGTTGGTGACGGCTGACGGACGCATAGCGGATCGCTTGCAGGTGCCGATTGATGCCACTTTACCGTCAGAACCGAGGATATTGGCGGGATTCCATGATCATCTGACGTCTGTCATTGATGAGCGATCAGAGCCCAGCACCTCATGCGCAACCTGTCACAAGGCGGCGCATGACGTGTGGTCGAAGAGCGCGCATGCGCGGGCGTGGGTCTCTTTGAAGGATGCGGATCGGACCGATGGATGCGTATCCTGTCATAGCCTGGAGATCGCGCCCAAGACCATCGTCACCGGAGTCCATTGCGCCTCGTGTCATCGGGGCGCGGACGCGCATGCCACCAGCCGCGGTGTGGTCAAAACTCTTGGAACGACCAATTGCCGGTCGTGCCATGATGCGCGCCATCATCCGAGTTTCGATCCCGTCGCTGCCTGGGTCTTCATTGCACATGGAAAATAGAGCCCTGCATATTGACCAGCGGGAGCTGTTTTGAGACTGTGGTCATGCTCACACGTGGACTTCTCATGGTTTCTGTGTTCATGGCATGGCTGCTTCTATCAGGGATCTATGATGCGAACGGCGTCATCACCGGTGTCACCTGTGATGGCGTGGCGCAGGATCTGCCAGAGAAGCCTGCCTGGCGCGATCACGACCTTTATGTCGGTGATCGACCGGTCTATTGAGGGATGCCAGAGTGATCGGCGCCGAGAGCACGCACGTTGTACTGCCCACTCCGCATCCTCCCGCTGAAAAGCCAACCGAGGAGGTCATCAGAGCGTTGAGCCACCAGATGCGAGTCTCCCCGACGCAGGTGTCTCAGGTAATTACAGGGCTCTATGCCGGCATGAAGATCGGAGATGCGGCGCGCTTGAGCCACGTACCATATCAAAAAATGAAGAAAATTGTTGTCGCCATCGGTTGGGCAACGACGTGGAGACGGCGCTTTACCACGAGATCGCGGCGGTGGCGGATCAGCGAAGATGAGGTCCTGCGGCGCGCGCGTGACGGTGCATCGTATCGGCAGCTGAGTGATCTCACTGGGATCACGAAGCAGGCGATTGCATATTATTTGAAGTCACAGGGGTTTCCTCGGAGAGCCTTGACCCCGGCTGAATCCGCGGCGCGGAAATTGCAGAAAGCAGAGAGGATCCGCGAGGCCCGTCAGAGCGCACAGTCGAAGCGCACCGCAGCCAAGCGAGAACGACTCGCCAGCACGCTCGTCCGCGCGCGAGCATGGTACGCCGAGGGTGCCACCTACGCGACGATCGCCGCACGCTATGGGATCAAACGAATGCAGTTGACCAGCATGATCGTGGCTGCCCGCATGCTCCTCGGCGAGGAGTGGTTTCCCCGCCGTAAAATCGTCCGGGCGGTCGCACGCCCGCACCTCCGGAAGGTCATGAGACCGGTCAAAAAACTCTATGCCAAGGGGCTAACGATTCCGGAAATCGCCCAGAAGTTGCAGTGGTCGGAAAATCGCACACGGGTCTCATTCACCGCTTCCGAGGCATCTGCACGGAAGCCTGGTTTCAGCCACGGGGGAATTCCACGCATCGCCCGGATATCAGGTGATCCTCCGCTGACCGCTATAATACGATGGCGGCCGAGTGCTTGGAGCCATCTCAACTCCCGCCTGCCGCCACACCGCGCACAGATACTCGTCAACCGACGCCATGATGCCCTTCATGCCATTGAAGTTGAGCTGTCCACTGTTCATGAGGCATGCCCCATACGCAAAGGCGAAGACGATAAAAGCGGTGGCACCGGACCCATTGGGGATGCATCCACGTTCATCGGCGTCGACAATTTCCTCCCAAATGAACTTGCGGACGTTTTCCATGTCGGCGGATTCAAATGGTCGGTGCTGTCGAGAATAGCCCTCGATTGCACGCGTGATGAGTCGGTCGACGTCCGGCTTGCGCACGTTGTCTGCTGGCCCGGCCACGACCGGTTCCGCAAAAGCGGTCACCAGCTCCAGACAACGTGCTTGCCCGTGATAGAGCGGACCCATGGTGCCAGTATTGATAGAAGATATGGCTGACAAGCTTGAGGAATCGACGCGGACTGCTGGCGATTTCAATGGGGACAATTCAGCGTGTACGTCCACAACGTCCCAACTGGACCGGTCACGACGACCAGCCACCACGTGGGGTCTGCGGGGGCCCGGGGGGGCGGTTCCAGCCCATTGGTGTAGAATGTCGTCATCACAGAAACCCGGCACAAGAGCGTGCAGGTCGCGCCGGATTCGTGATGCTCTCAGCCTGCTGTTTCGGCGGCCTGATAGACCGCCGCTGGAATCACGCCTGGCCCACGCGATGCTAGGCCCATGAAGGTCCTGCTCGGCATCTCCGGAGGCATCGCTGCCTACAAATCGCCCGAAGTCGTGCGCTCGCTCAAGAAGCGCGGGCACGAGGTCCGCTGCATCCTCACCTCGAGCGGAGCGAAGCTGGTGTCCGAGCACGCGCTGGCCGCGGTATCCAACCAGGCGGTATGGACGTCGATGTGGCCTGCCGACGGCCACATGCCTCACATCGAACTGGCGCGCTGGTGCGAGACCCTGCTGGTCGCGCCGACCACCGCCGACTGCCTGGCGAAGTTCGCGCTCGGACTCGCCGACGACCTCCTGACCACGCTGTTCCTCGCACTCGAGCCCGACCGAGCCGTGGTCCTCGCTCCGGCGATGAATCCGGTGATGTGGCAGAAGCCGGTGGTGCAGGCGCACGCGCGGACGCTGCAGGAACGCGGTGCGCGCCTGGCGCTGCCGGTCGAAGGTCTGCTGGCGTGCGGGGAATCAGGCATCGGAGCGATGCTCGATCCCGACGCCCTGGCCGCCGCGATCGGATGACGGCGGATTCCGACGCGATTGCCGCGGTTTCGGCGCGCTGGCTGCGGTGGCGGTGGCGCGGGGCACGTGTCGCCGCGCTCTACGGAGTCCTGGTCCCGGTGGCATTGGCTGCAGGGATCGCGCGCATGTGGCGACGCCGATCGAGCCTGGTCGGCCTACGCGACAAGCTCACCGGGGATGGGGCACGCCTGACACCGGGGCCGATCCTCATCCACGGTGTCAGCCTCGGCGAAGTCGCCCTGATGCGGCCGCTGGTCGCCCGACTGGAGGATGCTTTCGCGCAGCGAGGCGCGCGTCCGGGCTTCCTCCTATCGACCACCACCGAGACCGGCCGGCAGGGTCTCGATCGGAGTTTCCCTGGATACGAGCGCACGTTCCTGCCCTACGACCTGCCGTGGGCGGTGACGCGCTTCCTGACCCGCACGCGTCCCCGCGCGGTGCTGCTGCTCGAGAGCGAGATCTGGCCGCTGCTGCTGTGCGCCTGCTTCGCGCGCGGCATCCCCGTCGTCCTGGTCAACGCGAAATCCAGCGAACGCAGCTTCCGCCGCTTCATGCTCGGCGGCGCTGCGACGCGCGCCTTGTTCGGCGGGGTGTCACTGGCGATCGCCCAGAACGCCGCGTACGGTGCGCGCCTGCGCGCGCTCGGCGTTCCGCGCGTGCACGTCAGCGGATCGATGAAAGCGGACATCGTCGTGACCGCCGACCGCGACGCGGTGATGCGCGAGCGTCGGCGCCTGGGACTGGGCGCCGAGCCGATCCTCCTGATCGCGTCGACCTCGGGCGAAGAGGAGCGCGCGCTGCTGACCATCTGGCGCGACCTCGGTGCAACGTGGCGCCTGGTCATCTGCCCACGCCATCCCGAGCGCGCGCCACAGGTCGTCGCGTGGTGCGCGGATCTCGGAGCGGCGTCGTGGCGCAGTACCCAGGGTGGAACGCCCGCGGCCGGAGCCGTGGTCATCGTCGATGAGATCGGCCGCCTGGGCACGCTCTACGCGCTGACCGCGGACGCGCCGACTCCCGGCATCGCCGTTGTCGGCGGCAGCCTCGGGTCGGGACGCGGTGGCCAGAACATGCTCGAAGCGGCGGCCGCCGGGTGCTGCACCGTGGTCGGTTGGGATACCCGCAACCAGCCGGACTCGATGGCCATCCTGCGCGCCCATGCCGGCGTGATCGAAATGCGTCCCGAGACGATGGCCCGCACGATCGCTGAACTGGCTTTCGACGAGGCGCGGCGACGGCGGACCGCCGCCGCAGGCGTGCGCGCCTGGACCAGCGGCGTCGGCGCGAGCGCGCGCGCCGCGCGCATGATCGTCGAGGAGCTGGACCGGGAAACTCCTCCCAGGAAATCCCAGTAACATTTCGACCCCAGCGGAGATCATAGGTCATGGAGATCATCCCGATGCCTGCAGTCAGCCATACGCGCGCTATCGCTATCGCGGTACTCGCTTCTGTCGTTTCTCTTGCTCCCGTCGCTTCCGCCGCCATGGCCGCAGATGCGCAGGAGGCCGTCGAATTGCTGCGCACCCCCAATGGCGGCATCCAGCCCCAGGCGGTGATGGACGGGGCGGGAATGCTGCACCTGATCTATTACACCGGCGACGCTGGCAAGGGCGATGCGTCCTACGTGAGCCGGGCTGCGGGCGCCGCGGAATTCTCCAAGCCGCTCACGGTCAACAGCACGGCAGGCAGCGTGTGTGCGATGGGCACCATCCGGGGGGCCTACCTCGCAGTCGCGAAAGGCCGCGCTCACGTGGCCTGGAACGGCGGGTATGCCCGTTTGGACGACGCCGGCACCACGTTCGAGCCGCAGCGGAAGCTCATGCCGGATGACCACGGCCTGGATGGCGGCGGCGCGGTGGTCGCCGACGAGAGCGGCGTGGTGCACGTCTTCTGGCATGCCGGCGTGAAGGCCAAGGACGATACGCAGCGCGTCCTGTTCGTCGCGCGTTCGATCGACGAGGGCAAGACCTTCACCGCACCGATCAAGATCAGCGACAAGCCGACCGGTGCCTGCGGCTGCTGCGGCATGCGCGCGGGCGTCGATGCCAAGGGCCGGATCTACGCCACCTTCCGCGGAGCCTCCTCGCTCAGTCAGCGCGACAGCCTGCTGGTGACCTCGCCCGGGGCTGGCAAGCCCTTCACCGTGAGCGTCCTCCATCCCTCGAAGTCGAGCATGTGCCAGATGAGCACCGCGGCGTTCGCCTCCGCGGGCGATGCGGCGCTCTTGGCTTGGGAAAGCAATGGCGCGGTCTTCATCAGCCGCACCGATCCCAAGTCGATGAAGCCCTCTGGGCCGCTCGCCGTTCCCGGCAAGACCGGCGCGGCCAAGCATCCCACCATCGCCGTCGACTCGCAAGGTCGCACGCTCGTCGCGTGGCTCGAGGACACCGGCTGGCAGCAGGGCGGATCGCTCGCTTGGCAGCTCTACGATGCGAAAGGCAAGCCCGCGGGCCCGGCCGGTCGCGCCGAGGGCTCCCCCACCTGGGGCTTGGCGAGCGCGGTGGCGAAACCGGGCGGGGGCTTCCTCCTGCTCTATTGAGAACGATGGCGACTGCGGGGCTTGCCCCTTCGACCCCTGGACCACGATCGCGGCCCATGAGCGCACTCTCCCTGGAAACCACTCTCTGCGTCCTGCAGGCAGTTCCCGCCACCATCGCCATCGTCAGGGCCAAGGACCAAGGCACCAAGGTGCTGTGCGCGATCATCGTGCTGTTGGCCGTGGTCGTCGGACTGCGCCCCTACATCGGCATCTCCATCAGTTCCAACGTCCTCACCGGCTTGGTCCTCGCGATGGCGGTGCTCGGCATCATCGCCGCCCTGCGGGTGGTCAACGGGGTGCTCGCGACGCTGCTGATCACCTCGGGCTGCCTGCTCGCGCTGCTGGTCCTGGGCATCGTCCGCTAGCAGCCGCTAGCCAAGCAGGCTGCTGAATGACAGCAGCCTGCTCGACATCTGGATGCCGACGGACGAGACCGTCCAATCGTCTTTACATGGCCCACTGCGCATTATACTCATCCATCGGTCCATCGTCATAGAGCGATGGTCCTCGTCCGTCGATCCTTCCGCCGCCCGCACGATCGGGCAGGAGCATACGCCATGGCCCGCTCGCTGTTCACCTCGGAATCCGTCTCCATGGGCCATCCCGACAAGGTCGCAGATCAGATCAGCGACGCGATCCTGGACGCGTTCCTGACCCAGGATCCGAAGAGCCGCGGCGCCTGCGAAACGCTGTGCACCACCGGCCAGGTGGTGGTCGCCGGCGAAGTGACGACCAAGGGCTATATCGACGTCCAAGGCATCGTGCGCAAGACCATCCGCGAGATCGGCTACACCGATTCGCGCGTCGGCTTCGACGCCGACTCGTGCGGCATCCTCGTCGCCCTGCACAGCCAATCCCCCGACATCGCCATGGGCGTCGACGAGTCGTCGAACAAGGAGCAGGGAGCCGGCGATCAGGGCCTGATGTTCGGCTTCGCCTGCGACGAGACGCCCGAGCTGATGCCGCTGCCGCTGCACCTCGCGCACCGCCTGGTCGAGGAGCAGGCGCGCCTGCGCTCGACCGGCAAGCTCAAGTATCTGCGCCCGGATGCGAAGAGCCAGGTCACGGTCGAATACGAAGGCGTGGAACCCGTGCGCGTGCACACGGTGGTGATCTCGACCCAGCACACGCCGGAAGCCAAGATGGCGACCATCCGCAAGGACATGATCGCCATGGCCAAGCGGGTCATCCCGGCAAAGCTCGTCGACAAGGACACGATCTTCCACATCAACCCGACCGGACGCTTCGAGATCGGCGGGCCGCACGGCGACACCGGCCTGACCGGCCGCAAGATCATCGTCGACACCTACGGTGGCATGGGCCGTCACGGCGGCGGCGCGTTCTCGGGCAAGGATCCCTCGAAGGTCGACCGCTCGGCCGCATACGCCGCGCGCTGGTTCGCGAAGAACGTGGTCGCAGCGAAGCTCGCGACGCGCTGCGAGGTCCAGGTCGCCTACGCCATCGGCGTCGCGAAGCCGGTATCGGTCAAGGTCGACACCTTCGGCACCGGCCACGTCGGCGACGAGGTCCTCGGTCAGGCCGTACAGGAAGTCTTCGACCTGCGCCCGAAGGCGATCATCGAATCGCTCGACCTGCTCAAGCCGGTGTACCGGCAGACCGCCTTCCACGGCCACTTCGGACGCAAAGGCTTCACCTGGGAGAAGACCGATCGCATCGAGGAGCTGCACGCGGCGGTGAAGCGCCTGACCGCGCACGATTCACGCCCGAGCGCGCGGATGGCGAAGGCGCGCTAATGCTCAGGGGCTGACGCCCCTAATGCGCAGGGGCTGACACCCCTACGGCCTGGCGGCCTACCCCCGGGCTTTGTCGCGGCTCGATGTCGTCGAAAGCCTCCGACATCGTGGCGGCATTGGCTTCGCCAATTGTAAGCCGCCATCGCCGCTCGACGCCCGTTTGCTCAGGGGCTGGCGCCCCTACGGCCTGTGGCCTACCCCCGGGCTTTGTCGCGGCTCGATCAGGACTGCGGGGCAGTCCTGATCGTGGCGGCATTGGCTTCGCCAATTGTAAGCCGCCATCGCCGCTCGACGCCCGTTTGCTCAGGGGCTGAAGCCCCTACGGCCTGGCGGCCTACCCCCGGGCTTTGTCGCGGCTCGATCAGGACTGCGGGGCAGTCCTGATCGTGGCGGCATTGGCTTCGCCAATTGTATGCCGCCATCGCCGCTCGAC
>JACCZE010000176.1 GCA_013696105.1 Planctomycetota bacterium | reverse complement strand
CCATCATCCCGCTCGGCCAGAGCAGCATCCTCGCCGCCGGCCGCGCCGCGCCGCGCCCATGGGCGGTCGGCGACGCCCTCGCCGTGCGCACGACGATCGCGCTCTGCCTGTCCGCCGATCACCGGGTGCTCGATGGACAGCCGGCAGCCGACTACCTCGGCCGCATCGTCGACCTGATCGAGCATCCGGCGTGCCTGCTATGAACACCCACCGATGGAGCCTGCCATGCCGATGACCGTGGATCTCGCGGGCCAGGTCGCCCTGGTCACCGGAGCCGGCCGCAACATCGGCCGAGCGATCGCCGAGACCCTCGGCGCCAACGGCGCCACCGTGGTGTTCACCGACATGCGTCGCGAAGACGCCGAGGCCGCAGCAGCCAGCACCCCTGGCGCGATCGGCTTGGCCCTGGACGTCAGCGACGAGGTCGCGGTTGCGCGCGTCCTCGACGAGGTGACCGCGCGCTTCGGACGCCTTGACCTCGTGGTCAACAACGCCGGCATCAACACTGCGCACCGCGTCCCCATCGACCGCTTCCCGCGATCTGAATGGGACAGGATCATCGCCATCGACCTCACCGGCGTGTTCCTGGTCAGCCGCGCCGCCGCCATCGCCATGCGCCCGCGCCGCAGCGGTCGGATCATCAACATCTCCTCGGTCGCCGGCCTGGTCCCGCTGCGCCTGCAGAGCGCCTTCACCGCCGCGAAGGCTGGCGTGGTGAACCTCACCAAGGCGATGGCGATAGAACTCGGCGGCGACGGCATCCTGGTCAACGCCATCGCCCCCGGCTCGATCCTCACCGACGGCACGCGGAAATTGTTCTACGACGAGTCCGGCGCCGCCAGCGAATCCGCCAGCCGCATGCTCTCCCACGTCCCACTCGCCCGCCCCGGCTCCTGCGCCGACATCGCCTACGCCACCCTGTTCCTCGCCGCCCCCGAAAGCGCCTACATCACCGGTCACGTCCTCACCGTCGACGGTGGCTGGACCGCGGGATATACGCGCGATTTCTAGAGAGGCGATCCCGCAATGCCAACACGCGGGCTTCCTCGCCAAAGACGACGAACTTGTGCTGCTCCCAATGGCGGCAGAGAAAGACATCGTCGACCACCACGCATTCGACTGGCGATGGGCTATGGGGGCGGCCGGGCCGCGGGGAGCCCCTCAGCCGACGCTGATCACCTGGTGTCCGTGCTTCGGCGTCGCATCGAGCGACGGGAAACGCGACAGGCGACGGGCGAGGGCCAGGTAGTCGTCGAAGGTCATCGGCTTCACCATGGGAGTGGCTCCCAGCGTCTTCACCTTGTCGACGGTCGGAGATTTCATCGACGAGATGAATACCACCACCGGGATGCGCAGCAGCGCGTCTTGCTTCGACCTGACCTGCAGGAAGGACATGCCGTCCATGACCGGCATCTTCAGGTCCAACAGGATCAGGTCCGGCACGTCGTGGGTGCCTTGCGAGGCCAGGTGCAGGTGCTCGATCGCGCGCAGCCCGTTCGGGGCGACCTGGACCGTGATGTCCACGGCCGACGACTTTATCGCCTCCGCCAACAGCGACGTCTCGTTGAGGCTGTCTTCCACCTGGAGGATTTTCATCACGGGAGTTGAACCGACTACGGATGTGGAAGCAACCGGTATCGGCACCTCTTCATATATGCGAGGGGTCGTTCTGCACAGGGATGAAACAGCTGGTGGGTCGAGCGACACTGAAGAAGAACCGCGATCCGACCCCGTGCGTCGATTCGACCCAGATCTCTCCCCCATGCATCTCCACGATCCGCTTACACGTTGCCAGGCCGATTCCATATCCCGCGTAGTCCGAGGTGTGCAAGCGCTGAAAAGCCTCGAAGATGCGTTTGAGGTCGTCGGCCTTTACCCCGATCCCATTGTCTTCAACGGCGAAGATCCACTCGCGTTCTGTCTGGCTCGACGAAACAGCAATGTGGGGCGTTTCGGAACGATATTTTATCGCGTTGCCGATGATATTCTGGAAAAGCTGCACGATCAACGTCTTGTCCGCTGTGATCGTCGACAGTTCGGCGATGTCGATCGCTGGCTTCACTTCCTCGATTTTCAGACGTAGATTGGCCAGGGCGTCGGCTACCGCTTCAGCTGCGGGGAATGTCGTAAGTTCCGGCTCTGCGGAGCCGACACTGGCGTACTCCAGCATGGAGGTGATCAGCCCATTCATCCGGCTGGCCCCAGCGATCGCGTTCGTGAGATACGTGCGCAGATTCTCCTCGAGGTTCACGCTACGAGTCTGGATCAGACCCAGGTAGCTCGAGATCATGCGCAGCGGCTCCTGCAAATCATGCGATGCGGCCGAAGCGAAGCGGTGCAAATCATCGTTGGATCGCGATAGCTCTTTGGCCTGAGACTCCAGGCGT
>JACCZE010000170.1 GCA_013696105.1 Planctomycetota bacterium | reverse complement strand
GGCCTGGGGCTCGGGCGGGGCGATCTCAGGCCGGGACGATTCCGGCGGGAGCGGCACGTCGGGCGGCACGGCTTCGAGCTTGGGCTGGACGGTGACCAGATCGGACGTCAGCCACGCCGGTCCGAGGATCGACACCGGCAGGTCGCGGGCGACGTTGAGATCGGACGCTCCGCGCAGATCGACATACGCGGTGATGTCGCTGGCGGGTTTGAGGGTCTTCAGCAGGTTCTCTGGCCCGTGCACCGTGAGGTTCACGACCGCTGGCACGAGCTCGACGCGGTAGCGGCCGATGTCTTCGCGCGCCATCAGGACCTGCACCGGGACCGCGGGAACGACCATGCTCGCCGGCAGGGGCTTCAGCACCACCGTCGCACCCAGATCCTGTTCGACGTTGTAGGGAAGGCCGCTGACCTTGCGCAGGATGATGCGCTGCTCCTCGCCGACCATGGCTTTGGGATCGCTGATGACGCCGAGATCGATGGGCTGGAAGCGCACCTTCTGACGGCGGTCGATGACGTCGTTGGCCGCACGCACGCGAACGATCGTGCGGTCCAGCTTCACATCCGCGGTCATTCCCGGCGGCACATTGATCAGCTCCGGCATCTCGACCGGCATGTCGTACTCGATGATCGAATCCCACTTCACCACGATCTCGCGCAGGCTTTCCGGCTCGGTACGCAGGATGCGCACGTCGTTGGTCAGGCCCAGGGTCGAGCTGGTGATAGGAAAGGTCTGCGAACGCGAGCCCAGCGCGTTGGCGCGGATCTCGAGGCGCGGGGTCAGCACCTGCGGCTGGAGCTCCTCGCTGCGACTCGACGGGACGCTGAGGGTCACGCGAAACTCGATCGGCGTGATCGAGGTGATCTGGTAGGTGTCGCCCAGCCCGGTGACCAGGTTCGGACGCAGCTGCACATCGACCGAGCGCTCGCTGCGCACCTGCCCGCTGGTGTAGATCCACAGCGCGGCGGCGAGAACGATGGCCACCACCTTCAGCTCCCAATGTGCGGTGAAAATGTTCACGTCGCACCTCCGCGCCTGGCTTCATCGCTGCGGAAGATGCGGCCGAGCAGGACCTCGAGGTCCTGGCGCGACAGCCCACGGGTCAGGCTGCCCTTGTCGGCCATGCTGATGGCTCCGGTCTCCTCGGACACCACCAGGGCCAGGGCGTCGGTATCCTCGCTGATGCCGATGGCCGCGCGGTGGCGGGTCCCGGACAGCGATTTGAATTCGACATTGTTGGTCAACGGCAGGATCACGCCGGCACCGGCGATGCGGCCGCCGCGCAGGATCACCGCTCCGTCGTGCAGCGGGGAATCTTTCCAGAACAGGGCGGTCATCGACTTCGCGGTCAGTTCGCAGTCCAAGGGACTGGAGTTGATGTAATCGTCGAGATTGTCGGTGCGTTCGACCACGATCAGCGCGCCGATCCGGCGCGATGCCATGTAGACGATGGCATCCACCAGTTCCGGCAACGTAGCGGAATCCCGGGCCGCATCGATGTGTGGGAAGAATCCGCCGAGGCGGGTGAACAGGCGCCGCAGCTCGGGCTGGAACACCACTACCAGGATCAGGGCGCTGAAGCCGATGGACGCCTGCAGCAGCCAGGTGATCGCATGCAACTGCAGGATGCGGGCGACCATCCAGGCGGCGACCACCGCGGCGAGGAACAGCGAGATGCCTTTGATCTTCCCGCCCGCGCTGATGCGCTCGAGCGCGAGCAAGAGCAGGTAGATCAGCACCGCGAGGATGCCGATCTCCATCGCCGAGCGGACGACGAAGGGCAGGTCCGACCAGTCCCAGCGTTCAAACATCCGTGGCCCCGTTGCGTACCGAAGCGGCAAGCGTGCACGCGGCCACCGCGCCGGGCACGTCGTGCACCCGAAGGAGCGAGCAGTGGTCTGACACCAGTGCGTGCAGCACATGGCTGGCGGGATCACGCTCGGCAGCCGGGCCGACCGCGACCAGCGCCGCGATGAAGGATTTCCGGCTCAGGCCGACCATCAGCGGCCGCTGGAAAGCCGCAGCGAAGCGCGGAAGGGCGGCGATCAGCCTCAGATTGTGCTCGACGCTCTTTCCGAAACCGATGCCCGGGTCGAGGATGACCATCGCTTCGGGGACGCCGGCCGCGACCGCGGCTTTCAAGCGCTCGTCCAAGAAGGCCTCGACTTCGTCCACCACCTCCGCGTAACGCGGTTGGCGCTGCATGGTCGCGGGAGTCCCCTGCATGTGCATCAGCACCATCGCGCACCGCGATTGGGCGACCGCCGGAAACATGTCGGCGTCCGCTCCGGCGCTGATGTCGTTGACCATGTCCGCCCCGGCATCGAGGGCTGCTCGCGCCACGGCCGCTTTGCAGGTATCGACGCTGATGCCGATGGCGGGCAGACGTTCCCGCAGACCCACGATCGCCGGGCGAATGCGCGACCACTCGAGTTCAGCCGTGATCGCCTGAGCCCCCGGGCGCGAACTCTCGCCGCCCACGTCCAGCCAGTCCGCACCGGCCGCTGCCATGCCTACGCCTGCCGCGATCGCACGATCCGGGTCGAGGTGCGCTCCGCCATCAGAGAAGCTGTCGGGCGTCGCATTGATGATGCCCATGATTTGCGCGGGACGGCGGAGCTCGATTCGTCGGCGCCCATCGAGCGCCCAGGCGCGCAGAGATGAACGCATGGTGCCCACCGACATGACGGGATGATGCGCACACGATGCGAGAGTGGAAGCTCATAGCACTCGGGAGCCCGGTGTGCGTAGGACGCGCTCTCGGTCGTCAGTTGCTCAGCTCAGGTCGGTTGCTCCGACGAGCCGACGTGTCACTTGGCCTGCTGCCAGCAGAGGGAGCCGCCAGAGCCATCCTCGTCAACGAACACATAGACCACGCCGCCGTCACCG
>JACCZE010000141.1 GCA_013696105.1 Planctomycetota bacterium | reverse complement strand
CATGTGGATCCCATCCAGGGATAGGAACGCCGATCGCACGGGTGATCCGGTCAATATCCTTCCGACCTCGATGACAGTCCCGCCCGCATCGCGTGTGGCGCGTGCACGTCGCGCGACCGCGACCCCGTCGGCTTCGAATGGCACCAGCAAGTCGTCGAACACCGCGAAGCGTGCGCCGGCAGCGGTGAAGGCCTTGGCCATGCGCGTGAAGGCAGCCAAATCCTCGTCGGTGGAGATCAGGCACACCACCAGCACCAGGTCGGGACGGTAAGCCAACGCGTCCTTCAGGAAATTCGCCTCGGCGCGGGTCGCGGACATGCCGCCTTCCTGGAACTGCCTGATCTCGACGCGTGGGTTCTCGCGCGCGAGGATGGCGGTGGCGATCGGCACGAACGCCGACGGTGAACTCCAGTTCAGGTCCATGGTGAAGGAATGTCCGATCACCGCGATCTTCTGAGCCGGCATGGCGCGGATCGCCGGCAGGAGCGCCTGCGTCGCAGGTTCCGCCAGCATCTCACCGGCGATCACCCGCGCATCGCGCACGTGCGTATGCCGTCCGCCCCAGTTCCAGATCTTGAGGCTGGAGATCTGCCAAGACGCGGCATCGGTCGCGAACGGGCCTGCGCAGGTCCGGGGCGCCAGCTCGTCGCCCATGCGCAGCAGAGCGGCCTCGTCCCCGCCCGGAATACCGAGCTGACCGAGGTACACGCTCACCCCGAGGGCGATATAGGCATGCATCAGATCCTGGAGCACGGTGCCGTCGCGGTCGATCTCCATCACCATCTGGTGCAGGTTGGCAACCGCGCGCACGTGCTCGGCGGGAGCAGCGGGAGCGCGACCCGACAGCCATGCGGTGAAGACCGCGACCGGTGCCCGCTCGGGAATCGGGATCTTCGCGCCGTGGATCGGCTCCAGATTCAGCTGGGGATCGAAACGCGACGGAGTGCCGGCGATCCATGCCGCCACGGTAGCGGCATCGGACTTCAGGAGTTCCACCTGATGGGCGACCACGGCCTCGAGCTGCGGCGACGGCGGTGCACCGCGGGTGAACTCCTCGCATTCCGTGGTCCGGCCTGGCTTGCGCGCGAGCAGCACCTGGAATGCGTGGGTCGCGATGACGTGCGCCTCGACCAGGCGAGAGCAACGGGCATTGGCGGCGGTGGGCATCGGATCTCCATCCGTGAGGAACGGGAACCGGATGGTTCGATGCAGACGCTCCTGTCAATCGCGCGTATGGGCGAGCCGCATCGAGGTCCCGAGTGCGCGACAAACACGCGCTGGTCTGGCATGCCTGACTCCTAGGCTGCCGCGATGGACATCGCCATCGTCGGCGCGGGGGGAACCATTGGTCGCCAGATCGCGGTGACCCTTGTCCAGGAGGGGATCGTCCCCGCCACCGGCCGCCTGCAGCTGGTCGGTCGCCGCGGCGGTGCGAGCGAACGCCGCTTGCCGGGGATGGTATCCGATCTCGGGGATGCGTTCGCCGAACGCCTGCCCGAGGTCGACATCGCATTCGAACCCGAGGACCTCATCGCCGATCTGGTGATCATCGCCGGCGCCGAGGAGCCCGGGAACGCGCGCAGTCTGGATCGCGGCGACATGGCGCGGCGCAATCGACCGATCTTCGAGCGCTATGCGGATCAGCTCGCGAATCATGGCCACGGCGAGGAGTTGGTGCTCATCGTCACCAATCCGGTCGAGCTCGGCGTCGAGATCTTCTCGCGTCGGCTGCCGCGCCAGCGCGTCATCGGCATGGGCGCGTACCTCGATACGATGCGCTTCCGTCGCGAGATCGCTTCAGAGTTGGGCGTGCGCCGGCAGGACGTGCAGGGCCTGGTGGTGGGCGAGCACGGCCTGGCCATGGTCCCGTGCTGGAGCACGGTATCGGCGTGGGGCCACGATTCCGAGGACGGACGGGAGCGCATCGATCGCCTGCGGCGTCCGCACGATCCGGCGCCCGCTGCCGCGTGGGCCGAGATCCAGGCCCTGACCGAACGCGCCGGGCCCGAGGCGGCCTATCGCCGCTGCGCCGAATTCGGAGCCGACCTGCGGACCTTGGTGAAACCGCTGGTCACCCAGCTCTGCGGAGCCCGCACGCCACTGGGTACCGGTCAGATGATCGCACGGCTGGTGCAGACGATCCTCGACGGCGACCTGGCCCAGGCGGCGGCCCAGGTCCGCCTGGAAGGTGAGTTCCTCGGCATCACCGGTGTCACCGGCGCTCCGGTGGTGATCTCGAATCGTGGCATCGAGCGCATCGAGGCTCTCGCGGTATCGCCCGCGGAGGAAGCCGGCGCGCGCGCGGCGGCGGAGCGGTCCCGGGCGCTGATCGCGGAGCACGCGCCATGAGACCGATGTGGGTCTGCCGGCTGCGCCTGAGCAGCGCCAACCGGCCGGGCGTCCTGGCACGTATCGCCCAGCCCTTCGCCGTGCGTGGCCTGAGCCTCGACGAAGTCCTCGCCACCGAATGCGATGGGCAGCCGACCATCCTGGTCAAGTTCGCCGCCTCCCAGCGCCTCGCCGACCACCTGCGCCGTCGGCTCGCCCGGATGCCTGAAGTGGTCGCGGCAGAGCTGCTCACCGACCCGGGACGGAAGATCTGGGAGTTCGCCAAGTGACCTCGTCGCAGTGTCTTCAGGGGCCTGATCGCTCCGCTCTTTCGCACGCGAGTTCCGTTGTCACAACGGGATGCGTCGCCGTTTAACCGCAAGGTGGCTTTGGCCATCGGGAGATGTCCCGCTCATGATCGATGTCCGTCGCTGGGGCTCTGCATTCGCAGCGATCGCCCTCGTCTGGTCGCCTGTGTCCGCCGCCGAGGGCGACCCCGTGGTGACGGGCGAAGGAACCACCGCGACGGCGACCCTCGCTTCGAACGAGGCGCGGATGTCGTTCCGGAGCATCGGCGGGAAGTGCGTATCGTTGATCGTCGGCAACGGTCCGAAGGCCCTCGAGCTGACGGATGCAACCGGCATCTTCGAAGATCATCTCGTCGGGCAGAGCTACCTCGCCAGTGATTTCCGGCGCGCCGCCTTCTCGATGACCGTACGCGGCGCTGCGCTCGTGCTCACCGCCGACGCGATCAGTCCGGCCATCGCCGGCCTGCGCATGACCAAGACCATCGGCTTCGCATCACCGACCGTGGTCAGGTGCGAGATCGCGATCGAGAACCACGGCAATGAGCGTCGCGAGGTGGCGCTGTGGCACCACCAGGCGCTGCACACCAAGGACGGCACCACCGCCTACACCGTGCCTACCGAGCGCGGCATCCAGCGTCTGGCGTACGATCCCAAGGCGACTCCGAGCGAGACCTGGTTCCGGACTCCATCGCGCCCCTGGATTGGCGCTGCGTTCGGTGCCGGGGACACGGCGCACGGCGCCGCGTTCACCGTGGATTGGCCCGTCCTGGATCACCTGTTCGTGTATCGGTCGGACCTCTATGCGACGGTCGAGTGGCGGACGATCGCCAAGGCCCTCGGCCCCGGCGAGGTGCTGAAATCCCAGTACGCGCTGGTGCTCGCTCCCGGCGCGACCTCGGTCGACGGGGTCCTGGGCACGTCGATCATCGATGCCTCCGCGAAGCCAGCCCGGATCATCGGTCCGGACACCGTGCGCACCGTCGCGGTGCGCGCTGCCAGCGAGCGCCTCGTCGTCCCGGCGGGCACAGTCGCCGGGAATCGTCTCGAGATCGCGCTGCCCCGGGGTTACGGCCCGGACGACGTGGTCGTCGTCGTCAGCGGCGATGGCGACGGCGACGCCGTAGCGGAGTTCCAGCCCACGGGGAAGCCCTTCACCATGGAGCCGCAACCGGGCCGCCTGGGTGCAGCCAAGAAGCTGCCACCCGGTCGCGCCGACATCCTGTACACACTCGATGCGCCGATCCCATTCACCGCGTGGGCGAAACCCTACTACCGCGGCACGGTCAAGGCCTGGATCCTGGGTCCGATGGTTCCGCAGGGCGATACCATCCACCTGCTCAAGCGCTTCGATATCGACTACGACATCGTCAGCTGCGATTGGAGCTGGGAGATGAACACCTGGGGCATGGGTGATTTCTACGGCGGGCGCAGCGCCAAGGCCGACAACGGCCGCGATCGTGAATTCGGCTACGCCACCGAGGACCTGACCAGCGATCGGCACTACGATGTGATGATCGTGCCGACGTTCATCGGCTGGAACCAGTATCCAGAGAAGATGCGCCAGGCGATCGTACGTCGGGTGGAGGCTGGAGCCGGACTGGTCCTGATCAATCCGCAGGATTGCGCCGAGAAGCCCGCCGATGGGATCGCGCTGCCGGCGCTCAGTCCATTCACCGCAGCGACCCCGACCAAGTACCATTGGTACGGCGATTGGCAGCGCGCCGAGGGGGCGCAGGAACCCAAGCCCTGGACCGTCGTCGCCGGTCACGAGCGACATCCGATCCTCAGCGGCGTGGGCTGGTCGTCGATGCCGTTCTCGTCCACCATCGCGACCCAGAACCACCAGCTCGCACCGGGTGCGACCGCCCTGGTGATGGCGGGCACGACGCCGGCGATCGCGATCCGTTCAGTCGGCAAGGGGCGCGTGGTCGGCATCAATTGGCACTCGGGCAATGCAGCGACACTCACGCCCATACCAGACGAATCGAAGTGCCCGTCGTGGGATTACTGGGAGCAGTTCTACAATCTGCTCGGCCGTGCGACGCTGTACGCGGCGGATCGGTCCCCCGAATTCGATGTCACCGTCGGTGAGCTGAGCGGCCAGACCGTGGCGATCACGGTCGACAACCGCTCGCGCGACCTCGACGCGCTGCTGCAGGTGGTGGTGAAGGACGAGCGTGGGACCCCGTCGATATCCAAGGAAGCGGCAGCGTCGTTGCCGAAGGGGTCCTCGCAGCATCGCGTCGACCTGGGACGTCTGCCGGGAGGCACGGTGACCATCGAGGTCATCGCGCGCTCGGGCCCCAACCGCTTGGGTTGGGGATCGGGGCAGGCGACGGTTCCCAGGGCGGGTCAGATCTCATCGGTGACCATCGCCGGCCATTCCGCGAAGAATGGTGATACCGTCACCGGTCACGCGGTCATCAGCGGCAAGGCTGCGGGATCGGTCCGCATCGAGCTGCGCGATCCCCATGGCCGGGTGCTGGGCACGAGCACGGCGGATTGCCAGGTCGACGGCGAAACCACGGTGCCGTTCTCATTCCGCATCGACCAGGTCCTGTCACTGGTGGTGTCCGTCCGCGCGCAGCTGGTGGTGGATGGGATCACCGCGAGCGAAAAGGATTCTGCCGATCTCATCGTCACTCCGGCAGAGCCCTCGTTCACCGATTACGAGGTCATCCCGTGGCGCTTCGACTGCCGCCGCACCAATATCGTGGCCAAGACCCAGGCGTTCCGCCGCTTCAATGCGACGGCATCCGACGCGGCGAGCCCAGCCGTCTTCCGCGCGGGGATGATCGTGAAGGGGGACGCGGCGCCGCCGCAGCGGACGCTCGGCGTGTACTTCTTCGACAACGAGAAGGGTCGGCTCGAGGACGTGTGGGCCAAGTACAAGGAGTCCGGAGACAAGAGCACCCTGGTGCGCTCGGTCTGCCTCGCCGACCCCGCGATCCTGAAGGGCATCGACGACGAGGTGCGCAAGAAGGTCGTCGAGCAGCGGGGAATGAACCCCGGCACGTACATGATCGGCGACGAGTCCTCGCTGACCTGCTACACGCTCGAGGCCGATCTCGACTTCAACCCCTTGAGCATCGCCGCGTTCCGCACGTGGCTAGCGAAACGCTACCCGGACATCGCCGCCCTGAATGCGAAATGGCAGACGTCGTTCGCGGACTTCGCCGACATCCTCCCCTTCACCATCATCGAGGTCGAGAAGGACGCGGCGAAAGCCTGCGGTTGGGCCGAGCACCGGACCTTCATGGAAGAGCAGTACGAGGGCGTGCTCGCACGCATGCGCGCGGTCGCGAGGTCCGAGGATCCGAATGCCGAACTCGAATTGAGCGGAACCCAATCGACGACCAGCTTCAACGGCATGGACTGGGTGCGGGTGTCCCGCCATGTGAAGCGCTACGTCCCGTACAACATCAACTTCATGTACGACCAGCTGCGCTCCTTCAATCCGGGGGTGCGCAGTGCGGCCCTGACCGGGTACGGGTCGGTCGGAGATGGCGTGAAGAACAGCCTGTGGAACCAGGCCCTGCATGGGCTGCTCTCCGCGAACATCTTCTGGGAGTGGTCGCTGGTCGACGCGGACCTCACCACGTCGACCAATGCCGAGGACATCGGCGAGGTCTTCCGCGAACTGCGCGGCCGAGGCATCGGGCGTATGATCGGAGCCACGACCTGGACGCGCAGCCCCGTCGCCATCGCGTATTCCATCGCCAGCATCCACGCCGCCCGCATCCAGAAGCGCGAAGGCCTGCCTGCCGATTGCCGCAATGCCTGGTGCCAGGTGACGCGCGATCTGGGGCTGCAGTTCGATATGCTGAGCTACGCCCAGATCGAGGACGGCGGGTGGCTGCAGAATGCGCCACAGGTGCTGGTGCTTCCCGCATTGTTCGCCCCGTCCGCCGCGGAATCCGCCAGGATCCTGTCCTATGTCGAGGCGGGCGGCACGGTCATTGCCGACATCGATCCCGGCATCTGCGACGAGCGCTGCGATTTCCGCGTCAATCGCAACTTCGAGAAGCTGTTCGGCGACGGTACGACCGCGGGGACCAGGCAGCTGGGCACGGGCACGGCGATCCTGCTCGCCAAGTCCATCGCCGATTACAACGGACTGCGCGGGAAGAAGGAGGGGGCCGAGATGTCATCGACGATCGCCAAGCTGTTCGCGGATGCTGGCGCCAAGCCGACCGTCCCCATCACCGTGGGCGGCCAGCCGCTGGCGCGCGCCGAGACCATCGTCATGGAGCGCGGGCCATGGAAGGTGCTGGCGATCCTCAAGGAGAACCTCACCGGCATCCGCAAGACCACTCCGGATGGAGTGGAGTACTTCGAGCCGCTGCCAGCGGGCCAAGCCATGCCCATGGAGAGGATCGCGGCGAGCCTGCCTGTCGATGCACACGTCTATGACATCCGCGCCCGGAAATACCTCGGCAAGCGGACGACGATCGACGACGACCTGCGCTCCGCGGAGGCGAAGCTCTACGCGCTGCTGCCCTATCGGGTTACCGGGGTGACGGTGTCGACGAAGGATCGGTTCGCGCCTGGAACCGCGCTCCGGTGCGACATCTCGGTCGGTGCCGACGGCGGGCAGGTCGGAGACCACGTGTTGAACATCCGAGCCGTCGATGCCAGCGGCGCAGAGCTGGCCTGGTATGCGCGCAACATCCTCGCCGAGAAGGGCAAGGCGACGATCACGCTGCCGGTCGAGCTCAATCCGGCCGGACCGTTCATCCTCGTCGTCACCGATGTGTTATCGGGCACGCAAGGTACGCATGATTTCTCCAAGTAGGACCGTCGCATCGGTTATCGCGCTGATCCTCGTCGCGACCTGGGCGGCTGGCATGGACGCGGTCGGCACCCGGGCAGCGGTCACGCTCGACGATGGGCGAGCGGAGCTTCCCAGGGCTCGATCCGGAGATTCGGTGACAACGCTCCATCGTTGGGACTTCGAGTCGGACGCCACCGGCTGGATCACCGAGCAGGATCAGGCGTACAAGCCTTGGAGCGCCTGTGCGCACACCCGCTCGGGGTTCCTTGGGTCGCGCGGAGCCCTGCAGGTCACGGGGGTCAGTCACTGGGGTTCGGTCGGAGCCCTCACGACCTGCTCGTTTCCGGGCACCGGAACCAAGGTGACGTGGGCGTACCGTGCACGGGCGTGCACCGCCATCATGGTGCAGGGCCAGGTGCCGGCGATGAAGAAGCAGCTGCACGGGACCACGACGACCTTCCGCAACGATGCGTGGACCGTGGCGACGTCGGATGTCGAGCGCTGGAATCATTGGGACGGCGGCGACCTGATCGGCAAAGGTCAGGATTTCTCCACGCTCATGGTGTTCGCCAACTCTGCCGGCGCGGAATCGGAGCTGACCATCGATGACGTGGTGATCTGGCAGGGGATCGACCGCACGCCGCCGGATCGCGTTCGCTCGGCCAGCGCGTCGATCGATGATGCCACGGGCGAGGTCGTCCTCTCCTGGCTGCCACCGCCGGACAACGTCGCGGTCGCCAGCTTGGTGGTCCATCGTAGCCTCGCTGCCGAGGGGACGATCGGTCAGGGGACCCGATTAGGAGAGACCTCGGATACCGGATTCAGGGATGCCACCATCTCCAACTTCGGTACCTACCATTACCGTTTCGTCGCGATCGACGCATGCGGAAACGAGTCGGAACCGTCGGCTCCGCTGGCGATCACGGTCTCGGAGCGATGATGATCAGGACGATTTCCGTCGCGATCATCCTCGCTCTGCCGATCGTCGTGGCGCCGGCGGCCTCCGCCGCCGACACCGTGTTCACCTTCGACGACGGCGCCATGCATGGCTGGAATC
>JACCZE010000126.1 GCA_013696105.1 Planctomycetota bacterium | reverse complement strand
TGCCCGGTTCCCACCGCCAGGATTTCGGCTGGGCGTTGCTCGCGAACATGAAGGTCACCGACAAGTGCTCGGTCACCGCGAACTTCCAGGAAGTCTCTCAGGATTGGCGCGGCGGCGGTCTGGGCTCGACTTCGAACCAGGTCGTGGACGAGTACACCCTGGCGCTGCTGACGCAGCCGCTGAACAACAAAAACCTGGGCGTGAACCTCGAATTGAGCTACCTGGATACCCAGGAGCACAATGCGGCGGTTTCGAGCGCCTACGACCACGCCTGGATCGGCGCGCTCGAAGGCATCATCATCATCCCGTAGACTCAGCTCTCGGTTGATGGTTTCGAACCCCCCGGTGATGCCACCGGGGGGTTTTTTTGTCACCCGTTCCGGGCAGACGGCAGGCAGTAGCCGAATCCGCCACCGACGACCAGCTCCACGCCATAGGCGTCGCGGATCGGTCCCGCGCTGATGACCTCCGCGGCCGGCCCGATCGCGCGCACGCCGCCGTCGACCAGCAGCAGAACCCGGCCAGCGATGTCCCGCGCCTCGGCGAGGTCGTGGAGAGCGATCATCAGGACTTTGCCCGCGCCAGCGAGCCGACGCACCAGCGACGCGAGGTTGAGCCGGTGCGCGACGTCGAGCGCGCTGGTCGGCTCGTCCAACAGCAGCACCTCGGCGCCGGTGGCCAGCGCGCGCGCGATCACCACCCGCTGGGCTTCGCCGCCCGAGAGTTCGGTGAAGCGGCGATCGGCGAGATGGATGGCATCGACAGCGCCCAGCGCGTCATCGATTGCCGCGAGATCGGCAGGACCCGGTCGCTGCAGGCTGCCGCGTCCGAAAGCGGTCGCGGTCGCCGCAAAACGGCCCATCGCCACCACCTCGCGCACCGCGAGCGGCGCGATGAGTTCACTGCGCTGCGGCACGTAGGCCACGAGGCGCGCGCGTTCCACCGGTTCTAATCGGCCGATATCCCGGCCGCGCACCGCGACCCGGCCCTGCGCCGGTGTCAGGAGCCCCGCCGCGGCCATCACCAGCGTCGACTTGCCTGAGCCGTTCGGGCCGATCACCACCAGGATCTCTCCCGCGGCGATGGCGACATCGACGCCGCGCAATACGACACGCCCACCGCGCGACACTGCCAGCCCCTCGATCGTCAGGATCGGGGCATCGATCATCGCAGCATCGGCCATCACAGCATCGGCCATCACATCCTCCCCGCTCGTCGTTCGCGCCGGAAGAACCACAGGAAGAATGGCGCGCCGACCAGCCCGGTGATCACGCCCAGCGGAATCTCGCCCGGGCCCGGATGGCAGACGCGGGCGCAGATATCCGCCAGGGTCAGGAACAGCGCCCCGCCGATCGCCGCTGACACGACCAGCGGACGATGCGCCGGACCCTGCCAGGCGCGCAGCGCGTTCGGCACCACCAGACACACGAAGCCGACGCCGCCGCCGAGCGTCACCGAGGTCGCGGCCAACAGCGCGGTCCACGCCAGGAGCCAGCGGCGCGCGCGCACCAGATCGACGCCGAGCGACGCCGCTTCGGCCTCGCCCGAGAGCACCAGATCCAGCGGACGACCCCAGCCCCAGGCGGCGATCGTGCCGACCACGACCAGCGGCACCGCCATGGCCACCGTCGCGGGCGACGCACCCTCGAGAGCGCCGAGCGAGAACGCGACCAGAGCGCGCCCGAGCTGGTAGGTCTCTTGCCCGATCGCGAGCAGGTACGCCGCCATCGCCGAGAACAGGATCGACAGCACCATGCCGATCAGCAGCACGCTGGTGAGATCGGCGCGCCGGCGCGCGAGCGCGTACAGCGCTGCGAGTGCACCTGCGGCTCCGGCGAACGCTCCGATCGGCAACCACCAGGCCAGCGGCACCGCGGCCGAGGCCCACGGCGCGGCGCAGGTGAACGCCACCAGCGCGATCTGCGCCCCCAGCCCCGCGCCGGCGGTGACCCCCGCGACCGATGGACTGGCGAGCGGATTGCGGAACAGACCCTGCATGAGTACGCCCGCGACCGCCAACGCCGCGCCAGCGAGAAGCCCCGCTCCCAGGCGCGTCGCCCGCAGCATCAGCACCGTGCGATCGACCTCGCTCCACGGCAGCGGACCGATCGCGAGCGACCACGCGCACGCGCACGCCAGCAGCCCGATCAACACCACGCGCAGGGTCATGGCAGCCGCCCACGGCCGGCCGCGACCGCTTCCGCGGCGTCGAGCATCGCCACGCCCGGCGACGACAGGAGCCCGGCATCGACCTCGATGATCCGGTGCTGGGCGATCGCCGGGATGCCGGCGCTGCCGACGAGTCCCGCCAGGGTCGCGCCGCTTCCGACCGGAGCGATGATCACCGCCGGCGCGATGCGCAGCAGGTCCTCGATACGGCATTCACCGTAGCCACGGTAGCCGACGCGCGCAGCCGCGTCCTCGAAACCAGCTGCGACGAGGATGTCCGATTGGTTCGTGCCGGCGCTCGCGAGGAACAGCTGCGTGCCGACGCATTCGACGTAGCACGCTGCTGTCTTGGACAACGCAGGATCCGCCACGCGGGCCAGTCGCTGGAGGAATCGCTCCGCCTGGCGATCACCCAGGGCGGATTCGCCGCACAGCGCAGCGATCCGCCGCACCGCCAGCGCCGCCTCGGCGGCGCCGCTCGCGCTACCGAGGTGGAAGACCGGGATCCCCGCTGCGCGCAGGCGTTCGGTGCGGCCCGGATCGCTGAATGCCGACACCAGTACCAGGTCGGGCTTCAGCGTCAGCACGTCCTCGACGCCAGAGCCGCTGGCGATGGTGCCCGGCACCGCAGCGAGGTGGCGCGCATACACGCTGTGGCCGCGCGAGTAGGCGCCGATCGCGGACAGCCGGTCGACCATGCCCATCACCGCCAGCGCCTCGTCCGCCTCGGGGACCAGGCTGGCGATGCGCCGGTAGTCCGCGACGCGCACCGCCACCTGGTCTGAGCCACGCACGCCGACACCACCGTCGGGAAGGGCCTCGACGATCGTCGGCGCGGCGACGGCGATCGCAGCGCCACCGACGGCGGTGCGCGGACTGCAGGCGTACGCGATGGCGGCCGCAGACGTCAGAGCGATCGCGAGCGCGAGCGCGTTCGCGACATCGATGCGTCGACCGACGCTCACCTAGAAACGTCCGCTCACACCGCCGTACCAGGCCTGGCCGGAGGTAGAGAATCCGGGGGTGACCTCGTAATGCTGATCGAGCAGGTTCTCGACGCGCACGTACAATTCCCAGACCTTCCGGAACGGCATGCCGACGGTGGCGCCGACCAGGGTGTAGCCGGGCAGATCGGTGGTGCCGCCGAAGCCGGCGCGCACGCCGTTGACGTACGACGCGGTGATGGCGCCATACCCGAGCAGCTGCTCGTTCAGGCCGACCGTGGCGTCGATCTTGTGCCGGGGCAGGTAGACGCCGTAGATGTCCGCTGCCTGCCCTGGCAGCTCGCGCGCCACCTGCCAGGTGTAGGCCGCGCGCACATAATAGGGACTCTCGGGAGCGGCCAGGCGCGCGCTGCTCTCGACCCCGTGCACGGAGTAGGCATCGATGTTCGCGTAGCGTCCGGGAATGGGCCCGAGGAATCCGTCCGGATCGACGTAGTCGATCAGCGTGCGGTAATCGGTGCGGAAATAGGTGACGTCGAGCAGCGCCTCCTCGATCGGCAGCAGGGTCAGGCCGCCATCGTAGCTGATGCTGCGCTGCGCCTCGAGGTCGGGATTGCCGGCGAACGGATCGCTCTGCTCGTACAGGCTCGGCGCGCGGAAGCCGGTGCCGACGCTCGCGTGCGGCTTGACCATCTCCTCGTGGAAGAAGCCGGCCGCGGCGGCGCGCCAGGTGAAGGCGTCGCCAGCGTTGCTGTGGAGATCCTCGCGCGCCGACAGGGCCACCTCGTGGCTCTCGCCGCTGGACAGGGCCTGCAGCCAACCGCCGCCCAGCCAATCGTGCGCGTGGGTGTAGCCCGCGGTCTTGATGTCCAGATCCTGCCGGCGGCCGTCGACGCCGCCCGAGATCTCGAGCAGCTCGGCGACGCGCTGGTGCAGATGCACCGCGGCGTACTCCTGCTTGCCGTAGTACGTCGACGAGAACGACGGGCTCGACAGCTGGCGCACGCTATCGTCGAAGGCGGCGTCGAATCCGATCCGCGTCTTCTCGGACAGGCGCGATTCCCCACCAGCCGAGACGCGCAGCATCTTCACCACGTTCTTCGACTCGTTGTCGTCGGGTCCGCTCGAGAAGCCGTCGTCGAACTCCTGGTTGAAGGCCATGGTGTTCGCGCCCAGATACAGGGTCGTGCCGGCGCGCGGACGCCATTCGAAGCGGCCTTGGATGCCGCCGCGGATGATGGTATCGGATTCGTGGTTGCGGGCATCGCCGTCGGCATCGGCATCGGTGGTGGCGCTGAAGCCGCGCGAACCCAGGAACGCGGTCGAGAGCGCGAAGCCGGTGGTCGCGCTCAGCGGACCGGTGGCCTCGGCTCCGGCAGAGATGGTACGGTACGCGCCGAGTTCGCCGCGGACCGCTGCGTGCGGCTGAGAGGTCGGGCGCACGGTCTGGAAGTCGACGACGCCGCCGATGGCGCGGCTGCCGTAGAGTCCGCTCTGGTTTCCGCGGATCACCTCCACGCGTTCGAGGCCCGCCGGGTACAGCGCAGCGAGGTTCGGCTGGCCCTGGGTCGCGGTGGGATCCTCGAGCGGGATGCCG
This sequence comes from Planctomycetota bacterium, assembly GCA_013696105.1. GTDB lineage: Bacteria > Planctomycetota > UBA11346 > UBA11346 > UBA11346 > JACCZE01. Next base: position 4,575 of record JACCZE010000126.1, on the reverse strand, counting down.
TCGACCTGCACCTGGGTATCGTACGAGTTCGCTCCGCGCAGACGGATGCGCGGCACGCCGCCATCGATGCCGCCGGTGCCCGGGGTCGCATGGACACCTGGCAATCCCTGCAGCCACTGCCACGGACTCGTCGGGCGGCCCTTCATGCGCAGATCCTGGGCGTCGACCACATCGACCGCGGATACCGAACGCGCGACCGTCGTCTCGCGCCGGTCGCCGGTGACGACGATCGTCTCTCCGACCGAGGTCGGCTCGGTGTCGCGCCGCTCATCGTGCGCGGCGGCTTTCGCTGCGGGCTTTTCCTCATCCCAGGGCGCGGGGTCCGGTTCAGCGGGCTCCGAAGGCTCGGTCGCCGCGGGTGGCGCGTCCTCTTCCGGACCGGGCGGCGCCGCAGCGGCCGGCGCCGGCGCCTCGGCGGCCGGCCGATCGGGCACTGGCGCAGGCGCATCGGCCTCCGGGTCAGAGCACCACGCGGGTGCGCTCACCAGCAGGGACAGGGTCAGGGAGAGTGGAATCGAGGTCGGTCGCACGGAGTGCTCCAGGAAACAGTGACGCTGGCGGGGAAGCACCGCGCTTCCTCGCACCTTCGTCGCGACTCCGTGAGATGGGACCATGCCGGTCCGGTCGGACAGGCGATGGCCGAACCCATCTCCCGAGGGTCGCGCCGTCGCTTGGGCAGGTCTCCTGGCTTCCGGATCATCCCGATACAGCGCCTTCCCGCGACATCGGTGGCGATGGTCGCAGTGGCTCGTGCTGTCCGGTCCCCGGTTACAGTGGCGGGTCCGCGCCGGTATCGCACCGGCTTCCCTTTTCACCCGCCTCGCGGCAGGCACCCAAGCGCGAGCAGATGTAGCTTCGGAGCCGGTGCGGACAAGAGCCGAGTGGCCGGATCCCCGAGCAGGAGCCACGACCGCGGCATTCCCGTGGAAAACACCGGCTTTCCGTCCACCATGCCAGGGTGGATCCCCTCGATCGGCACCTCGTCGCCCTCGCCCGTCGACGTCGTTTGACGCGAGCGCTGATCGCGTGGTCGCCGGTCGCCGCGACCTCGATCGCCATCGCTGCGACCGTGGTCATGGTGATCCGCCTCGCGGTGCCCGACTTGGCATGGTCGGTCGCTGCGATCGCCGTCGCTGGCATCCTGGCCTCGGCCGTCGTCGTGCCGCGCTGGTGGCGTCGACGCGATCACCCGGCGACGATCGCCGGCGAGCTCGACCTGCGCGTCGGCGCTGACGGTCTGGCGATGGCGCTCGCCGCGCAGCCCGCAGCCGAACGCGATCGGCAGTGGCTCTCGCGTCTCGAGCCTGCGCTGGCCGCGTCCGTCCCTCCCCCGCTTCCCAGGCAATGGGCGCTGGGGCCCGTGATCGCGGCGATCTGCCTCGGGGTCGCGGTCATGCTGCCGCAGACCACGGAAGGTCCTGGGGTGCCGGTCACGCTCCTGAACCTCTTCCGCCAAGCGCATGACAAGATCGATGCCGTCGCCGAAGTGATGACCCCCGAACGCAAACGCGAACTGATGGAACAGGTCGAAGCTCTCGAGCGCCACGCTCAGGAGTCCGGCATGGATCAGGCGACGTGGGAAGGACTCGATCGTCTGAGCGCCGAGATCGCCAGCGAATCGGCCGAAGCGGGCAAGCGCCTGACCGAAGCGCTGATCGCCACCGAAGCCGCCGGGGACGCGCTCGCCGAGGCGCACAATGCCGACGGCGGACGTGCCGAAGCGACCCGGCTCGCCCAGGCTCTGGCCGAGCTGGCGAAGCAGGCACCCAGCCTGGTGCCGGTGCTTCCCGCGGGTGATGCGGCCGCACTCAAGCGCGCCCTCGCCCAGGCCGTCGCGCAGGGATTGCTGACCCCCGAACAGCAGGCCGCGCTCGAACGCGCCGGACTCGACCCCGGGGGCGCCGGGGCCGAGGGTGCCGCCGGCATGGATTCGCAGCAGCTGCGCACGCTGCAGGAGCGGCTCGCCAAGGAACTCGCCGAGGGCATGAAGAAGTTCGGCGGCTGGGATCAGGGCGAAGGCGCGGGTGAGAATGGCAGGGGCGGCGTCCAACGCGGTCCCGGACATCCACCACTCTCGTACGAGACGCCCAACCGCGTCGAGGTGGGCAATCAGATGGCGCTTCCCGCCGGCGCACGGCTCAACGCCGACGGCTCGGTGACCATCGCCGAGCAGGCGCGCGACGCCGAACTCGACGACGCGTCCAAGCAGGCGCTGCTGCGTGCAGCCGCGCAGAGCTTCGACCCGACCGCGGCCGACGCGCGACGCGCGACCGTCTCGCCCCGGCATCGCGCCGCGGTCGAGCGCTATTTCGCCGCGCCGGAAGCGACGACGCCGCCGGCGGTCCCGGCGGTCCCGGCAGAAGAACGTCGGCCGCTGCGACCCACGCCCAAGGACGCGCCCATCCCATGAGCACGATCGCCATCCTCAGCGTCTCCGCGGGAGCCGGCCACGTGCGCTGCGCCGAGGCGCTGACCATCGCCGCCGAGCAGCGCGGTCTGAAAGCGGTCCACGTCGATGTGATGGACCTCGTGCCCAGGTTGTTCCGCAAGATCTACGTCGACAGCTACCTGTCGGTGGTCAACGGCAATCCCGCGCTGTGGGGGTACCTCTACCATGCGAGCGACCGCAGGCGCCCCGATGCGATCGTGAACCGGCTGCGCGCGCAGGTCGAACGCCTGAACGCGCGCGCGCTCGAAGAGCACCTGGCGCACATCGCGCCGGATCACGTGGTGTGCACCCACTTCCTGCCGGCGCAGCTGATCGCTCGCCTGATCCGCAAGCGTCGCTTCGACAAGCCCACCTGGGTGGCGGTCACCGATTTCGACGTGCACGCCCTGTGGGTCCACCAGGGCATGACCGGCTATTGCGCCGCCGCCGAGGAGATCGCCTGGCGCATGCGCGATCGCGGCCTCGAGGCGACCCGGATCGCGGTCACCGGCATCCCGATCATGCCCGCCTTCCGCGAGCGCCTGCCCCGCGAGGAGTGCGTGCGCGAACTCGGTTTGGATCCGGCACGCACCACGTTCCTGATGATGTCCGGCGGATTCGGGGTCGGTGCGCTCGATTCCCTGTCCGAGCGCCTGCTGTCCATCCCGGGCGACCACCAGATCATCGCCCTCGCCGGCCGGAACGCCGAACTGCTCGGTCGACTCCACCACTTGGCTCAGCTGCATCCGGGTCGCCTGTTCCCGCTCGGCTTCACCCGCACCATCGAGAAGGCCATGGCCTGCGCCGACCTCGCGATCTCCAAGCCCGGCGGCCTGACCACGGCGGAGTGCCTCGCGGTCGGCCTGCCGATGCTGGTGATCTCGCCGATCCCGGGGCAGGAGGAGCGCAATGCCGACTACCTGCTCGAGAATGGCGCCGCGCTCAAGGCCCATGATGCCGCAGGGCTCGAATACCGCGTGCGCGGCCTGCTGTCGCAGCCGCATCGCCTCGCGGCCTTGCGCGCGCAGGCGACGCGGCTCGGTCGCCCGCGCGCGGCCGACGCGGTACTCGACCAGGTGCTCGAACCCGGCGCCGAGCGCGCCAGTACGCTCGGCGCGACCACGCGGCGATGATCCGTCGTTTACTGCGGTCGGCCTGTTGCTGTACTCTCTCCCGCGCGACGCCCCGGCCCGGGATGGACGCATCGAGCCTCGGAAAGGCCTGACATGACCGCACTGATGACCGAGAGCGAGATCGCCACCCATCGCGCGCACGCGCAGGCGATCCTCAACGGGCTGGACGCCGCCATCCTCGGCCAAAGCGCGCTGACCCGGCTGGTGCTCACGGGCATGCTCGCCGGCGGCCACGTCCTGCTCGAAGGCCTGCCCGGCCTGGGCAAGACCGAGCTGGTGAAGACGCTCGCCGCGCTCACGGGCCTGGATCACAAACGCATCCAGTTCACGCCCGATCTGCTGCCCTCCGACATCACCGGCACGCTCATCCTCGAAGAGGCTGCCGGCGGCGGCTCGCGCAAGCTGACCTTCCGCCGTGGACCGATCTTCGCGCAGGTGGTGCTGGCCGACGAGATCAACCGCGCGAGCCCCAAGACCCAATCGGCCTTGCTGCAGGCGATGCAGGAGCGGCAGGTGACGGTGTTCGACACCACCCACACCCTGCCGCATCCATTCTTCGTGCTCGCCACCCAGAATCCGATCGAGCTCGACGGCACCTATCCCCTGCCCGAAGCGCAGCTCGATCGCTTCGCGATCAAAGCCGCGGTGACCGGCGTCAGCACCGATACCCTCGCGCGCATCATCATGGAACGTCCCGATGGCATCCCGGCAGCCGCGAAAGCGGTGACCACGGCGCAGGAGGTCAGCGATCTGCTCACCGCGGTCAAGCGCATCGCGCTGCCGGAAGCGGTGGCCGGGTATATCGCGCGCGTGGTCAACGCCACCCGGCCCGAGCAGTCGGACGCGCACGAGCAGGTGAAGGGATCCGTGCGTTGGGGAGCGAGTCCGCGCGCGGCCATCGCGCTCGCCGCCTGCGCGCGCGCTTCCGCCCTGCTTGCCGGGCGCCCCGCCGTCGGCTTCGCCGACGTGAAGGCGCTGGCTGCCGCCGTCATCGGCCACCGCCTGGTGCTCAGC
>JACCZE010000086.1 GCA_013696105.1 Planctomycetota bacterium | reverse complement strand
TCCAGGCAGATATAATCGATCATCGGCAGGGCGACGATCGCGCGATCGGCGGCGCGGTAATCACCGCTCCAGTGGGTGGTCACGGGATGGCCGTAGACGTCGAGTTCGTGCCAGCGCGCGGCCGCTCGCTCGTGCCAGGCGCGCAGCGCCGCGGGATTGCTCGCGGTGAGGTTGATCTCGGTCCAGAGCTTCCAGCCGAAGACCGCGGGGTGATCGGCGTAGCGCGCGAGGATGTAGCGCCGCAGCCGCTCTTGGCCAGCGAGGGCCTGCGCGTCGGTGAACAGCTGAGCGGGGCTCGCGAGCGGGCCTCCGAGGTCGCGATTGTAGGGGTTGTCCTTCCATTCGTGATCATCGCGGTTGGACGCCTGGCCGTGGTTGTGCAGCACCAGGTTGACACGCACGCCTTCGGCCCAGGCGAGATCGAGGATCCGGTCCAGCCGCCAGGCGTTCTCCTGGTTGTAGATGCCCATGCCGTGGAAACCGGGCCAGTCCGCTCGCCATTCGAGGGCAAGGTTCCAGGAGGCCATCCAGATCTCGACGGTGTCTCCTCCGGACCGACCGAAACGGGCGAGGTACGCCGCGTAGCTGAGGGTGCCGCGCTCAGGCGTCAGCCTGGTCTGCATCGAGCGAGCGCCGAGCGTGTCGTTGATCGATCGCAGGCTCATGCCGATCGGCCAATGGAACGCGCCGCGGTCGGCCGGATCCGCGGCAGCGGATCCGACGCGGAAGAAGCGCGGGTCGGCGCGGTCGACGCGCACGTAGCCGTCCCACGGCCTTCCCGTGACCACGATCGCTGGAAGCGGCACCTCGACTGTGCGATCCTTCCACCGTGCGACGAGTCGCACGACGTAGGTTCCCGCGGTGCGGGGCCGCAGGCGCAGACTGAAGCGGCCCGGCGAGGCGGGCACCAGCTCTTCGCGATCTCCGCGGTCACTCGACGACATCGGCTGCTCGTAGAATCCGGCGATCCGCTCGAGGGAGCCGTCCGGGCGCGTGACGATAGCATCCAGCGCGAACTGGTCGGGATCGTAGGGATTCGCCGGGAAGGGGATCGGCGAGACCGACACGCTCCAGCGCTCGCCGGTGCGGGCGGGCGCAGTGGGCAGCATCAGCTCGGTCAGCCGGAACGGTGCGGCATCCTGCGCGGGTGCGGCGGATCCGATCCGTCCTTCAACACCGAGCGAACAGGCCGCCGCGCTCGCCGACCAGAAGAACAGGCCCGCGCGCGTGGCCACCCCCGCCTGGAGGGCGCTCCACGACGCGAGGCCGGGCTGGCAGGCGAGGTGCTCGTCGGGGCCGAGCGCGAAGCGACGGTGGTTGCGTCCCACGCGCAGGCGCTCACGGTCGATGCGCTGGAACCATTGGCCGTGCTGGTCGACGATGAACGCGCCGACGCCCAGATCCGTCGGAGCATCCGCAGGAACGGTGATCTGGGCATCGATCGTGCGATCGCTCCCCCCTGCCGGGGTCGGCAGGGGAACGATGGTGGTGATCGGCGCACGCAGGTCGACGCGCAGCGCCAGCGTCCCGTCCGAGCGCCTCAGGGTCCCTCCGGTGACATCGGTGTGTCCGGTGTAGGTGCTGGCGCCGGTGAGCAGGATGGTTCCGGAGCCGATCTTGCGGAGGCCTCCGGCTCCGGAGATCGTCCCGGCGAAGGTGGACGACTCGTGGTCCGCACCCAGGGTCAGCGTGTTCGCGCCGAGGTCGACGGCCCCGGCGCCAGACAGCGCGCCGATGCGCTGGTCGAAGCCCGCGAGTCGGAGCGTCGCGCCGGCGACGATATGCATGGCCCGCCCCGGCAGCACCTCGGCCGCATCGATGCGCAATGCGCCGGCACGGACGATGGTGCGGCCCGTGCGGCGGTCGGACCCGCCGAGGGTCAGCGTCGATGCACCGCTCTTGAGCAGCCACGCGGCTCCCATCAACGTGCCCGACAGACGCAGCGGATGATCGCCACATATCTCGATAGCACCCACGCCAGTCAGGAATTCCGCAGGAACCACCGCGCGGCCATCGACCTTCGCCGCGCTATGCCCGGCATCGTCCCACAGCAGGGTGAAGCCTCCGAGGGCTCCGACCTGCTCGAACTGGATGCGCAGCGGATAGACCCCAGGAGCGAGCTCCGGACCCAGGTTCGTCATCATCGGCGGATCGTGCCCCCAGCCCCACGCATCCTGGAACCACTCGCCGGCAGCGATGGTCCCATCGCGATCGAGATCCAGGCACGCGCGGCAGCCGTCGCTGGTCGAGGCCGACAGGCGCGTGCCCGCGCTCGGCACCGCGACGAAACCGTCCCACTGCACCGAGTAGCGAGCGGCGCCGCCGCTGTCGATCGCCAGTCCGGCCTGACGCTGCGCATCGGCGCTCGGGAACAGCGCATGCACGGCGTAGGGGAAATGGAGTGGTCCATCGGAGCGGTTCGACACGGACGTCCGCACCTTGCGCCAATCGTCGTGGCGTTGATCACGCAGCGACTCGTTGAAGAAGGATGCGGTCAGCCCGTCTGCGGTCGCCGGCGTGGCGATCGTCGACGCCAGGGTCCGCTCCTGGGTGCGAGCGGCGATGCGTGCCCCGCGGCGGCCGACGACGATCGGCGTCTCGACCACCACCGTGTCGACCTCGATCGTGCCTCCATCGACGATGATGCGCCCGCCTCCAGATCCGCACCCGCCATCGCGTCCGAGGACGCAGTCGCTGCCGATGCGCAGCGTGCCACGGCGCACGGTCGTCTCCCCGGCGTACGAGTTCACGGCGATGAGCGCCAGCACCCCGGTCCCGGACTTGGCGATGCCCCCGGTGCCGGTGACCGGTCCGGCGATGGTCAGTTCGCCGGACACCTCGCAGGATGCCTCGGCAGCGATCGCGACCGGTCCGAGGACGAGCGACCCGTTGGCGGGAACCGACATGCTCAGCCCCTCGGAAGCGAGCGCGCACGAGATGCGGTTGGCCTTGGCCGATCCGACCACTCCCTTGGTGAGCAGGATGGCTCGTCCGCTGATGGAGAAGCCGCCATCAGCGAAGATCAACGAGCGGAAGCGTGTCTCGGCCGCGAGATCGTTCACGCACGCCTGCCGTCGCGTACCGGCGAAGACCAGGTCCTCGCCGGCGGATGGCAGCGCGCCGCCCCAGTTCGCAGGTTCGCTCCAGCGGTCGGTCTCGCCGCCCCCGGTCCAGGTCGCCGACCAGCCGGGAGCACCGAGTGCGGCGAGCACGAGGGCCGTTCGGACGGCGCTGATCCGGCGAATCCGCATGAGGCGACGATAGCAGCCAGGTCCTCGGCACAACGGCAGCCCGCGACCCGATGACATCACCGTGCCGGCAGCGATCAGGGCCGGGCCTGGGCGCTGCGTCGGAATTCCGTCGGCGTCATGCCCATCGCGGCGCGGAACTTGCGGTTGAAGAACGATTGGTCGGCGAAACCGCAATCCACCGCGATGTCGAGCACGCTCTGGGTCGACGATCGCAAGGCGCGCAGCACCGCGTCCAACCGCTGGGTGAACTGGTAGGAGACGATGCTGGTGCCGGTGTGGGCCTTGAAGGCGCGGCACAGGTGGTGCTTGGTGTAGCCGAATTCCTCGCCGAGCACCGCGAGGTCCACGTGCAGATGCAGATCGGAGTCGAGGCGGCGTCGCAGCTCCTCCATCTTCAGTTCGCACGCCCCGATCTCGCTCTGGGCGGGATAGAGGCCGTGATCGCGCACGTGGCGCGCGCAATGCACCAGGAGCAGGCGCAGGTGCGCGAGCATCGCTTCGCGGTAGCCCGCACGCCGCCCCGATTGCTCGGCGAGCAGCGCATCCAAAAGCGTGTCCTGGGGGCCAGCGGGATCGAGCTGCAGATGGACGAACTGATTGCGGCGGTGACGCAGGCTCGGGTGGATGGGCAGGATCTGGTGCAGCGCGCCGCTGAGCTCGCTGCCGACGTCCGGCAGCAGGTGGCGCTGCGCATCGACGTAGAGGTTGATGACCTCGACGCCGTCGGCGCCGGTGACCAGGTCGTGGCTCTGCGTGTAGTGGGTGATGCCGAATGAGCCCGGACCGGTGGCGAACGAACGGTCGCCGATGTGGTGGGTGCAGCGGCCGCGGCGGATGTAGTTCACCTCGACGAAGCGGTGGCTGTGCCGCCAGTGGTGGGTCTGGACGTAGCGCGGGAAATGCTGGACCGCGAAGCCGATGTCGTTGAAGCCCCCCTGGGGCGTTTCGATGCGCATTGGCCGATCTCCTCCAATCCCGATATCAATATACTCCAAGCTTAATGGCTTTGAATGGTGGATATTGCTTTTGAGGAGCAGCCATGCGTACCACCGTAACCTCCACCCATATCGACGATTACCGCCAGAACGGCTTCGTGCTGGTCGAGAACCTGCTCGATGCCGGCGAGATCGCCGAGCTGTCGGCGGCGGTGGCGAGCGGCGTCGAAGCCATGGGGAACCGCAAGATCGTCGGTGGGCACGATTGGAAGGAGGGCGACTCCTTCTACGACAATGTGTTCGTCCAGCGCATCAACCTGTGGAAGAACGATGCGGTGGTGAAGCGCTACATGCTCGGCGCGGAGATCGGCGGCATCGCCTCGTCGCTCGCCGGCGTCGATCTGCGCGTCTGGCACGATCAGACCCTGCAGAAGAAGCCGTGGGCCAACCCCACCGCCTGGCACCTCGACACGCCGTACTGGTCGTTCGACTCACGCGACGCGATCTCGATCTGGATCGCGCTCGACGACGTGACGCTGCAGAACGGCTGCATGTACTACCTGCCGGGCAGCCACCGGCTGGTCGGTTTCGACAATGTCGACATCGGGCCCAACATGGGCGACCTGTTCCGCCTCTATCCGCAGCTGAAGGACATCGAACCGATCGCGATCCCGATGCGCGCTGGCAGCTGCGCATTCCACAACGGTCTCACCGCGCACGCCGCCGGACCGAACATGACCCCACGCTGGCGCCGCGCGATGACCTGCGCCTACATGCCCGACGGATCGACCTTCAATGGCAAGGGCAACATCCTCACCGCCGAGCAGATCGCGCGTCTGACGATCGGCGACGTGCTGGTCGACGAGGCGCAGAATCCTCTGGTCGGAGTGGCGGCCGGCGTCGGCTCCCACTGATCACCGATCGCCTTCAAGCCGGGTGAGAGAAAAAGGGTTCTCCGTTCTCGGTTCTCCGTTCTCAGTCCATCAGTGCTGGAACGGGACTCGTTGGATCGGGTGCGGCTGTCCGACGGAGAACGGAGAACGGAGAACGGAGAACGGAGAACGGAGCAGGGAGGTTCTCCGTTCTCCGTCTGATCCAGCACCCTGCTCAGGCAATCACCGTCGGGAACGCAGGCGCACCATCACCAGCGCCGTGAGCACCAGGGAGAGTCCCGTGCCCAGGCCGCAGCGAGGCTTTCCACCATCCCCCTGCACGGCGACCGGGGTCACGGGGCTCGTCGGCACCAGGGTGGTGAACGTACGGTCGGCGCCTGTGGCCAGGTTGCCCGAGGCATCGCGGCTCTTCACCCGGAAATGGTAGAGGGTGTTCGCGCTCAGGCCGCTGAGCGATTGCGCGTGGCTCGTCACCAGGGACGTTGCGAGCGTGGTCGTGCTGCCGTAACCAGTGGTCGTACCGTATTCGACCTGCGTATCCGTCGCTTCGTTGGTCGTCCAACTGATGGTGGCGGCGGTGGCGGTGATCCCCGAGGCGCCGACGCCGCTGATGGTCGGCGGGGTGGTGTCAGGAGTGGCTGAGGTGGTGAAGGTGACGTCACCGCTGGTGGCGAGATTTCCGGCGGCGTCCCGGCTCTTCACCCGGAAATGGTAGAGGGTGTTCGCGCTCAGGCCGCTGAGCGATTGCGCGTGGCTCGTCACCAGGGACGTTGCGAGCGTGGTCGTGCTGCCGTAACCGGTGGTCGTACCGTATTCGACCTGCGTATCCGCCGCTTCGTTGGTCGTCCAACTGATGGTGGCGGCGGTGGCGCTGATCCCCGAGGCGCCGACGCCGCTGATGATCGGCGGGGTGGTGTCGGTCGAGGAGCCTGTGGTGACGGTCACCGTTCGCGTGGTGGAGGCGATCGCCCCCAGGTTGTCGCGCACCACCAGCAGCACGGTGTAGGTACCGGCAGCGGTATAGCTGTGGCGGGCGATCCGTCCGGTCTCCGTCCGGCCGTCGCCGAATGACCATTCCCAGCGCATGACCTTGCCAGGAGCGGTGTCGGTGCTGGCCGAGGCATCGACATCGATGCTCAGGGGCGCCGCTCCGGTGGTGGCGGACATGGTGAAGCTGGCGGTCGGCGGCTGGGCGGTGCTGCCGGTCAGGGCGAAGGTCACCTGCCTGGTGGTCACATTGCCCGCGAGGTCGGCAATCGATGCGCTCATCACCACCAGGCTACCCACGGGGGCGACCAGCGCCGACAGCGGCGCCGAGACGAAACAGCCGGCGTCCTTGCGCTGGAACAGGCCCGAGAGGTCCGCGCCCGAGGCGAGGGCGCCGAGCGGTTGATTGAACGACACGCGCAAGGTCGGCAGGTCGATGCCCGAGCCACCGTCTCCATACAGCAGCACGATCCTGGGATAGGCCGACCACGCGTCACCGTTCGGGGCGACGATCTCGAGGGTCGGCGACGTCGCGTCGCCGCCACCGGTGGCCGCCACCGCTGCAGAGACCTCGGGCGCCTGGACGCTCTCGGTGTTCTCGGTGCCGACATGCGAGACGGTGTAAAAATAGGTGGTTCCTGGCGCGGCGGTGCGATCCGTGTAGCGGATCTCATTGCTCGCACCGACCAGCTGCACGTCCGGATCGCCGAGGTATGCGGTGGTGGTGAAACGGGTGATCGGAGCGGCGAAGCACTCGTCCTGATGGCGGCTCTTGGTCACCCAGGTCAACACGCGGCGATCCCGCGACGCGAGGCCGGGAGCGGTGGAACGGTACACTTTGTACGACCGGGCATTCGCCGCGAAGGGAGGAGCATTCCAAGCGATGGTGACTCCGCCGCCGGTGGTCGACAGCACGCGCAAATTGCGGGGCTGGTCGGCGGGAAGGCCGCTGGGATCGTTCCAGGCATTGATCAGGGTGTGGACTCTCTCCCCGGCAACCCCCATCCAGACATCGTAACTGCCATCGCCATCGAGATCGGTGATGTCGAGGTCCGCACCAAGCCCAGACGTGGCACCCGGTATGGTCAGCGAGTGCGCCGCATCGTAGGTGAACACGCCGCTGGCGTTGTTGATGAAGACTTGCAGGTGATTGATCCCGGACGCGCGTCCATGCGCGATGAAATCCAGATCACCGTCGTAATCGATGTCCACCAGCTTGCCGTTGCCGCCCCGAAGCACGGCGGTCGCCGCTCCTTTGTTGAACCGGGAAGCGGTCGCATCGGTGAAGTTCCCGGAGCCATCGTTCATGGCGATGCCATGGTAGACATCGGGGTTGGTCCCGGCGCCTTCTCTGGCCATGACCAGATCGAGGTCTCCGTCACCATCGACGTCGCCGAGGTTCATCGCCTGGTTGAAGCCGGAACCTGGAATGGTCATGTCGGTGATCGACGCGAGCGTGAAGGTTCCGGCACCATTGTTCTTGAATACGTTCACGCCCGTGAGCGTCGGATCGGCATTGCCGCGGGCGATCAGCAGATCGAAGTCACCATCCCCATCCACATCACCGGAGACCGCACCGACGATGAAGTTGCCGTTGTTGTGGATGTTCAGACCGCGTGCGGCGGCCTGCTCGGTGAAGCCCCCTCTGCCATCGTTCACCCACAGACGGAACGCCACAACTCCTCCGCACGGTCCATCCGAGCAGAACGCGTGCGCCGCGACGATGTCGACGAAGCCATCGCCATTCACGTCGGTATTTACCATGATGAGGGCCTGACCGGCCAGCTGCCGTTGCGAGAAGCGCCCGCCAGCATTGATGTTGATGGTCAGAGGCAAACCGTTGTCGCCCATGAAATTGTCGAGGTCGCCGTCGTTGTCGATGTCCGCCCATTGCGTGCCGTCGTATTCGACGCCAAAGAATCCGAGCTGCGGCCGCGCCGGAGTCATCACGCCCAAGCCGGTGTTGAAGAGCAGGCCATAGCGCGAATTGAGCGCCCGATCGGGACGACCGTCGCCATCGACGTCGCCGAAATCCCCGTCGTAATAATTCTCGTTGCTGGTCTCCGCCGCGGCGTTGGAGCCGGTGAACGGATAGTTCTGAGTGCCCAGGGCAGTGCTCTGGTCGGTGAAGCCCTGCCAGGCGGTCGCTGCGGAGGCTGACCCCGGAGATGCGGCGGTGGCAGCGGCGATGATCAGGGGAAGCGCGCAGATGCGGGACAAGGACATGATCACTCCTGGATGGGCTTGGAACGGACGACAAGGGTGAAGAAACCGAGGCAAGCGGCGAGCAGGGCGCCGACCATCGATCCCGTGCCGCAGGCGCGAGACGGCGATCCAGTCGATTCTGCCTGCGGGGAATCCGGCCGACCATCGATCGAACGCAGGTACTCGACCAGATCGTCGACCTCGGCCGCCGACAGGATCGAGGTGCGGCCATGGTTGTCGCCGAGGTTCTTCGTAGTCACGACATCGCGCAGCGTCGCCGCGCTGCCATCGTGCAGGTAGGGCGCGCTGTCCCAGACGCCGATCAGCGATGGCGTGTCGAGACCGACCAGGGCCGAGCCGAGCCGGGATCCGCTCGCGGTCGTCAGAGTGCCGACATCGTGTAGCACGAAAGGCTTTGAAAGCCGGCTGTCGGTGAAGCGGGGCGGCGCGTGGCACGACGTGCAGCCGACATCCGCGCGCGCGAACAGCGCCTTCCCGCGTACCGCCGCGACGCTCAAGGACCCGTCCGCTGCGCGTGCTGGCGACAGCGGAGCCTCCGACAACGATGTCACGTAGGCGGCGAGCGCATCCAGCTCGCGGCTGCGACCCGCGTTCGTGGCTCCCAGCGGCGCGTTGGGCAGGGAGCCGTCCTGGGCCAGCCCGCTGCCACCGAAGGAGTTGACGATGTCGTTCTCGAAATCCTGGATCTCGTCGAAGTTCGCGCTCCAGTGCACCGGAC
>JACCZE010000082.1 GCA_013696105.1 Planctomycetota bacterium | reverse complement strand
TGTCAATGCTTCGGTCGGCACCTTGCGATGCCGTCCGCATGACTCGGGGTCGCTGCGGTTTGCTATTCCTTCAGCGTGCAGCTCTTTCATCTGCTCCTTCAAGCCGGTTTATCCCGGCGCACGACAGGCACTTTGTTGTGCGCGAAAGCGTCTGCTCCTTTCGACGGTTCCCGTGGGCACAACAAAGAGTGCGTCCATTTTTCAACGTCCATCTCGCCACCTAAAAATCCAATAAAGGACATTCGATGCCCGCCAATGGCGGCACCCAGCGTGGATCCCCGGGCTATCGAGTGATCTCGGCGACCGTCACCGATGCCGGCGGCAGGTGCAGGGTGAGTCGACCACGCATCATGCTGGTGCGTGCCTGCTCCTCGACCATCGCATCCCGCCCCGTCGTCGCGGGGACCAGGCGATGCAGCGACACGTCTCCGCTGGCGGTCGTCACTCGTGAGGCATCGACCTCCACCAACGGGGCACGGTCGCGCTCATTGTTGATCAGGTGCAGGTAGAGTCGGCGCTGGTCGGCGGTGACCACGGCGTCGAGGGCGGTGATGCGCTGAGGGCCGCGGTCGCCGAAACCCAGGGTCAACGGTTGATCGACCAGGCGCGCTCCATCGATGCGCGCCTCGAGCCGGTCATCGCCATGGAAGCGCGCGTAGAGGCCGGTCACCAGGCCGCTTGGCAGACGTTGCGAGATGGCGCCGGCCTGATCGACCAGGATCGCCGCGATGTCCCAGGAGGTCCCGATGAGCAGCGACTGCGTCGCCATGCCCACGACATCGCCCTGCCGCATCAGACCATTGAGGAAGCCGCCCGCGCCGAGGCCCGCTGCGACCCGGTGATCGCCGGCGGGCACGCGCAAGCGATGGAAGCCATAGCCGTTCCAGTTCCATTCGGTGCAGGCGACGCGGTAGCCGAGCGAGCGAGCCTGGTCCACGGCCATGCCCAGGGCGAGGTTGTGTCCTGAGGCGTCGCGGCTGCCGACCGATCCGACCCAGGCCCACCACCACTCGTCGGGTTTCACCGGGCCGGGGTCACCGTCGACACCGTGCCGCGCGATCCGATCCACGGGACCGGGACCATAGCGGTGCAGGGCGAGGAACGCGACTTCCTGCCGCAGGATGGGGTCCTCGTACAGCTCCTTCGCGACCAGCGGACCGGGATCGCCATCGATGATGATGCCGATGTCGCGATCGACGGCGCGGATCGCCGCGATGTAGGCGTGCAGGCACTGCCGATACCACTCGGTCAGCTCCGCCCGTGAGGGTTTCCCGAGCGCTTGCTGGGCCGCCTCGGTAAATGGCCGCAGCCACCACTCGTTTCCGAGTTGGATGAACTCGCAGCGCAGCGGTTGTGGATGGCCATTCGCGGCGCGCAGCTCGGGCCACCGGCGCATGTCCTCGTCGAGTCTCGGGTCGGGGCGTGCGTTGGCATAGGCCACCAGTCCCGCCGCGCGTCGCGCGGCGACCTCGAGGGGAAGCCGCTTCGCGAGCGCGTCGAGCAGGTTGACCACCAGGATGGTCTGGTTGCCGATGCGATCGCGGAAGGCGAAATATTCGTCCAGACCGAAGCGGGTGCCGATGGCCTTGCCGGTGTGACCGATCAGCTCGCGCGCCCGCTTGCCTGGCACGGCCGCGCCATCCACGAGGTCCCGCCAGTCCGTGTAGTCGACGTCCGTGCCACCGGGAAAACGCACCAGGGGGATGCGCATGCCCTGCGCCAGGGTGATCACATCCTCGCGCAGCGCCCCGGTGGCCGGATCGAGCGCCCCCTCTGGGCCCGGCTCGCCGAAGCTGGCTCGTTCGAGGAACTGGCCGAACAGCCGGGCGTCGACCGGATTCTCGCGCTTGGTGCCGATGGTCAGGCGGATCGGCTCGGTGCCGGTCTGCTCGCCTGCAGCAGAGACCGACGCGAGGGCGGCCGGGGCCGGCTTATCCATCGCATGGCTCATGGCTCGTCCTCGGTCGAGATGACCGCTGGAGATGACCTATCCCGATGTCCACCCAAGATGCATGCGAACATCCGGATCGCTGGACAACGGTAACATTTTTGGGCACAGCTCGCTACACGTGGCCCTCCGACCGGTACCGCCCGCACGGTCATCAGCGGGACTTCTTCAAGAGGCTCGCCTGGATCACGGTCATCGATCCATAGCCAGCTGGCCATGAACTCTCGATCACCGTCTCCCCCACCAGGTCATCAGGCCCGAGGCGCGCGCGCCAATCCTTCTGCAGCTTCTTGTTCGCATCGATATGCACCCGCGCCAGGTACTTCCCTGGTTCGAGCGTCGGCTTCTCACCCTTCGCCCACGCCTTGGCCAGATCCGATCCCGCTGGCGCGATGCGTGTCAGCACATGCTGCCAATCGCCGTTCGCGAACACGACGCGGTCGCTGGTGGCGACCGGGTCACGAGACCATCCCCCTTTGCCATCGGCAGCATGGAGATCGACCTGGAGCAGCTTCTCACCCCAGCCACCAGGCGAATTCGTGATCTTCAGCCAGCTGTCCGTCATTCCCAGCGCGACCGTCGCCGTCGGTGGGAGATCCTTGTCCTTCTTGTACCCGTCGCTGACCGTTCGCGCGTAATCCTCGATCCAAGTGCGGAGTTCCTTGTAGCCCTGATCGCCGACCTCGAGCTTCTTGCCACCAGCATGCTTGACCTGGTTCGCTGGCTTGGTGAGCAGGAGGCTGCGTTCCGGCTGTTTGATGTCGATCATTCCCTGCGCTATAAGGTAGGCCATGGTCGCTTCGGGCCCTTCGGGACGGATCCACAGGAAATCCTGGTCGCCCTGCTCCGCCGTCAGCTTGGTAGCCTGATCGCCCGCTGGCGAGTGGCAGGACATGCAGCGAAAACGCTGTGACCAGACATGGTCCTCGAACGAGGCGAGGACCTGGTCTTTTCGCGCGTGCAGGATGACCCCATCGGGCCGCACGGGTCTGGCCAAGTCCTTTTCGGGAAGCTTGGGCGTCGCGCGCAAGGCCTGGTCGGAGCAGCAGGCTCGCAGCCATTCCGCGAATGCCTCGTATTCAGCCTTGCGCACGTCGCTGCGGATCAGCGATGGGCTCTTCGCCTCATCGCCCATCGAGATGAGCGCGAGGATGCGCGAACGATCGGGTTGATCGAGGTCGACCAGGCCCTGATCCCGCAGCGAGCGGAACGTCAGCTCCGAGGACGGCCTGATATAGTTCTTGAGATCGACTCCGGCGAGATGGCATTCCAGGCAACTCGTCGGCTTGGGCGACGAGAAGATCGGCTTGATGCGCCGCTCGAACACCGCGCGTGCGTCTCCCGGACCGGCTGGCTGCACCGGCGGAACCTCTGCGGCAGCAGCGAGGACCACCACCGTATGGGCGAGGGTGAGGCAGGCCAAACGGCACAAGATGACCAGGGATCGACGCTTCATTCGGGTTCCACTCCTGGATTATGGTACACCGGACGGATGACGGGTGTTGAGGCAACGGTCGGGCCTGTGCGCAGAGACGGACGAGATGGCGACAAAATCGTATCAGATGACGCGCGGATCCCTTCTGTGCGAATCATGCGCAGACGCCGGAGCCCAGTCATGATCAGTCCGGTCATGATGACGACCAATGCACCGTAACCTGCGCCGATGCCGCACCGAGGCGACCCGCCGTTCGGACCATGCTCGTCTGGCGGCGCGGCGGTGCTGGTGCCATCGGTGGCATCTGCCGGAACTCCGCCGAGCGGCGAGCAGACGAACGTCGTGACGCTGCGTTCTGCGGCGATGGCGATGGCGATGGCGATGGCGAAATGTGTCCAAACCGTCATCTCGTGACCTTTCGATCAGCCCCGTGCGTCAAGAACTTGATCATTCGCCCGATCCTAGGGATGCCCGTCCTGCGCGGCAATCTCATGAACATGATGATCGATGGACGATCGTGACTTTTCGCCTCCAGGCTCCGCGCCCACCAGCGGAATGGCTCGCTCTCTCATCGGGTTTTTCGCGCGGAGGTGGTCACGGGATGCACGACCGGAGCGGGGCAGCCGCCGATTCCATCTGGGTCATCCGAGCCCTTCGCTGAGCGCCTCGCATCATGACCGGACGTATCCCATGACCTCGATATCCATTTCCGCCGCCCGCTGGAAGAGATGATGGCCTCCGTCGCTGAATCGACGGATGTGGCGTGGACGCAGATCATCGTTTCGAAGCCAATCTCAGGACCACCCGATATGCCGCTCATCCGCCTGCGTATTCCTCGTCATCCCACCTTGACGATGTCGCCTGTCGTCTGGATCGAGGACGAGCCCATCGGGTTCCTCGGGCCACGGGTATGCAACCACTTCGAGCTCCATTACCTGGCGAAAGGCGAGGTCGGTTACGAGAGCGAAGGGCGGCGAGGCGTTCTGAAACCAGGGATGCTGTTGATTTGCTGGCCTCGGCAGCGGTTCCAGATGGGCCGGACCGACGACCGGCGCCCGGCGACGTACCTCCATTGCCACTTCATGATCGAAAAGATCACCATGCAGATATTGCCGGAGGATGCGGACGAGCTCAAGGCGGCGCTGTCGACGGACGTGATCAAGACCTCGGGTACACGGAGCTTCTACCTTCCGCACGTGCTGGAAATCGAGCGCCGCGATCTCCTGACCGAGCAGTTCGCCCGGATCATCGCCCTGCAGCGCAACGTCGCACCCGGAGACGACATCGCCGCCGAGGCGAATCTCTACCTGCTCCTGCACGCCGTGAGCGGGGAGGCCATCTCGCGCGTGAGGCAACAGGTCGCGCGCAGCATGCAGGGACTGGCAGGGGTGAAGGTTCAGCGCGGCCTGCAGCACATCGACCGCAGCATCGATCGTCCCCTGTCATTGCGGGAAGTCGCAGGACAGGTTCGTGCGAATCCGCAATACTTCGCCCGGATCTTCAAGACCGCGACCGGAGTCAGCGTCGGAGGGTACATACGGAGGAAGCGCATGAACCTGGCGAAAGAGAGGCTGCTTGCCAACGGAGGAACGGTTGCGGGAGTCGCCCATTCGCTCGGATTCCGCGACCCGCTGTACTTCAGCCGGCAATTCAAGCAGGAGGTGGGGTTGAGCCCACGGGATTACATGGTGCTCAGGCGCAGCTGATCCGGACCCCCACTCGGGCGGCAGGCTTCGCCGATCGCTCATGCGTACAGCATGTTCCGTGACAGGCCCACCAGCGGGTCGGAATCCTCCGCCGGGAAGGCCGGAGCGTTTCCACGCCTCCAGCACCAAAGGAGCGTAACGGGGAAACAGATAAAGGACGTTGCGCGGTCACTTCGGAAGCAGTTCGACATCGACATCGTATTGGACCTTTTTCCTTGACGTTCTTCATCATCTGGGCGTTCTGCAGCGTTTCATTCTGGGACGTCGGCGGGCCATCAGGGCAGCTCCACCCCATTTGTTTTCCGAGTCGATCCGGATACGATTGATCGTACATTTCTTCGCGTTGAACAGGACCACCAGCATCGCGCAATACGCATCCATCTTTTTCTTGGCGTCCTCAACCGCCTGATTCTCACAAACCAAAAAGGACACCCCCTATTTCCCCACCGAGGTTTCGATCCATTCCCGCCGGTGGTCCCACTGCTCGCCGCATAGGAAACCGCGGCGCACACAGCTGGTGATGACGTGGTAGCAGCCAGTCCGGGACTGGTCGATCAGGTGGATCGAGCCGTGATAATGCCAGTAACGGATAGGGTCTATTGTCGCAGGCCAATCGCAGTGCTGCAGTCCTGCAATCGCAATCACGGCTCGCGGCGAGCGAGCGGTTTCGGCTATGACGCGCGGATCGCCGGACCTATGGTGCTGCTGCATGCGCATCCTGGTGGTCGGTTCGGGCAGCATTGGGGTGAAGGTGGCCGGATCCCTCGTCGAGGAGGGCCACGATGTGGTGCTGCTCGACCACAGCTCGCTGCGCCAGGCCCAGCTCGACGGCAGCATCGACTGCCAGCTCGTCACTGGCAACGCTACCAGCCCGAGCGTGCTGACGGACATCCTCCGCGGCTGCGGCCTGGTGGTCGCCGTGACCGGCTCCGACGAGGTCAACCTGGTGGTCTGCCGCCTGGCCCAGCTGCAGGGCGTGCCGACGCGGCTGGCCCGGCTGCGCAATCCGGAGTTCACCGGGCCGCGGCCAGCGGTGGATCCCAAGGATCTGGGCGTCGACGCGGTGTTCTCGCCCGAGGGCATGGCCGTCGACCTGGTCGAGCGGGTGATCGCAGCTCCGGGCGCGGTCGAGGCCGCGTCGTTTGCCGACGGCCGGCTGTCGCTGCTCGGCTTCCCGGTGCTCTCCGGCGCGTTCGTAGGACCGCTCAGCGAGGTCGGAGCGCGCCTGCCGGAGGGCTGCCAGGTGGTGGCGCTCAAGCGCGGAGCCCAGGCGCTCATCCCGAGCGGCGCCGATCATCTGGCCGTCGGCGACGTGGCCTACGTCCTTGGCCCGAGCGCGCAGGCCGGCGAGCTGACGCGGGCCCTCGCCCCCGGACGCACCGCCGCGCGGACGGTGGTGATCTTCGGCGCGCGGATGATGGGCATCGAGCTGGCCCAGCGGCTGCGGCGCACGGTGCGGCGTGTGGTGATGTTCAGCCCGGACCCCACGCGGGCGCAAGCGGCGGCGATCATCCTCGATCCGCTCGGCATCGAGGTGATCGAGGGCAGCGTGCTCGACCTCGACCTGCTGCGCGGCGCCGGGGTCGAGGACGCCGACTACCTGGTGACGCTCAGCGACGACGACGAGAACAACCTCATGGCCGCGCTGCTGTGCCGCCAGCGCACGCGCGCGACGCCGATCCTGATGACCCAGAAGAACCAGTATGTCGAGATCTTCGAGCTGCTCGGCTTCCCGCTGGTGATCGAGCCGCGTGCGCTGGCCACCAGCGCCATCCTGCGCTTCCTGCGCGGCGGCCCGATCCTGGCGCTGGCGCGACTGCACCACGACGACATCGAGGTGATCGAGCTGAGCCTGGGCGCCGACAGTCCGCTGGTCGGCCGACCGCTCGGCCAGATCCGCCCGCCCGTCGGCATGCGCGTCGCCGCGGTCGTCGACCAGCGCTCAGCGGCGGTCGCCACTGGCCGCACGGTCCTGACCGCGGGCCAGCGCGTGGTGATCGTCGTCGACAGCGCCGTCGGCCGCGACGTGCGGCGCTGGTTGGGCTGAGTCCGTGCACCACCTGATCGTTCTGCGCGCCGTCGGCGGCCTGCTGGCGGTGCTCGGCTGCGGCGCCGCGCTGCCGCTGCTGGTGGCGCTGCTCTATGGCGAGCCGCCCGCGGCATGGCTGTGGACGATCCTGGCCGGGCTCGGCACCGGGATCGCGCTGATGCTGGCGACGCGCGGCGCGCGGGCGGAGAACCTCGGCCTGCGCGAGGGCCTGGCCATCACCACGCTGACCTGGACCGCCGGCAGCGCGCTGACCGCCATCGGCCTATGGCTCGATGTGGATGGCCTGTCGTTCCTCGACGCCTGGTTCGAGATGATCAGCGG
>JACCZE010000068.1 GCA_013696105.1 Planctomycetota bacterium | reverse complement strand
CGGCGCTGTGGAGTTCGAGCTTCATTCTGATGAAGAAGGCGTCGCCGTGCTTCGGTCCGATCTCGGTCGGCGCGCTGCGGGTGATCGGCGGAGCGCTCGTGCTGCTCGTGCTCGGTCTGGCGGTGCGCCAACGCTGGCGGCCCGATGCGCGGACGTGGGGACCGGTCGTCATCATCGTGGTGATCGGGTACGCCTGGCCGTACTGCGTGCAGCCGTACCTGATCGCCCGCCATGGCAGCGGCTTCATCGGCATGATGGTCGGACTGGTACCGCTCCTGACGGTGGTGGTGTCGGTGCCACTCCTGCACGTGTGGCCGAGCCGGTGGCAGATGGTCGGCGTCCTCGGTGGATTGGCGTGCCTGGCGGTGATCCTCGGAGACGGGTTCAACCGCTCGGTTCCGCTCGCGCACCTGGCGTTGGCGGTGACCGTGCCGATGGGGTACGCCATCGCCAACACCCTGATCAAACGCTGCTTCCCGCAGACGCCATCGCTGGCGCTGACCACCTGGTGCCTGGGGCTCAGCGCGCTGGTCCTGATGCCCATCGCCGCATCGCAGGAGCACGTCGACTTGGACAACGGCATCGCCGCCGCGTCGACCGCGGTCGCGATCCTGGGGGGCCTGGGGACCGGCTTGTGCGGATATGCGTTCTACGTGCTGATCCAGCAGCGCGGCCCGCTCTTCGCGGGGATGGTCGCCTATGTGATCCCGGTCGGAGCCGTGGTCCTGGGATGGCTCGACCACGAGCGCGTCACCGTCTGGCAACTGGCGGCGCTGGCGGGGATCATCGTCATGGTCGGGTTGGTGCAGATGCCGGCCGGTCGGCACGCTCGCGTCGAGCCCACAGATTCAGGCTAGCTGTGGCCTAGCATCGGCTAGCACGGCGCCTGCACCTCGATGCGCACGTGGTCGTAGGCGCACACCGCGTGGTTCTCGACGCTGAGGACCAGGACGTAGGTGCCCGGGGCCGAGAAGGTCGCGAGCGTGGTGGGCGAGGTCGGTTCCCAGAAGCGCACCGTTCCTGGACCGCTCGCCATGATCCATGAGATACGGCCGCGCGCAGCGGCGCCGGACGGAGTGCGCGCCGAGCCGGCCAATACCACCGCACCCGCGACGGTGACGTCTGGTCCGGCATCGACCACCAGCGCCGGATCGATGATCGGCGCATCAGCCGCATCGGCCGGAGGCGCGAGGCGGCAGCCGGGGATCGGACGTTCGCAGGTGCCGTCGGGCAGCTGCCATCCGACCGCGAGGCTATCGCCGAGCGTATCGGACTCGTCGTCGATGCCGTCCTTGTGCCACGCTTCGATGTGGTAGCGCCGTCCCGCGCGCAGCTGGATCGGTGGCGATCGCTGGGAGGGATACTTCGCCCACTGTGCGGATCCGGTGTGGCCCGAGTCGGTGATCGGCAGATCGTCGCGTCCGACGTAGCTCGCGGTGCCGGCGCAGACGCGGGCGATGGGCGGCGCCCCGCGCGCGGAGCGTTCGTCCTCGCCCAGGCGCAACTCGCAGTTTCCGTGGCCGGCGATCCAGAACACGTAATCGCCATCGATCGGGGGGATCACCATTCCGCGGATGCGGCTGCCGTAGCGCTCGCCCACGCGCCACGGAGCCTGGAACAGCAGCAGGCGTTCGATGCTCGTCGGCGGCGCGCTCAGATCCGCGGTCTCGGCCAGCAGCGCCGCGATGGTCGCCTCGCGTCCGAGCCCGGTCCAGGTCTCGCGCGCGATGGTGCCGGCCCCGGGGGTCTGAGCGGCACCCGCGGGCGGATCACCCGACCAGGTGTAATCGGCGATGAGCGGACAGTGGTCCGATGACGCCTCGCCCTGGTCGACCTGCACCCGCGTGAGCACGAGCCCGGGGAAATCGACATGGAAGATGTAGTCGATGCGATGCTTGCGCTTGGCGGCATCCGCCACCCCCGCGGGGAAGGTGCTGCCGTCGCCGATGCCGCGTTGCTGCCAGGCATCCCGGTAACCCTGCGTGGTGAAGACCGCATGGGTTTCAGGGAACCAGGGGTTGTCCTCGTAGAGGTTGAAGTCGCCGGTGATGATGCGCGGTTCGGGGAACATGCGCATGAAGTCGACGATCTGCGGAGCCTGCACCGCGACATCGGTGCGCGCCGGATGGGTGTTGAAGACGTTGATGTGATGGCCATCCACGTCGAGCGTCGCCTGGATGCACACGCGCCGTTCGCGCCAGCGGTCCTTGCCGCCCCAGTTGTAGCTCAGGTGCGTGGTCGAGAGCACGGGAAAGCGCGAGATGATCGCATCGCCGTATCCGCGCGCGTTCTTCGGCAATCCGGTCTGGTAGCACATGTCCTCGCTGGGAACCCACACCAGGTACCAGGTCTCGCCGCGCAGGATGCTCATGCGCTCGGCGAGACGGGCGCCCATGTCCTCGATGACCGGCTTGCGGCCGTGGCGGTAGACTTCCTGCAGGCCGACGATGTCGGGACGGTGCTGGTGGATCGCCTGCGCGACCTTCTCGAGACCGTACGCGGGCATCAGCTCCGAGCCCAAGCCCTGATGGATGTTGTAGCTCATGATGCGGAACGATACGTCGGTCATGGACGCTTCTTCACGTTCACGCTCACGAGATCCAGGCGCCGTGCTCGCGCAGGGAGCGCTCGGCGCGGTCGACCCACTGCATCGAGGCGAGCGCGTCCGCCGCGGGGAATCTCGGCGACCGCCCCGAGGTCACCCGATCGAGGAAATCGTGGTCCTGCGCGCGCAGGTCGTAGGGGTCGGCACCCGCGACGTGGTTGAGATCGATGCGCCGGACCAGTTCGCTGCGATGGTCGCGACGATGATTGAAGCGCACGATGTCGATGCGCTTCTGCCAGGGGTCGTAGACCGCCGTCCCGCGATCGCCGGTCACCACCAGCTCGTAGAAGTGCCCGGCTTCGGGTCCTTCGATGATCCGCTCGGGACTGACGGTGCCGTCGACTTGGAATGAGCGGCGGGTCTCGAAGCGGATGGTGCCGAGCCGGCCGCCCGGGAAGGCGAGCACGGCGTGGACGTTGTCCGCGATCTCGTATTGGGTCAGAGAGTTCGGCGCAGCGACCGCCATGATCCGCTGCGGTTCGCCGAGGAAATGCCGGAACAGGTCGACCTGGTGGCACAGCTTCTCGTAGAAGATCCCGCCGACGCGTGAGCGCGCCATGTATCCCGGCTCGGTCGCTGGGCCAGAGAGTTGGACGAGTCCAGCATGGGTGACGGTCCCGAGTTCCCCGCGAGCGATCAGGTCGTCGATCACGGCGACATAGCCGCTGTAACGCAGCTGGAAGGCGCATTGGAACCCGACCGGGCGCGCACGCGCCAGCTCGACCAGTTCTTCGGCCTCGGCAAGGTCGGTGCAGATCGGCTTCTCGACCAGGACGGGGATCCCGGCTGCGATCGCTACGCGGACGATCGTCGCGTGGACGCTCGGTGGCGTGGCCACGATGATGGCATCGGGCCGGCGGTCACGGATCAGCGCATCCACATCCGCGCAGGTCTCGACCCCGAATTCGGCGCCAACCTGGGCGCGTACCCCGGCATCGAGATCACAGCCGACGACCGACGTCGCCTTCGGCCAGTCCTTCACGGCGGCCAGGTGCGATCGCCCATGCCCGCGGATACCGACGACAGCGATCCTCATTTCCACCTCCTGCAGGCGGGCAGCCTATGAGCGCTGCGCATCTGGCAACGCTACCCGCTCGAGGCAACGCTACCCGCGCACAGGAATCATCGGCTCCGGAAGATATCCGACGAATCCGGCGATCTTCCACGCCCCGCCGAGGCGGCGCAGGTGGTACAGCGTGCGCCAGCGCAGATCGATCGTCGAGCCATCAGCGCAGCGGGCTGATCCGGCGAAGACCTTGTTGGCGAGCGCGCGTTCGCCGACCAGGTCGATGCGCTCGATGCGCACGGCGCGGTAGAAGAACGCGAGCTTCTCCTCGCCGACCAGCGCGACGTGGACGAATGCGGCGGCTTGGCGCAGCCACTCGTCGCGGTAGTCGGTGAGGGTCGGGTACGCGATGGTCCACCGCGATGCATCGGCGACCTTTCCGGCATCGATCCCCAGGAATTCGCCCGCGGGCACGAAATCGGGGGCGGTGATGGCCCAATCGTTGGCGATGAATGCGGTGAAATCCCGACGCATCAGGATGTCCCAGATGTCGCGGCGGTTGGCGTCCGTCGCTGTGAACGGATTGGGGTGTGCGTCCCTGTGTGCGTCCATAGGCAAGCTCCGGAACCAGAGGCTAAGCTCTTGCTGCGGGTGGTCATCTCGCGAATCCTTGCGCAGCCCTTGCGTCCGTACGCCGGTATCCGAGCCACCTCGGCGCCGAGCTCCACCAAGCCGACTGGCCGTTGATTCCCGGGCGGATGGCGCCCCAATGCCATCCATCCGGAGGATCGATGGTCACCAAAGCGCAGCTCCTCGACTCGATGCGGCACGAGACGCATGTCATCAAGCACCTGGTCGGGAAGATCCACGCCGACAAGCTGGAATACCGTCCTTCGCCGGCGCAACGCTCGACCATCGAGCTGCTGCGCTACCTCACGACCTGCGCGAGCGTGTCGGCGACCTTCGCCTTGACCGGCACCTGGGAACACGCCGCGGCTGCGGACAAGCGCGCGTCGCACCTGCGTCTCGAGGACATTCCCAAGGCCATGGACGATCAGCTGGCCGCGATCGACCGCCAATTCGCGGGCATCGACGATGCCGAACTCGGGACCCGACCGTCGAAGATGCCGTGGGGGGCGCCGGGCACGCTGGGCGAGGTGCTGATGAACCAGGTCCTGAAGCTGATGGTCGCCTACCGCATGCAGCTGTTCCTGTACGCGAAGGCGTGCGGGGCCGAGATCGGCACAGCCAATTGCTGGGGCGGAATGGACGCGAAGAAGCCTGGCACCTGAATCGGCTTCGACCGGCGGAGCTTCCCCCGCGGTGCTTATCGCCCCCGCGGACTCATCGCCCCTTTGGCGAGGCGATACGTCGCAGGGGCGAGGCGATACGTCGCAGGCCACTCGATCCGACGCCGCCACTGATCACCGTATCCCCATCCCGCGTGAGTTCGAGGCGGATGGGCTGAGCGCCCAGGCGCGCGGCGATGGCGTCGGCGAGCGCGACCGCGTGCGTCGTGACCAGCACCTGCGACTTCTGTGCCGCGTGCGCGACCAGATCCGCGAGCGCGGGCACGAGATCGGGGCCCGTTTGCTCAGGGGCTGACGCCCCTACGGCCCTATCGGGCCTACCCCCGGGCTTTGTCGCGGCACGATGTCGTCGGAAGCCTCCGACATCGTGGCGGCATCGGCTGCGCCGATTGTATGCCGCCAGCGCCGCTCGGCGCCCGTTTGCTCAGGGGCTGACGCCCCTACGGCCCTATCGGGCCTACCCCCGGGCTTTGTCGCGGCACGATGTCGTCGGAAGCCTCCGACATCGTGGCGGCATCGGC
>JACCZE010000262.1 GCA_013696105.1 Planctomycetota bacterium | reverse complement strand
GCCGCGCGTCGGTCGAGCGCCCGATGACGCGCGCGCCCGGCGCCGGCAGCTTCGGACTCGGCGGCATCGGCGCCGGCATCGCCTTCGCGCTGATGTACCTGCCGCTGCTGGCGGTGACGGCGTTCTCGTTCAACGCGGCGCGCCACGGGCTGGGCTGGAAGGGCTTCACCACCGACTGGTACGTGCGCCTCGCCGTCGACGAGCGCGTGCGCGAGGCCGCGATCAACACCGCGATCACCGCCACGGTCTCGACCGCGATCGCGCCCGTGCTCGGCTCCCTGCTCGCCCTGGGCCTCGAGCGTACGCCGTGGTCGCGCCGCGGCCGCTCGGCGCTCGAAGCGGTGACCATCCTGCCGGTGGTCGCGCCGGACATCATCCTCGCGGCGTGCCTGGTGGTCGCCTTCGCCGGCTTCCAGTGGCTGGCAGGGCGCATCGGCTGGGAATCTGCGCCCTTCCAGCGTGGGTTCATGATGATGATCGTCGGCCACGTCGCCTTCCAGGTCTCGTTCGTGGCGCTGGTGGTGCGCGCGCGGATCGCGGTGATCGGCGCGCACCTCGAAGAGGCCGCGCACGACCTCTACGCCACGTCCTGGTACTTCCATCGGCGCGTGCTGCTGCCGCTGCTCGCCCCCGGCATCGTCGCCGGCGCGATCCTGGCGTTCACGCTCTCGCTCGACGACTTCGTGGTCACCTTCTTCGCCTCCAGCCCGACCTCGACCACGCTGCCCTTGGTGATCTACGCCTCGCTGCGGCGCGGCCTGTCGCCCGAGATGCACGCGCTGTCGACGGTGGTGTTCGCCGCGTCGGTTGTCCTGACCCTGGCCCTGGCCATGCTCAGCCGCCCGAGGAGTGCGGCATGATGCGCTTGCTGTCCCTGATCCTGCTGATGTTCGTAATGACCGCGGTACACGCGGCCGATGGGAAGCAGATCACCGTCTACATGTACTCCGAGTACATCGACCCCGCGATCCCCAAGCAGTTCGAACAGGCGACCGGCATCGCGGTGCGCATCGACGTCTACGAAGCGCAGGAGGAGATGCTGGCCAAGCTGCGCGCCGGCGGCGCGGCGCAGTACGACGTGGTCGTCGCCAGCGACGTCATCGTGCCGGCGATGATCACCCTCGGCCTCGTGCGTAGGCTCGACCAGGCGAAGATCCCCAACCGCGCGAACGTCGACGCGCAGTTCGTGGACCCCGAATTCGACATCGGCAACGTCTACTCGTGGCCGTACCAATGGGGCACGGTGGGCCTGCTCTACAAGAAGGGCGCCGTCGATCCCAAGATGGTGTCGTGGGGCGCGGTGTTCGATCCCGTCCAGCAGCCGGGTCCGTTCGTGCTGATGGACGAGATGCGCACGCAGCTGGCGCTGGCGCTGCACCACCTGGGCAAACCGATGAATTCCCGGTCTCCGGCGGATCTCAAGGCCGCGGGCGATCTGCTGATCACGGCCAAGCACAGCCGGAAATGCCTGGGATTCGACGGCGGCGTGGGCGCGAAGAACAAGGTCATGGCTGGTGAGGCGACGATCGCGGTGGTCTACAACGGCGATGCGGTGCGCGCCATGGCCGAGGATCCGCAGCTCGATTTCATCGTGCCGTCGGAAGGGGGCGTGATCGCGGTCGACAACCTGCTGATCTCTTCGGGCGCTCCCAATCCCGACGGCGCGCACGCTTTCATCGACTACATCCTCGACGCCAAGGTCGGCGCGCAGCTCTCTCTGTTCAACCACTACGCGACCCCGAACCGCGTATCGCGCGAGCTGCTGCCCAAGCCCGAACTCGCCAACTACGCGATCTACCCGCCCGAGCGGGTGATGCGCGTGCTGCAGTACCTGGAAGACCTCGGTCCCGCGACCAAGCTCTACGACGAGGTCTGGACCGCGGTCAAGTCGCGCTGAGGCGCATCGCGTAGCGACAGCAGCGGCGTCGACGCGACGCGCACCACTACGCCCAGAGCGACCATGAACCACGCCAAGCTCGGTACGCCGGGATGCGCGGCGATCCACGACTCGACCAGCGGCACCAATCCATACAGCGAGAGCGCCATCGCCACGCCGGCCAGGCTCGCCGACGCCTGCAGGATCGCCAGGAAGCGCGGATCGCGACGCGGCATGACCTCGTGCAGGCGGCTGATGTAGGACACGCTCCACACGCCCTTGGCGAGCCCGGACACGCCGAGCACCACCGGCAACATCCAGGCGATGCGCTCGGGCGAGAGCAGCAGCATCGCCGCCTCGCTCGTCAGGATCAGCACGTGCGACGCGACCAGCGCTCGCGCGCCGCCCAGCCGCGGAATCAACCAGCCCGCGGCCAGGATCCCCGCGACCATGCCGGGGTACATGCCCTTGCCTTGCCACGCCGCCATCATCGCCGGCTGGACCCCGGCCTCGATGAACAGCTTCGGTTGGTAGGCGGCCGATGCCGCCATCGCGACCATCACCAGCATCATCCACGCGGTGAGGCGGATCACCGCGCGGTTGCCGCGCAGCTGCGGCAGGATCGGCGGATACGATGCGATGCGGTGCTCGACCGGGAACACCGGCGTGCGCATCAGGGGGATGATCCCCAGGATGCCGATCACGGTCGCTCCGCCCAGCAGCCACATCAGCGCCGGCAGCTGGTCGCCATCGCTGGCCGAGCCGCCTGCGGGCAGGATCCACGACACGGTGTACAGCAGCGTCGCGACCACGAGGAAGCTGATGAGGTTGCGGATCGCGAAGAAGACGCCGCGGTCCTCGCTGGGCACGACCGCCTGGGTCCAGGTGATGAAGGTCGACACCGCCGCCATGTTGATCGCATGGGTGGCGAACACCGCGACGAACACTCCGAACAGGATCCAGGAGGTGGGCGCGCCGAGCGCGAGACCCACCAATGGCCAGAGCACGGTGGTCAGCCAGCAGCAGCGTGCGACGATGGTGTGGCGGATGGAGTGGCGGCGCGGGTCGCTGGGCGGATTCTTCAACACGAGCACGGCCTGGAACACGCCGCCGGCGAACACCATCAGCGGCAGCCAGGCGAGGGTGGCGTTGTCGGCGCCGAGCAGTGTGAGGTAGGCGACGAAGTAGTAGAACTCCATCGACATCGCGCCGGTGATGTTGCTCCACACTGCGGCTGGAACGACTTCGGCGACCAGCCAGCCGACTCCGGGGCGGGCCTGCACCAGGCGACGACCGCCGAGCAGCGAGACCAGACGATCCAGGATGGGCATCAGCGGATGGTGACGTCACGCCCGGCCGGGCAACGCCCGTGGCTCCTGACGACGCCCGTGGCTCTCAGCAACACCCGTGGCGCCCAACGATGCCCGTGCGCGGGCGCCCAGGGCGGCCGCTGTCAGGCGGAGGGCCGCCGCAATTCGCACGCGAACGCGCTGCGATCGCCGCGCACGTGGCAGCGCGCGCATTCCAGGGCCCGTCCGCTGGAGTCGCGCAGCGTCCGCTCGCGCAGCAGCACGGGCGAACCACGTTTGACGCCCAGGGCGGCGGAGGTATCGGAGTCCGCGGCGACCGCGCTCAGCCGCTCGAGCGAGCGCTCGGTGGCGATCCCCAGCCGATGCTCGATCAGCAGGTGCATGGGCACCGTGAAGTCCTCCTGGCCGGTCAGCGCCAGGTCGGGGTGCAGCCAGGACCGCAGGTGCATGATCGCGAGATCGTCGATGCCGCGCACGCGATCGACGCGCAGCACCCGGTGCCCCGCCGGGATCCCCAGCGCCCGCGCCTCGTCCGCGTCCGCCGCCAGCCAGCGCGCGTCGACCGCCAGCACCCGCGGCATGGCCGCCGCGTCCTCGAG
>JACCZE010000046.1 GCA_013696105.1 Planctomycetota bacterium | reverse complement strand
TGCCCAGGCGCGGAGCGATGAGGCCCAGGCCGCGGCGAGCCTCCTGCAGGAGGCGACGGAGAACCTGCCGGCCGAGCCTGCCCTATCGCTGATTGCTGCCGCACCGCTGGTGGCTGCGCGAGCCGAGAATCACGTCATCGCCGAATCGCTTTCGGCCGCCGCCGCCGAGGCCGCCGCATCGATCGCGCCGCTGGCGGCGACGCAGCCGCGGAAAGCCGCCCTCGCCGCGAGCGCGCGCGGTCGAAAGACCATGCCCGCTCTGCGTGCTTCCGCCCAAGCCCTGCGGGAGACCCTGGAAGCCGAGGTGCGCCCGCCGCCGATGCTCGAGCGATCGACGGTCGCGATCGCAGCGCAGCGGGCGCTCGATGCGATCGACAGCGCCCCGGACCGGCCGGAATCCTTCGCCGAAGCCAGCCGGCTGCTGTCGGCCGCAGCGCAGGCCGAACGCATCTCGCAAACTCCGGGGAACTCCTCCATCAGCGCTGGCATTGGTTCCGAGACGCCGGGGGTCGCTACCGTACAGGCTCCGGAGGGGGGCACCGTGCCTGCCGTACTCACATTAGTTCCCGGATCCGATGGTTCGGCCTGGCAGCGTCTTCCAGACACGCATCGGAGGAACATCCGTGTGCACGGCGTCGAACGTTTCAGCGAAGAACACCAGGAGGCCATCCGCGCCTATCTGCGGCGTTTGGGCGAGGAGCGCTGAGATGGTGCGTCACGTTGCCATCGGGGTGATGCTGGTCTGGCTCTGCGTCGCCGCGGCATGGTCCGCAGAACTGAGTGACCAGCAGGTGGTGGAGGTCCTCGCCACCGAAGCCCCGCGCGATGCCGCCATCCGCAGGGGGCTCGACCACCTGCGCTCGCGGCAACGAGCCGACGGATCCCTGAGCGACAACGTCCCTGCGGCGTTGGCGAGCTTGGCGGCCATGGCCCACCTGTCCGCCGGCATCACCCCGGAGGATGCCGTGCACGGTCAGTGGCTGCGCCAGACGCTCGAGTTCGTGCTGAGCAAGCAGGATGAGAATGGATATTTCGGCAGCCGCGACGGCAGCCGCATGTACGGCCACGGGATCGCGACGCTGATGCTCGCCGAGGCGCTCGGCATGTGCCGCGATGACGAACTCGACGAGCGCATCCGCACGGCGCTCGAGCGCGCGGTCGCGGTCACGGTGGCAGCCGCGCTGGTGGTGAAGGAGCCGTTCTTCCAGGGCGGATGGCGATACACGCCCACGGATACGTCGTCGGACCTCAGCCTGTCGGGGTGGCAGCTGATGAGCCTGCATGCAGCGCAGCAGGTCGGGATCGCGGTGCCGGATCCGGTGATCGCTTCGGCGGTCTCATTCGCCAAGCGCCTGACCACCGCCGATGGCACGGTCGGATACGACCATGCCGGAGACGACCATCCCGCCCTGCGCGGACTGAGCATCCTGTGCCACGCCCTGGCCCACGAGGAGCAGGCGAGCGAGGTCGCGCGCATCGCCGCGCGCATCCAGGCGGATCCCCTGCAATGGCAGGGCGCATGGGTGTTCTATCGCGCCTATTACGACGCGGTCGGCATGAGCCGAGGTGCGCCCGAACAGTGGGATGCGTATGCTCCGGTGCTCGAAAAGGTCCTGATCGACCACCAGAACCCGGACGGCTCGTGGCCGAATCCTCCGGGCGACGACGAGGGCACGCACGGAACCGTGTATCTGACGAGCATGGCCGTTCTCGCGTTGGCGGTGCAGCGTCACGTGCTGCCGGCATATCAGCGCTGATCGCTGATCGATGGTCGCAAATAGATGGCTGCGGCGGTCTGCCCGCCGGACGTCAGTCGTCGGAGTCGCTGGAGCCGCCGCCGTTGACCGGCTGCAATCCCTGGACGCGCGGATCGTCTTTCGGCATCAAGGCGAGGTCGAAGGTCTCGCGGGTGCCCAGGCGGATCGAACAGGCGCCCGCCTTGAGATCGACCTTGCGCGGCTGCACCAGCTGTTCGCCATTGCAGTAGGTGCCGTTGGATGACAGGTCCTGGATGGCCGCCTGGCCTTCGACGATCTGCAGGCGGACATGCCGCCTGCTGACGGTATTGAAGTCGTGGTCATTGTCCCGGACCTGGGACGGGGTCTTGAGGTAGGCGGAGGTCTTGCGCAGACTGACGTCGCAGGAGCGGCTCCGACCGATGGTGACCTCGACTCCCTCGCCCAGGACGAAGCACTCGCCCTCGACCATCCCTGCCGTCCCGATGAGAACGGGGACCACATCCGTCATGACCGACCTCGGGTGGGCATCGATCTTATGACTATAACGACGCTGGAACGCGAACACAATCGCATCCTGCACATGGACTTGTCCACAGTATGAACGGCCTGCTCAGACTCGTGGTCGAAAACGGCGGGTTCACCGTGGTGCTGATCGCCGCGGTCTCCATCGCCGCCCTGACCGTCGCCATCGAGCGTGCCTGGCGGCTCCTGCCGCTGCAGAAACGCTTCCAGGCCTCGCTCGGAGAGGTGACCCAGGCGCTGGTCCGCGGCGAGGTCGAGGCCGGCTCGACCATGGTCGCCCAGGGGGCGAACGCGATGGATCGCGTCATCGCCGCCGGACTGGCTGTTCGCCACCGTGGGGCGGAGCTGGTGCGCATCGTCGCCTTGGATGCCGCCCAGCGCGAAGTGGCGGCCCTCGAACGCGGTCTGGGGATCCTGATGGTCAGCGCCCAGGTGGCGCCACTCCTGGGACTCCTCGGAACCGTGGTCGGCCTGATCGAAGCATTCCAGGCGGCCGGCGCAGCGACCACGGTGACCCCGGCACTGCTGTCGACCGGCCTCTACAAGGCGCTCGGCACCACGGTGGCGGGCCTGTGGGTCGCCATCCCGTCCTACCTCGCCTATGGCGCGCTGTCGGGAGTGGCCGGTCGACTGATCGCGAGCCTGGAACACGGGGCGACCGTCCTGCCTGCGCTGCTCCCGGCGCATACCGGCACCCGGTCCGAGCGCAGACCATCATGACGCTGCGCCGACGTCATGGTCTGCAGAGCACCTACATCAACCTCACGCCCTTGATCGACATGTGTCTGGTGCTGGTGGTGTTCTTCGTGCTCTGCCTCACCACCAGCAACGCGGCCATGCGCTCGATGCTGGTGACTCTGCCGGCCGCCGGCAGCGCCGATGCTCCGCGCCTCGAAGCGCTCGAGATCGCCATCGATCGATCCGGGGCGATCTCGGTCGACCGCAAACCCACGACGCTCGACGAGCTGTCGCGGCTCGCTGCGCGGGCACCGTCGGTGTCGCTGCTCGCCGACAAGGAAGCGCGGCATGGCCGGGTCGTCGAGGTGGTGGATGCGCTGCGTCGCTGCGGTGTGCGCGACATCTACTATGCCACGGCCGCCCCGCTCGAGGATCTGTGAGCGATGGACCGGTCATTCCGTCCGACGGCGCGCCTGCACGACGGCCGCGATTACAGCCGGGTGTTCAATCGGCAGCAGAAATCCGCCGGCGCCCATGTCGTCGTGCTGTTGCGCAGCCGTGATCCCGGTAAGCAGCGCGCGACCTCGCCGTGCGGTCGCCTGGGCATCATGGTGTCGACCAAGGCGGTGGCTTCGGCGGTCCGTCGCCACCAGTTGAAGCGGTGGGTGCGCGAACTCTTCCGCCTGCGGCTGGCGACACTCGTGTCCGGCTTCGATATGGTCGTGCTCTTCCGCCGGGACCTGCCTGCCGATGGCCACAAGCTCCTCGATGCCGAGATCACCGAGCAGGCGACCCGCGCGCTGACCGCACTCCCCCAGGGCTCCGGCGGTCGCCGCGGGAAGCGCCCCGAACGCGCAGGATCGAAACCATGAGTCCGGTGAGCGGATGACGATGCCGATGACGACCAAGACCGCGCTGATCGCCGGCGTACGCGCCTACCAGCGATTCCTGTCTCCCCTCAAACCGGCCTGCTGCCGCTACGTTCCGACCTGCTCGGAGTATGCCGCGGAAGCCATCGAGCGTCATGGTGCGGCCAGGGGGGCCTGGCTGGGGATGAAGCGGGTCGGCCGCTGTCATCCGTGGGGCGGTTCGGGTTACGATCCCGTGCCTGGAGGGCCGGCGAGATCCCCGGGGATCTAAGGTCTGGGCGGCGGCTTGCCGCTGAGTTCGATCGAGCCGACGTCGATGGTGGTCGTCCCTCCATCGTATTGGTACGCTTGCAGGACCAGGGTCACCGGTGCGCCCGCAGGAAGCTGCAGGAATTCCGGAGGCGCCGACTGGACGTTCTGATTGTAGGCGACGCCGACCTTGCCCTCGGTGTCCACGGTCAACTCGACGTCCACCGGATCGGATGGACTCAGGAATCCGCGGGTGGCGAACTCGGTGGAGTTGAACGTGGCTCCGTCGCCAGTGGTGGTGACCATGCCCAGATGGGCGTGGGCGCGATTGTTCGAGAATCCGATGCGCACACGGCGGTCGGATGCCTCGACTCCGATGAGCGCGAGTTGCGTCCCCGGGTTCAGCCAGATGCGCGCCCGGGCGGTGAATGGCGGCATGAGACCCGCCTTCCACGCGACCCTGGGGAGTTCGGCTTCGATGCGCTTGCCCTTGGCCGAGGCCTTGCCCGTCTTCCAGGCCATGCCGCGGTCGCCCATCGCAAGCCCGTCGCCGCGCCAATCGTTCATCAGACCGGCATCCTTGCCGAGGAAATCGTAGGAGATCGAGATGACGTCGGCTTTGCGCGTGACCGCGCCGGCGACATCGAGGCCGCCGCACAGCGAGACGTCGATCGCCTTCAGGGCCTTGGCCAGGGGTTGGCTCGCGATCGCGTCGATCGCCTCGCGCGCATCCGGTGAACGCCACATCCACAGGCACACGGCCTTGATCTGCTGGGCGTCATCCGCTTTCTGTCCGGCCAGCGCGGGTGTGATCAGGTCGCGCCAAGGCAGGACCATCTTCAAGCGCTCGATGCTCTTGGCGCCGCTGTAGCTGACATTGTCCGAAACGATGTAGGACACTTCGGTCAGGCCGAACTTGATCACCTGGACCTTCATCGGCACGTCGTTCAGACGCGCCTCGACGCTGGGCTTCTGCCGAGCGATGTAATTCTTGAGCTGCACCTCGCCGACCGACGCGATCTCGCTGATCTCCATCAGCGCATCGGCCAGCTGCTTCGACTCGTCCACCGACATGCGCGCCTTTGCCGCTTCGACCACAGACCGCATATCACCGTACTTGAGCTGCCGCCTGCGGTCGTCCAGAGCCGTGGCGAGATCGTCCCAGGCTTTGCGATCGAGCGCACGCGCCTGTTCGGATGCGGACTTGTCGAGCTGGGACCTCCGCTGTGCGATGCGTGCCTCGACCGCCTTGGCTCCGTCGGGCGCGAGCTGCGCCTCCTTGGCCTGGCGGCCCAGGGCATCGAGATCCCTGGTGCTCGCTGCGGCATCGATGCGGTCGATGAAGGATTTGGTCAACGCAGCGACCGCGGCATCGATGCGATTGCCGGTGGCCTTGATCGCATCCGCATGGGTCGCATCCGGGTTCGCGGCCGCGAGGGCCGACAAGGCGTCACGAGCGCCCGCCAGATCGTTGTCTGCGATGCGCTTGTCGATCGCAGCGAACTGCGCCTTCAGCGCCTCGCTCTGGCTCGCCGAGAGCGCCTCGCTTCGGCGCTGGCGTTCCTTGGCGATCGCCTGCTTCGCCGCCGGGGACGAGTACGCGGCGTCCCCACCGAGCTTGTCCAGCTCCGACAGCGCCTTGACGTGATCCGTCGGCAGCGCGGCGATCGCCGTCCTCAGCGCGGCTCCATCGTCGATGCGCGGCTTATCGGGCGTCACCGCGATCTCGGGGTCCCGTCCGCCATCGGCAGGATCACCGGGCTTGGACTGGGCTTTGGGCCAGAAAGCGATCGCTGCGATTCCGATCACCAGGATGCCCGCGGCGAGCGTCACCCAGGCCGGCACCCGACGGGTCGAGCGCTTGCCACCCATCGGAGTCCGTACGCGTTTCGACAGGCTCTGGAGCGTGATGCCATTGGCCGCTCCCTGGACCGCCGAGCGCAGGTCCGCCGCGGTGGCGAAGCGTTCATCGGGCGTCTTGCCCAGCATCTTCATCGCCAGCTGGCGCCACGCCTCTGGCACGTCGGGCCGCACCACGCGCGGATCCGGGATCGGGTCGAAGACGTGCGCGCGCATCAGCGCCTTGGCGTCGTTGCCCTTGAAGGGGGGCTCGCCGGTGAGCATGTGGTAGAGCGTCGCACCCAGACTGTACTGGTCGCTGCGGTGGTCGACCGGTTGTGCACGAGCCTGTTCGGGGCTCATGTACATCGGCGTGCCCATCACCTTGGCCCGCCCCTGCTCGTCGCGTTCGCCCACGACCTCGTTGGCGTTCATCTCCATCGCCAATCCGAGGTCGGCGAGCTTCACCAGCTTGTTGCTGGTGAGCATGATGTTGTCCGGCTTGATGTCGCGGTGGACGATCCCCACCTTCTCGGCGTAGACCAGGGCCTCGGACATGCTGTGCATCACCAGCGAGATCAGGTCGGGCGACACGATCTGCTCACGCTTGATCACATCCTTCAATGTCTCGCCGTCGACGAACTCCATCGAGAAGTAATGGACCTGCTCGCTCGCACCAGGCAGCATGGCGGAGCCGACGTCGTGGACGTTGATGATGTTCGGGTTGCTCAGCCGGCCGGCGGCACGCGCCTCCTCGACGAAGCTGGCGGCGAACTTCGGATCCTGCTTGGCGAGACGCGGGGACAGCACCTTCAGCGCGACGTCGCGGTCCATGCTCATCTGGCGGGCGCGATAGACCTCGCCCATGCCGCCCTTGCCCACGAGTTCGACGATCTCGTATCCGGCTAGCTGTTGTTTGGGCTGGAGGAACTGCGCCATCGCCGAGAGGGTCTTACTCATCGGCCCGATGGCAGGCAATCGAATTGGAAGCGGGCCCGGGTCGGTGCTGGATACGCAGGCCCAGGCTGCAACTCGGGTTGCTCCTTTTTCGCCACCCAGCGCTTTCTAGCTTCGGGCATGATCCGACGGGTGACGCTGGTGGGAATGCGCGCGAGCGGCAAGAGCACGGTCGGACGTGCGACGGCCATCCTCCTGGGATGCCCCTGCATCGATGCGGATGCGGCCTTGGAGGAGCGGCTCGGATGCAGTATCGCCGCGTGGTTCGCGCGCGCGGGCGAGGCGTCCTTCCGCGAGCGCGAGGCGGCGTGCCTGGTGGAGCTGCTCGCGGGAGTCCAGCCGTTCGTGCTCGCAACCGGCGGCGGGGCGGTGGTGCGTCGCGAGAACCGGACGCTGCTCGCGCACAGCGGAGGGATCGTGGTGTACCTGCATGCTGAGGCGGCCCACTTGCAGGAGCGCCTGCGAGCTGATGCCGGGAATCGTCCGAGCCTGACCGGCGCGGCGGTCGCGGACGAGGTGTCCGCGCTGCTCGCGGTGCGGGATCCCTGGTATCGCGAAATCGCCACGCACGTGTTGCCAGCCGTCGAATCGGTCGACGCGTTGGCCGCCCGCATCGCGGCGCTCGCTCGCGCCTAACCTTCAAGACTGTCTCCACTGCGGGGCCGGAACGACCCCCCGGACCCCCGCCGGGTACTTTTCAGGCGACGGGCGCGAGAGCAGTCAGCTTGGCGCGCAGGTCCGCGGGCAGCGGCATGCTCTGCAGACGGTCCATGTCGACGCAGGCGTGGATCTGGCGCACCGTGGCCGCTGCGCGCGGTTCGGCGCCAAGCACGGTGAGATCGACGCGGATGGTGAAGCTCTTGGTGCCGATCGTCTCGCAGCAGACGCTGCATGCGACCTGGTCGCCATGCCGCAGCGGGTGCGAGAAATCCGCGTCGGCATGCACCAGCGGCAGGCCGATGCGGCCGGCGCGGATCAAGGCGTCCAGGCCCAGGCCCGACCCGGCCATCGCCTCCTCGTAGCACTCGTGGGCGATGGCCATGATGCGCGCATAGAAGACCACACCGGCGGCGTCGACGTCGTTGAGCAGCACGCGGCGGGTGATCGTGGGCATGACCGAGCGTAGCTCATCCCATGGTCCCGGCCAGACGCGCGGCAGTGCCGGTTGTCCCAGCCGGCCACCGGCCACCCTGGGGGAGTGGACACCGCCGAATCGCTGATCGCCGATGTCGCCATCGACTGCCCAGGACGGGACCGCTACAGCTACCGCGTACCCGATGCGCTCGCCGATGTCGCGGTCGGCGATTGCGTGTCGGTACCATTCGGCCCGCGCAGCCTGCGCGGCTTCGTGGTCGCGGTCGAGCGGCGGGCGCCGCCTGCCGGCGTGACCCTGCGCGATCTCGCCGGCCGCCGGCCGGACGTGCGCGTGCCACCGCATCTGCTCGGGCTGATCCAGTGGGGCGCGCGGTATTACCGCTGCTCGCTCGGCGAATTCCTCGCGGGCGCGGTGCCTGCCCCGGTGCGCGAGGGGACGCGCATGGACGCCGAGATTTCGGTCGCCCCCGTCGCCGGATTCGCCGCCAAGGTGACCGCGCGTCAGCGCGCGGTGCTCGACGCGCTCGCGGGCGAGACCCTCGCGCTCGCCGATGCGTGCGAACGCGCGGGGACCGATCGCGCGATGTTCGACCGCCTGGCCAAGCTCGGCGCGGTGACGGTGAGTGAACACCGCGCGGTGCAGGAGGTGCGGCTGGATGCGCGCGCCGAGGACCACGAACTGACCGACGAGCAGCGCATCGCCGTCGGCGAGGTGTCGCAGGCCTTGACCGAGGGGATCCAGCGCACCTATCTGCTCTATGGCATCACCGGATCGGGAAAGACCCTGGTCTACCTCGAGCTCGCGCAGCAGGTGATCGCGTCCGGCAAGCAGGTGCTGCTGTTGCTGCCCGAGATCGGACTGACGCCGCAGCTCGCAGCGCGCGTGCGCCGGCGGTTCGCGCGCGTCGCGGTCTGGCACTCGGGCTTCACCGATGGCGAGCGCGCATCGTTGTGGCGAGAGGTCGCCGCGGGCGCGTTCGATCTGGTCGTGGGCACGCGCTCGGCGCTGTTCGCGCCGCTGCCCAAGCCGGGGCTGATCATCGTCGACGAGGAGCACGAGCAGTCCTACAAGCAGGAGAGCGTGCCGCGCTACCACGCGCGCGATCTCGCGGTGGTGTACGGCGGGCAGCTCGGCGTGCCGGTGGTGCTGGGATCGGCCACGCCGTCGCTCGAGAGCGTGCACAACGCGCGTACCGGCCGCTACGCGGTGCTGACCTTGAAGAAGCGCCCGCTCGGGGGCCGCCTGCCCACACCGCTGGTGGTCGACATGCGCGAGGAGTGCCACGCCCAGAAGAAGCAGGCGCACCTCAGCCGCGAGCTCATCGATCGCCTGCGCGGCGTGCAGGAGCGCGGCGAGCAGGCCATCGTCCTATTGAACCGCCGCGGCTGGAGCCCGGTGGTCAGCTGCACCGATTGCGGACACGCGCTGTCGTGCACCCACTGCGACATCAGCCTGACCTACCACAAAGGGGCGGCGCGCCTGCGCTGCCATTATTGCGGCGACCAGAAGCCGATGCCCCCGGTCTGCCCGGCCTGCCAGCAGCCCACGCTCGGCACCTTCGGGCTGGGCACCGAGCAGCTCGCCGCGACCCTCGCCGCCGAGGTGCCGAGCCTGAAGATCCTGCGCGTCGATGCCGATACCGTCGCCGAGCGCCAGGGGCACGCCAAGCTGTTCCAGGCGTTCTCCGAAGGCGCCGCGGACTGCCTGGTGGGGACGCAGATGGTCGCCAAGGGCCTCGATTTCCCGCGCGTGACGCTGGTCGGCATCCTCTGCGCCGACCGCGCGCTGTCGGTGCCGGACTTCCGCGCCGCCGAGCGCACGTACCAGCTGGTGGCCCAGGTCTCGGGTCGCGCCGGCCGCGGCGCGAAATCGGGGACGGTGGTGGTGCAGGCGTTCGACGTGGCGGCGCCCTCGATCCGCTGCGCCCTCGACCATCGGCCGAAGGAATTCGTCGACGCCGAGATGGACCTGCGCCGCGATTACGGCTATCCGCCGTTCTCGGGTCTGGTGCGCTTCGTGTGGACCTCCGAATCGCAGGCGGATGTCCAGCTGGTCGCCGCCGAGCACGGCAGGCTGATCGCCAGCGCCGCTTCGGGGGACGTGGTCCTGGGGCCGAATCCCGCGGGTCTGGCGTTTCTCAAGGGGCAGCACCGGTGGCACGCCTTGATCAAGTCGTCCAGCCGCGGCGCGGCGCAGGGGTTCCTGGATCGCCTCGATGCGCTCGGCGGACTGCCGCGCTCGCGCAAGGTCCACGTTTCGGTGGACGTCGACCCCTATGTCACCAGCTGACGGCGTCGTCACCAGCTGACGGCGTCGTGACCAGCTGACGGCGTCGTCACCGATCGACGGTACAGGCGCATCGGTTGCCGAGCCCGCTCGACGCCGCACGATCGCCCAACCGCCAGGGGATGCCATGACCGTCGACGCCTTCAACGCCTTCGTCCAGAGTGTCGAGGCCACCCCCGGATACGCGCGACCCGCGGCATTCGCGGTCGGCCTGGCGAGCTTCGGCTCCCCGGATCCGCAGCGGGCCGCCGCCCCAGGCGCTGGCGCGCGCATCCTCGATACCTGGTACCCGGTGGTGAACTGCGGCGAGAATTACGGATCGGCCGCGGTCCTGGCCGAGGCGTGCGGGCACACCTCGGGCTCGCGCACCCATTACCTCGATCGCGAGCAGGTGGAGCGCGCCTGCGCGCGCTTCGCGCCGTTCACCGGCGATGGCAAGCGCCACGCCAACATCGAGGTCCTGCAGGCGATGCGCGGCTGGTTCGATGCCCAGAGCCGGGCCGACGTATCGGCGCTCGCGGTCCCGCGAGCCGTGGTCGTGACCTTCATCGCGGATCTCGCGCACAAGCCGGTCGACGCGCACGACGTCTACCTGCGGCTGCACCTGTTGTCGCATCGCAAGGTCAAGCCGCACGGCCTGAGCCTGGACGGCGTCTTCGGCATGCTCAACAATGTGGTATGGACCAGCGCCGGGCCCTTCGACCCGGACACCTTCGAGTCGGCGCGGCTGCGCGCGCGCGCCGGCGGCGCGTCCATCGCTGTGCACTCGGTGGACAAGTTCCCGCGCATGACCGATTACGTCGTGCCCACCGGTGTGCGCATCGCCGATGCGGATCGCGTGCGCCTGGGCGCGCACCTCGCCGAAGGCACTACGGTGATGCACGAGGGCTTCTGCAACTTCAACGCCGGCACCCTGGGCAAGTCCATGGTCGAGGGCCGCATCAGCGCCGGCGTGGTGGTCGGCAATGGCTCGGACATCGGCGGCGGCGCGTCGATCATGGGCACGCTCTCGGGCGGCGGGAAGGAAGTCATCCGCGTCGGCGAGAACTGCCTGCTCGGCGCCAACGCCGGGCTGGGCATCTCGCTCGGCAACGGATGCACCGTCGAGTCCGGACTCTACCTCACCACCGGGTCCAAGGTGAAGATCCCGGACGGCCGTGTGGTCAAAGCCGCCGAGCTGTCGGGCCTGGACGACCTGCAGTTCCGCCGCAACAGCCAGACCGGCGCGATCGAGGTGATCGCGAAGAAGAACCAGGTCGTGCTCAACGCGGCGCTGCACGCGAACTGACCGACCTCGCTGAGCGCGGCCGGACGCAGCTGTCCGACTCCAGCCACCAGGCGTGCTGAAGAAACCCCTGTGGGGGGGGTCAATGCCGTTCACTTTAGAAAATCCCATAAAATGATTCTTGACAGTGCTTTGAGATCCGGTTTCGGACCTCATGAGCACTCTTCGACCTGCGCATGATCTCCTCCATCACCTCACGGTTGCGCTGT
>JACCZE010000476.1 GCA_013696105.1 Planctomycetota bacterium | reverse complement strand
GGCGGCGATGGGGTCGGTCTCGTACAGCGTGCTGATCAGCTGCGGGATGACCTCGGTATCGGTCTCGCTGACGAAGATGCAGCCCTTCTCCTGGAGCTCACGGCGCAGGCCCTCGTGGTTCTCGATGATGCCGTTGTGGACCACGGCAACCCGTGAGTCGGTGCTCTGGTGGGGATGGCAGTTGGTTTCGGTGGGAGCACCGTGGGTGGCCCAGCGGGTGTGGGCGATGCCGCAGCGGCCGACGATCGGCTGGGCCTCCATGCGTTCGGCCAGGTTCTTGAGCTTACCGGCGGCCTTGCGCAGGTGGATGTCGCCGTCGCGCAGGATGGCCATGCCGGCCGAGTCGTAGCCGCGGTATTTCAGGCGCTCGAGCGCGACTATCAGCACCTGATCGGCGATCTTGTGCCCGATGTATCCGGCGATTCCGCACATGCCGCGAGGATACCTCCGTGGACCGGACTTCCAGGCGCATCGGGGGGTGGTGAGACGTCGGATGGCGTGCGCCCCGAGGGCCTCTAGCCTGCGGTCCATGACCGGCGCACCTGTCGACCAACCACCAGCGGCGCACGAGTTGGTCGCCGAGTTCACGACGCGCGTATCCGCCCTCCCCGCCAGCGATCCACGGCGCATCGGTCTGTTCCTCATCCAGGCCGGCGTGCTGATCGCGCTGCCGTCGGTATGCCTGGGGGTCTTCCCGGCGAATCTCGGCCTGGGCATCGCACTCGGCGGCTGCCTGATCGCGCGCGCGCCGCTGATGCGCCTGCCCGGGTTCAAGGTCGCGCTCCTGTTGTCGGCCTGGGTCGCGGTCAGCTGTGCGGTCGGGGTCCATGCCGGGACGGTGCCACGACCGTTCCACGGCCTCGGCCTGATGTACACCTGGGCGATCACGTATCCGACCATGATCGCGATGTCCGATCGGCGGATATTCGCCTGGGGGATGGGCCTGCTCGCCGGAGCGGTGATCGCCGCCGGCGTGGTCAGCATCGGCCAGTTCGTCATCGGCCTGGGCAAGCAGCCACCGTTCCGCATCGATCCCGACGGGCCGAGGCACCTGATGGCCGACGGGTTCTTCAGCATCCACCTCACGCACGGCTTCGTCATGTGCATGGCGCTGCTGGCGCTGCAGGGAGCGCGCACGCGCTGGCCGAGCCGCTCGCTCGGATGGATCGGGGTCGCCGCGGCTGCGATCGCGCTGGTGCTCAGCCGG
This sequence comes from Planctomycetota bacterium, assembly GCA_013696105.1. Taxonomy (GTDB): domain Bacteria; phylum Planctomycetota; class UBA11346; order UBA11346; family UBA11346; genus JACCZE01. Next base: position 1,799 of record JACCZE010000476.1, on the reverse strand, counting down.
GCCCGTCTCGCGTATGTCGGGATCGCGGTTGGAGCCTGGGCGGCGATCGCATCCCGCGGACCACGCCACCTGCTGCGCGCGATCGCGGTGGCGGCTGCGGTCGCGCTCGTCCTGGCGGGATTGATGTGGCGATTCGAGCCCGAACGCTTCGCCGAAATGGCCAAGGGAGAGAACGGACGCTGGGCGATCTGGCGCGCGTCGATCGCGGTTGCTTACGAGAGCCCGGTCTTCGGTCCCGGTAGCCCGGAAGGCTTCAAGGCCAGGTACCGTGAGATCTATGCATCGGTCGTCCCCGAGGTGCCGAACGAATTTCCCGGAGGCGCTCCCCACGCGCACAACAGCCTGCTCAGCATCGCGTCGACCTACGGCGTACCCGGGGTCATCATCTATCTGGCGCTCCTGGGATCCATGATGCGCGCCGCATACCGCGAACGGCAACGCTGCCTGGCCTGCTGGAGCCTGGTGATAGCAGCGGTCGCGGCGTCGCTGTCCGCGGGGATGTTCGAGAACCTCGCCGGCCACAGCATCCCGGCCTATGCGACCTTCCTGGTGATCGGCCTGGCCTTCGCCTTCGCGCACCATCCCGAACGCGACCCCGAGCCGGACCCTGCTCCGCTCAGAACTCCTGCCCAAGCTTCCGCCTGACCAGTTCGCGCTGCGCGCCCGCGGCGATGACCTTGATCAGGTCGACGCCGCCCGGCAGGTCGAGCTCATCCAGCCGGTCGCACACCGCGCGCATCTGGGTCTCGGCGGCGAGGTAGGTCGAGAGCGTATCCCACTGGCGGCTGTCGGTGACGTAGCTGCGGCACCAGGTGAGGCCTTCCTTGTAGACCATCCGGCTGGCCAGGCGTTTGGACAGGATCGCCACCCGATGCGGGCGCGGGATGCGCTCGATCAGGCGGTCGCGATAGCGTTCGACCAGGCACGGCGGGCAATGGGCGTCGAGGTGGCGCCTCCAGGTCGGCTCCATGGCGCGGTCGTCCAGGTGCGCGGCGATCGGCGCTTCGATGAGCCCGCTGACGCGGTTGATCTCCTCGCTCAGCTGCTGTGATAACTCCGAGAGCCGGACGGCGTGCCCACGGCGTTGCCACGCGGCGATCAACGCGCGCGATTCGTCGGTGGCGCGGTCGCGGATCAGCTGCAGGACCTCGGTCACGTAGCGCGGCTTCAGGGCGATGAACTCGTCGTCGCTGAGCACCAGGCCAGCGAGGACCTCGTAGCTCGAGCAGATCACCCCGCCCTTGTTCGCCGACGAATCCTTGATCACCACCAGTCCCGCATCCTCGAGGTGGCGGCGCGCCGCCGGCGTCAGGAAGATGTTCGCGCCTTCGACCATCGCGCGCGCACTGGGCTTGCCGTCGGCGGTCAGGAACTGCTGCCAGTTCTCGTCGTTGATGGTGTAGGGTCGGCCGCCGCACGGCACGAACAGATCAGCGACCACGGTGTTGTGCAGGGTGTTACGCACCGCCTCACCCGCCTTGTCGCTCGCCTGGACGACCTTGGCGCCGCCCGTCTGGGACGACAGGCGCGCGGGATCGAAGCGGGCGATTCCCAGGCTCTGATCGACCAGGCGCATGAGTTCGCGCCAATCCAGGCCCTTCGGGTCGTACGCGCAGCCGGTGCCGTCGGCGATCGCGAGCACGCGCGCGCGCGCGCCGTGCTCGCGCTTGAGGACCTTGAGCAGATTGCCACCGACGTCGCCATCTGGCCCGCCGGTGATCTTCACGGTGTACGGCTGCTTGTCACCGATGCCGACGATCGGCAGGAGCAGGCTGATCCAGCGGAAGATGCCTTCCGAG
>JACCZE010000474.1 GCA_013696105.1 Planctomycetota bacterium | reverse complement strand
GCGCTGCACACCTTTCGGCAGACCACGCCCCGTTTTCACTTCCTCGACGGCGCGTGCCGTTAGCGTCCGCGCCTGGACCCGAGCGTGGATCTTCCCAAAAATGCCGATGCGCGAGACGATCTAGCCGTGATGGCGGCGATCGCGGCCGGAGACCGGACCGCGCTGGAAGCATTGTACGATCGATACAGCCCGATGGTCTATGCGCTCAGCCGGCGCATGCTGCGCGATCAGACCGCCGCCGACGATCTCCTGTCCGACGTCTTCATCGAACTGTGGCGCCGCGGCGAACGCTTCGATGCGTCGCGCGGCAGCGTCCCCTCGTACATCGCCACCCTGACGCGCAGCCGAGGCATCGATCGCCTGCGCTCGCTCGCACGGACGGCGTCCGCTCCGCTGCGCGACGAATCCCTGGGCAGCACGCGCGTGGATCCCGGCCAGGCCATCGCGACTGACGAACGCACGCGGCACGTCCGCCACGCCATCGACACCCTGAGCACCGAGCAGCGCGAGGCGGTCGAACTGGCATTCTTCGAGGGATTGAGCCACTCCCAGGTGGCCGAACGCCTGGGCAGGCCGCTCGGCACGATCAAGACCCACATCCGACAAGGCCTCATCCACTTGCGCGATCTCCTGCGTACCCAGGTGGGCGACTGACACGTGAACTGCACCGACTGCCACGACGCGATGATGGAATACGCCCTTGGAGCCCTGCCGGCGACCGAGGCCGAGGGGATCCGCGCCCACCTGGCCCAGGGATGCGTCCCGTGCCGGAGCGCCTTGGCCGAGGCGCGGGAGGTGCTCGGATCCGTGCCCCTGGCACTCGTGCCCGTCGCACCTCCACGAGCGCTCAAGGAGCGCATCTTGTCGGCTATCTCCCGAACCGAGGCGGACCAGGCTCCCCCGCGACAGCACCCGGCTGGGCGCATGTCGTGGTGGATTCCACTCGCCTGGGCCGCCTCGCTCATCATCACCGCGACGGTCGCGGGGTCCCTGCAAGGCTCGCGAGCCGAGGAGTCGCAACGCGATGCCACGACCCTCTTCAATGATCAGATCGCCCAGCGCGACCGACGACTACTGGCCCTCCAAGCCGATGCCGACCAGCGCACCGACCGATTGACCACGCTCGAGAGATCTCTGGTGGCGGCACATGCATCGATCACCTCGTTGAAAGATTCGTATGCGGCGAAGGACGCGCGCCTGGCGATGCTGGAGAAGTCGCTCCGGTCGGCACGCGACAGCTTGTCGGTGCTGCGCGCGGCGAACCTCCAGTTGGTGACGCTGGTCGCTCAGGGCCCGCAACCGGCGCATGCGCGTGCACGCGTGCTCTTCGACACCGATGCACGCATGTGGCAGGTGGTCGCCAGCGGCCTGGCACCTCCCAAGGCAGGTCGGACCTTTGAACTCTGGTACATCACCGTGGATCAGCAGAAGATCCCCGCGGGGACCTTCGACTGCGACGGCCAAGGCGACGCGGATGCGATCTTCCATGTGCCGCCCGGAGTCGGCGAGATCGCGATGGCCGCCATCACCGACGAGCCGATCGGAGGCGTTCAGGTTCCAACCGGCGAGATCCACCTCGCCGGTGCAATGAAATAGCCCCGCCCGGCAGACGCAGAATCTTCCGCCGAACGTGTTTGTCAGTGGAAAGCTGGCGGAGGATCCTGGATCGCCGGAGGTCCTGCATGCGGTTCAAGGGTACGTGGACGCTGGTGCGGTCGGTATTCTCCAGCTACTTCGCGGACAAGGTCCCGCGGATGGCGGCGGCCCTGTCGTACTATACGGTGTTCTCGGTCGCCCCCCTGCTGGTCATCGCCATCGCCATGGCCGGCTTCTTCCTCGGGGATGAAGCGGCTCGCGGCCAGATCTCGCAGCAGATCCAGGGCCTGGTCGGACAGCAGAGCGCGGATGCCATCGAGACCATGGTGAAGGCGTCGTCCAAACCCTCCGCCAGCCTGATCGCCAGCATCATCGGCATCGTCACCCTGCTCTTCGGGGCCACCGGCGTCTTCGGCGAACTCCAGGATAGCCTCAACACCATCTGGGAGGTCAAGCCGAAGCCCATGGGCGTGAAGGGCTTCCTCAAGAACCGCTTCCTCTCGTTCACCATGGTCCTGGGCATCGGCTTCCTGCTGCTGGTGTCGCTGCTGCTGTCCGCCGGGATCGCGGCGCTGAACATGTACATCCAGGCCCTGTGGCCCGATGTCGCCCGCGTGATGGCCTTCGCCAGCGTGATCGTGTCATTCGCTCTCATCACCGTGCTCTTCGCGCTGATCTTCAAGGTCCTTCCCGATGTCCGCCTGCGCTGGAGCGACGTGTGGATCGGTGCGGCCGGAACCTCCGCCCTATTCTCGATCGGGAAGTACCTGATCGGCCTCTACATCGGCAACAGCGGAGTGGGTTCGACCTACGGCGCGGTCGGGTCGCTGGTGGTGTTCCTGATCTGGATCTACTTCTCGTCGCAGGCATTCCTGATCGGCGCCGAGTTCACCAAGGCCTTCGCCCGCATCTACGGATCCCAGGGTCTGCCGAAGGCGCATGCCCGACCGGTAACCAACGAGGAGCGTGCGCAGCAGGGCCTGGCGCCCTCGGAGCGGAATCCGTCCGGCGGAAATAGCGCCAGCTCAGGGCGCATCGCCCCGGCCTGATACCGGTCATAATGACTCATCCTGCGGTCGCGGTGGTGCGCATGGGTCGGTAAAATGTCGGCAAGTGGTTGGAACAGCCCGTTTTACTGGAGATTGTGACCCACCCGTCATTGGCATGTCGGGTGCTTTTTCACGGTCGTGAACAGCACCCGGATCATTCGCACCATCGTCATCGCCGACGACGACCGTCTGCTGCGGGAGTCGCTGTGCGATGCGCTCTCCGACCTCGGCTGCGATCCCCATCCGGCTGGGAATGCTGGTGAGGCCATCGAGCTGCTGAGCTCGGCCTCCTGCGACCTGCTGCTGTCGGATGTGGACATGCCCGACATGTCCGGTTTCCAGCTGCTGTCCTGGGTCAGCCAGCGTCAGCCCGACCGCGGGCTGCCCGCCGTACTGATGAGCGCTCGCGCCGACGAGGCGATGTCACGCGCAGCTCGTGCAGCCGGAGCGATCACCCTGCTTCCCAAGCCGGTGGAGATCACCTCCATCACCTCCCTCTTCCACTCCCTCTTCGACGGAAGACCCAAGCGCACCGCTCATCTCTGAGACGGTGCTCGGGTCGCCGCCGCACGTAAAGGATCCAGTCATGGCCAAGATCATCGGAATCGACCTCGGGACCACCAACTCCTGCGTTTCCGTCATGGAAGGCGGAGAGCCCGTGGTCATCCCCAATCAGGAAGGCGGCCGCACCACGCCGTCGGTGGTCGGGTTCGCCGAGAACGGCGACCGCCTCATCGGTCAGATGGCGCGCAACCAGGCCATCACCAATCCCGAGAACACCGTCTACTCGATCAAGCGCTTCATGGGCCGTCGGCACAACGAGGTCGGCTCGGAAGAGAAGCTCGTACCCTACAAGGTGGTGGGCGGCCCGGACGAGTTGGTGAAGGTCGATGTGCGGGACAAGACCTACACCCCGCCCGAGATCAGCGCGATGATCCTGCAGTACCTGAAGAAGGCGGCCGAGGACTACCTGGGCGAGACGGTCACCGAAGCGGTGATCACCGTCCCCGCGTACTTCAACGACAGCCAACGCCAGGCGACCAAGGACGCGGGCAAGATCGCCGGGCTCAACGTCCGCCGCATCATCAACGAGCCGACGGCGGCCGCGCTCGCCTACGGCATGGACAAGCAGAAGAACGAGAAGATCGCGATCTTCGACCTCGGCGGCGGCACCTTCGACATCTCGATCCTCGAAGTCGGCGATGGGGTTGTCGAAGTGCTTGCCACCAATGGCGACACCCATCTCGGTGGCGACGACTTCGATGACGTGGTCATCAATTGGCTCGCCGACACCTTCGCCAAGGAGAACGGCGGATTGAACCTGCGTCAGGACAAGATGGCCCTGCAGCGCCTCAAGGAGGCGGCGGAGAAGGCCAAGAAGGAGCTGTCGCAGGTCACCAGCGCGCAGATCTCGCTGCCATTCATCACCATGGTCGCGGGTCTGCCCAAGCATCTGAACACCACACTCACGCGCGCGAATTTCGAGAACCTGACCAAGGCGCTGATGGAGCGCTGCCGCAAGCCGTGCCTGGATTGCCTGAAGGACGCCAAGCTGTCGCCCAACGACGTGCAGGACGTCATCCTGGTCGGGGGTTCGACGCGCATGCCCTCTGCCCAGGCGATCGCCAAGGAGATCTTCGGCAAGGAGCCCAAGCGCAACGTCAATCCGGACGAGGTCGTCGCGGTCGGCGCCGCGGTCCAGGGCGGTGTGCTCACCGGCGAGGTGAAGGACGTGCTGCTGCTCGACGTCACCCCGCTGTCGCTCGGCATCGAGACCGAGGGCGGCATCATGACCGTGCTGATCGAGCGCAACGCCACCATCCCGACCTCGAAGTCGCAGACCTTCTCGACCGCGGCGAACAACCAGCCCGCGGTCGATCTCAAGATCTTCCAGGGCGAGCGCCGCATGGCGAACGACAACCGCCTGCTCGGGCAGTTCACGCTCGATGGCATCCCACCGGCACCGCGCGGCATGCCGCAGATCGAAGTCACCTTCAACATCGACGCCAACGGCATCCTCGATGTGAAGGCCAAGGACAAGGCGACCTCGAAGGAACAGCACATCTCGATCCAGGGATCGTCGGGCCTGTCGAAGTCCGAGGTCGAACGCATGGTCGACGAGGCGAAGAAGAACGCCGACACCGATCGCAAGAAGGAGGAGTTGGCGAAGGTGCGCAACACCGCCGAGCAGCTCATCCATCAGACGCGCTCGATGCTCACCGAGCACAAGGACAAGCTCCAGGACGGCGAGGAAGCCGCGATCGGCGACGCGGTCACCAAGCTCGAGAAGACCAAGGCCGGAGACAACCAGGCCGAGATCGAAGCGGGCATCAAAGAGGTGGAAGCCGCCGCCGGCGCGTTCGGCAAACGCGTCCACGAGGCCGCGTTCAATCAGCAGGGCGGACCCAATGCCGGACAAGGCCCTGGCGATGGCGCCCAGCCCGGACCCCAGCCGGGCACACCGCCGCATGGCGGAGCCGGTGCATCCGGCGGCGACAACATCAAGGACGCCGATTTCACCGTGCAGAATTGACGCGCGTCGCATGGTAGCACCGGTGGGGGGCGAATGCCCCCACCGGTCACCACGACACACCACCCATCACCCCAATCACGACCAATACGGGCATCCCTTCCGGCTGCCCCCAACCCGAAAGACACGAGGTACCAGCATGCCCAAGACCAACATCAAGCCGATCGGATCGCACGTCATCGTCCAGCGCTCGAGCGCTGCCGACGTCAGCAAAGGCGGCATCGTCCTGCCCGAGAAAGCGAAGGACAAACCCAAGGAGGGTACCGTCCTCGCCGTCGGCAACGGCAAGATGCTCGAAGACGGCAAGCGCCAGGCGATGCAGGTGAAAGCCGGCGATCGCGTGCTGTTCTCCAGCTATGCCGGCACCGAAGTGAAGGTGGCGGGCGAAGAGTACATGGTCATGGAAGAGACCGACATCCTGGCCGTGATCGTCTAACTCCGGCCGGATCCGACGTATCGATGAGGTCATGCCCCGCCGGGGCATGACCTCATTTTTTACATAAGCATAACTGTTAAATTATCTTACGACTTATATGTTTTTCATGTCACTAACCAGGTCCTTCCTGGTTTACTAGGTACATGATCGCACTGGAGAAGGACAATCCGAAGCCGCTGTACCTCCAGGTGAAGGACGGCCTGCGCAAGGAGGTGTCGGCCGGCGTCTACGGTGGTGAGCGCGGGCTTCCGGATGAGCGCGTGCTGGCTCGCGAGCTCGGCTTGAGCCGGACCACGGTCCGGCGTGCGATCATGGAGCTGACCACGGAGGGTGTCCTCGGCCGCATCCGCGGACGCGGCACCTTCGTGCGCAATGCCGGGGCTGCGGACGCGCCTTCGGCATCGATCCCCGATCCGGCGCGAGCCATGACCGTAGGGGTGGTCACCCGATTCGATCACACCGATCGTCAGGGCGGACTCTTCTACGAGCGCATCCTCGACAGTTTGCAGATCGGACTCGGATCGGACGCGACCATCATCCTGCGCAAGATCACCTACCCGATCGAGGATTTCGCGGCGCGTCTCCAGGCGAGCCGACTGGATGCCGTCGCGGCGCTGGGCGTGATCGATCCCGACCTCATCGGGCGGCTCGCCCGGCTCGCCATTCCCACCGTCCTGATCGATTGCGCAGTTTCGGGCCCGCAGCCCGTCATCGATGAAGTCACCCACGATGGTGAGACCCCGGCCTTCCAGGCGGTGCGCTCCCTGGTCGAACTCGGACATCGTTCGATCGGAGTCATGGTCCATGGACACGAGGACGATGCGGTCGCCTCGAGTCCGGTGCCGGGGTGGGCGATCGGACCGTTCGCATGCGAGCGGTTGCGCGGCTGCCAGCGCGCGCTGCATGCCTGCGGATCCGCACTCGCGATCCTCCCGGTCCATGCCAGCAGCACCTCGGCCTATGCGCGCATGCGCGCGCTGCTGAATTCCGGCGACGCTCCCACCGCCATGTTCTGCACCACCGACGAGATCGCCGTCGGCGTCGTCCAGGCGGTGAAGGACCATGGCTGGCGCGTCCCCGATCACATGAGCGTGATCGGTTTCGGCGATTCCGGATATTTCTGCACCCCGCTGCTGTCGACGGTGCGGATCCGCGTCGATCTCATGGGCGCTGAAGCAGCG
>JACCZE010000473.1 GCA_013696105.1 Planctomycetota bacterium | reverse complement strand
GCCGATGGGCGCGTCGCGCTCGTCCTGACGCAGCTCGCCCAAAGGCGCGATCGGGCTCATGCGTCCCGACGACGAGGGCGATGGCCGCGGCGGCGATGGTTGCGGGGAAGGCGATGGCGATGGCTGCGACGAGATCGGCGTCGTACCCTGTGGTGGCATGTCGACCGGCCGCAGCCAATCGGGCAGCTGGCCGGGGACGGCGTTCTCGCGGATCTCTGCCGGCGGCGGCTTCATCGGCAGCGGTGTCGGGGGCCGGGGCTCGGATACCCGCATCGCCTCCTTGCCCGCGTTGAGCGCCTGCATCTGGCCGCGGGTCTTGCGCAGGATGGAATTGGTCCCGGACAGGTCGACCTGGATCTTCTCGATCTCATCGAGGATCGAACGCCAGCTGTCGCAGCGGTCGACCGGCTTCTTCTGGATCATGCGCTGGATGAGCCGATCGACCCGCGGATCGAGCGATGGGCTGATGTCGCGGATCGATGGGATCGGATCGCTCTTGTGCTTGAGCATGATCGAGAACGGAGTCTCGCCGTCGAACGGCAACTGACCGGTGAGCGCGAGATAAGCGGTGCAGCCGAGGTTGTAGACATCGCTGCGGAAATCGACCTCGATACCGTCGCACTGCTCCGGGCTCATGAACGCGGGCGTGCCGACGCGCACGCCGACGCTCGTCACCTCGTTCTCTTCGCCGTAGCCCTTGGCCAGGCCGAAATCGGACACCTTGCAGATGCCGTCCTCGGCGATCATCAGGTTGTCGGGCTTGATGTCGCGGTGGATTACGCCTTTTTCCGCGGCCATCTCCAGGCCGAGCGCGGCTTGGCGCAGCAGGTCGAGCATCTCAAGCTGCGGTAGCGTCGCACGCCGGTTCAGCAGCTCGCCGAGATCCTTGCCATCGACGAATTCGATGATCATGAAATACAGCGAGAGGTTCTGCTCCTCGCCGAAATCGTAGATATGCAGGATGTTGGGGTGGTTGATCTTGGCCAGGCTCTTGGCCTCGCGTTCGAAGCGCTGGATGAAGTTGCGGTTGCGGGCGAGATCGGGCGGCAGGACCTTGATCGCGACGCTGCGTTCGAGGCTCAGCTGGCTGGCGTGGTAGACCGAACCCATGCCGCCTTCACCGAGCTTGCGATCGATGACGCAGCCGCGCAGATTGCGGCCGATCAGCGGATCGGCGCCGGCCTGAGGCGAGTCGGGAGTCGACAGCCGTCCGCTGCTCTGGTTGAAGCTGGTGTGGCACTGCGGGCAGGTGAGCGTCTTCGACGGGTCGGAAGCGACGAATCCATGACCGCACACCGGGCACGCCATGGTGCGGCCTTCTCCCGCCGGCGCTTGGGCGGCTTCGAACGTCAGCTCGGGAAGCGTGTTCTGCCGGCTGCGTTTGACCTGGGCTTCGTTCTCGAGGCGGTCGAAGAGGTCCATGTCGACCTCGACGGTCGGCGTGTTCGGGGTCACGCGCGGCGGCTGAGCCGTCTGCGGCGGCCGAGCCTGCGCGGGCTGGATCGGCGAACCCTGCGGAGGCGACGGTAGGACCTTCAGCGGCGGTATCACCCCACCGTGGCTGCGGTCGGAATGCGGCTTGAGATCCGACCCTGGCCGCGCATCGGCCTTGCCCGCGATCTTCGCGGGGCCGTTGGGATCAGCTGCGCGACGGCTGGTGAGCGCGCGCGCGGCCTCGTTCGCGGGATCATCGGGCAGGTATTCCTGCGAGATGCGCGGATTCATCGCCGCCATCCGCGCACGCGAGGGCTGCTGGCTCAAGGTCAATGCGTTCTCGCCGGCGACGACCGCCAGCCAGGCGTGATCGCAGATCATGCAGCGGTTGTGGCCGGTGGCATCGGGGGCGGCGTCGTTCGGAGCGCGGCAGCGCGGACAGACCACGACGGCCATCAGACCCCTCTCCGATCGGGGAGGCTCGGTGCCGCGGTACCCGAGGTCGCCGGCGACGAGGCCGCCGTCCCGGGGATCAGTTGCATGATCCGATCCTTCGCCAGGAATGCGCCGATGGCGAGCGCGACGAGGATCACCAGCACGACGATCATGTTCGTGCGCTTCTTGGTGCGGATGCGCGCCCGCAGGATCGCGAGCTCGCGGCTGAGCGAGAGTTCGAGTCCGCTGGCGGACGCGGTGACATCGCTGGTCAGCTTGCCCGTGGTCTGCTCGAGCAGCGCGATCGCCGACTTGAGATCGCCGCGCTCCACCATCGCTTTCGAGCGGCCCATCACGTCCGAAACCTGCTGCTCCTGATCGAATTTGCGCATCTCGCGCTCTTTGCTGCGCAGCACGCTGCGCTGGCGACGGTCGACTTCCTTGTCGGCCAAGCGGGCGTAGATCGCCGCCGCATCGCCGAACTTCTTCTGCTCGTACAGGCGCTGCGCTTCGGCCTCCTGATCGCGGGCGAGAACGCTGGGGTCCACCTCGCGCAGGGCATTGCCGCACTTGCTGCACGACGAGAGCTCGGCGCGATTGAGCATACCGCAGCGCGGGCAGGTGATCGCATCGGCCTGCGTGCGCAGGCGCTTCTCGGTGATCGGACGGTTGTGGCGTTCGCTGCCGGTCTGCACATCGGGTGGCGCATTGCCGTCGGTCGGAGGCCGGCGCGTGCGCCCGGTGTCACCCAGGACGGGCGGCATCGACGAGGACGGGACGCCCGGGGCCGGCGGCAGTCCGGAGGGCAGCTCGGGAGGCGACGACAGGTTCTGGGCGGGCAACGGCGGAGGCGGAACGGAACCAGGCGCGGGCGGGAGGTCCACCTTCATGCGGTTGGATTTGGTCGAGCCGGTCGTGGGCGGCACCTCGAACTCGCCCGAGCGCATACCGGGAGGTTTCGCCAGGCGCTGCTGCAGATCGACCCAGGCCAGGCGGCAGGACTCGGCGTTGTCGAAGCGATCGGCGGGATTCTTCGCGAGCATGCGCATGATCAGGTCAGAGCATTCGCGGGTGATGCGCGGATTCAGCTGATTCGGCGGGATCGGGTTGTGCTCACGCTGCTTGGTCATGATCTCGAAGGACGAATGTCCGACGAAGGGCTTCTCGCCCGCGAGCGCGTAATAGGCGGTGACCCCGAGGGCGTAGATGTCCGAGCGGCCGTCGAGGCGACGGCCCATGCACTGCTCGGGGCTCATGTAGGCGGGCGTGCCCATCGCCAGCCCGGCGGCGGTGAGATCAGTATGATCGTTGGTGCCCGACACATCCTTGGCCAAGCCGAAGTCGGCGATCTTGGCCACGACGTCGCGAGTGAGCAGGATGTTGTCGGGCTTGATGTCGCGGTGGACGATTCCGCTCTGACCGACGTGGGCGAGACCCGACAAGCACTGGATCATCAGCGGCGCCAGATCCTTCGGATCGATCATGATCTTATCGGCGATCATGCGCGACAGCGACGAGCCCTCGATCAGCTCCGTGACCATGTACCACAAGCCGTCGGCGCTCTGCCCGAAGTCGTACACCGCGACGATGTTCGGATGGTTGATGCGGGCGATCGACTTCGCCTCGCGTTCGAAGCGCTTGATGAACTCCTGGTTGTCGTAGAGGGCCTTGTTGAGGATCTTGACCGCGACCACGCGATCGAGGCTCATCTGCCGGCCCTTGTAGACCACGCCCATGCCGCCTTGGCCGATCTTCTCGACCAGCTGATAGCCCCCGAAGGTCTTGCCCAGATACGGGTCGTGGGCATCGGTGCCAGGAGCGCGGCGATCAGGAGCGGGCGCTTCGGCGTCGGAATCTCCGCGCAGGAGCGGCTCCTCCGAATCGCCTGCGAGGCGTTCGCGGGAGAATTCGTCCGACGCCGGCTCGCGACCGCTCGCGGCCGAGGACGCGACGCCGCCAGCCTCCCCGATGTCAGGAAGATCCGGCGGATCGTTCGGAGACGGATTATCTTCGCCGATCGCCATGCAGGACGGCCATCCCTTGTCGTAAGTTTAGACCTCGCTCCGAGCTAAAACAAGCAGGCCTCCCCTGAATCGACCGCGTCACGAGCGCCGGATGCATCAGTCGACGCGACGTGGGCATCGAGTTTCGGCAGGGAGACTCGAAAGCTCGATCGGCAGGAGCGATCATACGGGATACAGCGCGCGGCGTTCCCAAGGTGAGTGGCACAGCAGCCAGCACCGGAATCGCGGCGCATCCCTCAGTCCGTACGCGCGACGTCTTCGGCGCGATCTGCCTGGCTCGGTACACAGACAATCCACGTCACGGCTGACACGACTCGTCAGTGATGGGACGCGTTCTGCAGGTAGTGCTCGGCTTCCAGCGCGGCCATGCAGCCCATGCCCGCGGCGGTCACCGCCTGGCGGTACCGATGATCGCGGACATCGCCGGCGGCGAACAGCCCCGGGATGCTGGTCTCGCATCCGCGCACGACCTCGATGTACCCGGCCTCATCGGTGGTGACGCCCGTGCCCTTCAGGAACGCCGTGTTGGGTGTGTGTCCGATCGCCATGAAGACCCCCTTCACCGCGAGCGGGCTGGTCGTGCGGTCGACGGTGTCGATCAGGGTGATGGAGCGCATCTTCCCCTTCTCGTCGGTGTGGTAGGCCGAGATGGTCTTGTTCCAGATCGGCTGGATCTTCGGATTCTTGAGCGCGCGCTCGGCCATGATCTTGGATGCGCGCAACTCATCCCGCCGGTGGACGAGGTAGACCTTGCTCGCGAACTTGGTGAGGAAGTTCGCTTCTTCGCAGGCGGTGTCGCCACCGCCGATGACGCAGACTTCGACGTTCTTGTAGAAGGCACCGTCGCAGGTGGCGCACGCGGTCAGTCCGCTCTTCGCGCCGGTGCCGTCGAGGAATTCCTTTTCACCGGGCAGGCCGAGGTAGCGGGCGCTCGCGCCCGTGGCGATGATCACAGTCTTGAAATCGGCGCGCTCGTCGGTGCCCTGGTAGAGGTCGCTCCAGGCGAGGGTGAAGCCCTCCGCCGTCTTGGTGATCGAGGTGACCTCGCATCCGCCCTTGACCACGGTGCCGAAGCGCACGGACTGCTGCTCGAAGCGCGTCATGAGCTCGGGACCCATGATCCCTTCGGGGAAACCGGGATAGTTCTCGACCTCGGTGGTGGTGGTGAGCTGACCGCCCGCCTGCCGGCCGGTGAACAGCATCGGGGCGAGGTTGGCGCGAGCCGCATAGATGGCGGCGGTGTAGCCGGCAGGGCCGGATCCGATGATGGCGAGGTTGTGCATGGGACACCTGTGCGGAAACGGGCCTGCGGCGGACCATCGTGCCGAGGACGATGAGTGCCCAGTGCACCCGCTGAGCCCGCCCAGTCAAGGAACAGGAGGAGCGATCGACGGCTATCAGACCGCCGCGTGTTCGGCGAGCCGCTGGGTGCAGGACGAACGCGTGGTCGCGACCAGGGCCGCCGCCGTGACTCCGCGCGCGGCGAGATGCGTGCAGAACGCCCCGTGTCCGCGACCGCCGCGATAGTCCGGCTCGCGGCTGGGCGAGCGCAGATAGCGCTCCATCAGAGCCGTCGCGTCGGACACCAGGAATACCCCGAGGTACACCACGATGCGCGCGGTCTGGCGCATCGAGGCGCCGAGGATCTTGCGCGCGACTCCGTCCTGCCCCACCAGCGCCAGATCGCCCAAGCCGCGGGTCGCCGGCGATTCGCCGCACAACGAAGCCACCGCCGGAGCCAATGCCCCATTGACCAGTTCGAGATAGGAAGTCGTGCCGACGTGCGTCTTCCGCAGACGCGCGGCGACCACCACCATGCCCGGAGCCAGCACCACGGCTCCACCACCAGCGACGCGCCGATGGACCGGGACGGCGTCTGCGCGCGCCTCGGCGCAGCGCGCCTCGCGCTCGGGATCCTGGTGCCGGCCGATGACGATGCACACGTCTCGGGGCTCGAACACCCGCAGCCACGGCAGCGTCGGATCGAGTACCGATTCGCCGAGGGGATCGTCGGGGCCACCCGGGTTGGACGCGATCAGATCCGGCCGCGGTTCGATGAAGCCGGTCATGGCACGCGGACCGTGACGGTCGGGGCCAGGTTCCCGATCAGGGAGCGGGCGGATCCGCCGGCGAATCGACCAAAGCCGCGGTCGCGCTGGTCGTCGTGGGAGCTGGGATCACGGCTCGCGTCGCCGACGAGGCGCGCGGAGCAGGAACGAAGAATAGATACAGCTTCTCGAGTTCGCTGGTGCCGCTGTCGGAGCTGGCAGGCGGACCAACCGGTCGTCCGACCAGCACCGGTCCGTACAACGCGGCGCCGCGCAGCCCGACAGCGAGGCGGAACTCCGACGCCGACGAGCGCGAACGGACGAGCTGCTGCGCCGCTGCCCAGGCGTACGTCGCGAGCGCATCGCGGACATCGCTGCGGTACTGGCGCAGTTCTGGGATGTGGGCGATGAGCGCGCATCCTCCTTCGCTCAGCTCGCAGTGAACCAACACCTCTCCCTTGCTGGTGGACAGCGCGCTCGCCTTTCCGCCGGTGAACCGCGTCTGCGTGATGGTCTTCACCGTGCTCGCGAATTCCGCCGCCAGCTTGCATGCGTCTGCGGTGTTCCCGAAGGCCGTCTGTCCGTGGTAGGCCGTTATGGACCGGTTGGCATCCATGAACGCCTCGTATCCGGGCTTGGACGATCGCTGGGCGCCGCCACCCGATGCGATCTGGAACACCCGGAAGCCGAGGAAGAGAGCGACAAGACCGACGACGACGAAGATGGTGATGCGCATGCACACGTGGTACTACGGTGGGCATAGATCGTCCAGAGTCAGCTTTCTCACTCGGACCCTGAACGAGGTCAGCTGTTCGCGGACCAGCGTCCCGAACCACGCTACTGGTGGACGCATTGCCCCAGCGCGTCGGCGGCGGCTTCCATCACGGCTTCCGAGAGGGTCGGATGGGCGTGGATGGTCTCCATGATCTCGCGAGCGGTGCATTCGAGCTTCATCGCCAGTCCGAGCTCGGCGAGCAGTTCGGTCGCGTCGTAGCCGACTAGGTGGGCGCCGATCAGCTGGTCGTATTCCGCGTCGAAGATCAGCTTCACGAAGCCCTCGGGATGGCCGACCGCCTTGGCCTTGCCCGAGGCCATGAACTGGAACTTGCCGACCTTGATCTTCCTGCCGCTCTCCTGCGCCTTCTTCTCGGTCAGGCCCACCGAGGCGACCTGAGGCTGGCAATAGGTGCAGCCTGGCACCTGCGCGTAGTTCACCGGCGCGGGATGGCCGACGATGTGGCCGATCGCTGCCTCGCCTTCGAAGCTCGCCTTGTGCGCGAGCAGCTGCTTGCCGGCGCAATCGCCGATGGCGTAGACGCCCGGCGCAGTGGTCATGCAGTTCTCGTCGACCGTGATGAAGCCGCGCTCGTCCAGGCGCACGCCGGCGGCCTCGAGGCCGAGGTTCTCAGTGTTGGCGACCATGCCGACGGCGACCAGCACCTTCTCGACCACCACGGACTCGGCTTTGCCGGCCTTGTCGAGGTGGACGGTCACGCCGTTCGCGGCGACCTCGAGCTTCGTCACCTTGGTCGCGGTGTGGATCTTCACGCCGGCCTTGGTGAAGGAGCGGTCGACGAACTTCGCGACTTCGGCATCCTCGACCGGCAGGACCTGGTCCATGACTTCGACGACGTGCACCTCGGTGCCCAGCGCGCTGTAGAAATAGCCGAACTCCATGCCGATGGCGCCGGCGCCGATGCACAGCAGCGACTTCGGCTGCGCCGACAGGCTCATGGCCTCGCGGTAGTTGAACACCGACTTCCCGTCGACCGGCAGGTGGGGGAACGACCGCGCGCGCGCGCCGGTGGCGATGACGAGATTGGTCGCGCTGACCTTCTTCACGCCGTCCTTGGCGGTGAGCTCGATGGTGTCCGACGACAGCAGCTTGGCGGTGCCTGAGAGCGTGGTGATCTTGTTCTTCTTCATCAGGAACTCGATGCCCTTGGACATCTGCGCGGCGACGTCGCGCGAGCGCTTGACCACCTGCACGAAGTCGGCCTTCACGTCCTTGGCCTGGATGCCGAACTCGGCGGCGTGCTTGAAGGTGTCGAGGATCTCTGCGCTCTTGAGCAGAGCCTTGGTGGGGATGCATCCCCAGTTGAGGCAGATGCCGCCGAGCTGGTCGCGCTCGACGATGGCGACCTTCTTGCCGTGCTGCGCGGCCTTGATTGCCGCCACGTAACCGCCGGGTCCGGCGCCGATGACCAGCACGTCGAAATCAGCCATGTGTCGAGACCCTTGTTTGTGGTTGGTGGTAGGTGGTTGGTGGTTCGTGGTAGCGAGATCGGAGTCGGCTGTCACCACCGACCACCGACCACCAACCACCAACCACCAACCTCATCAGATCAGCAGGGCGGCTGGCGCTTCGAGCAGCTCGCGCACGGACTTCATGAACGCCGCGCCGATCGCGCCGTCGACCGCGCGATGGTCCGCGGACAGGGTCAGGCGCATGGTCTTGCCCGCCACCACTGCACCGTCGCGGACGATCGGCTCGTCCTTGATGCCGCCGACCGCGAGGATCGCCGCCTGCGGTGGATTGATGATCGCCGAGAACGACTCGATGCCGAACATGCCGAGGTTCGAGATGGTGAAGGTGCCACCTTCGAATTCCGCGGGCTTGAGCTTGCCGGCCTGGGCCTTCTTCGCGAGCTCGCGCACCGCTTCGGAGATCTGGCGGACGGTCAGGGTATGCGCCTTGAACAGGATCGGGGTGATCAGCCCATCGGGGATCGCCACCGCGATCGAGATGTCCGCCGAATCGTGCAACCGGATCGACGCACCGTGCCAGGTCGCGTTGACCTTGGGATGCATGCGCAGCGCGAGGGCCGCGGCGCGCACCACCAGGTCGTTGTAGGTGACCTTGACGCCCTCGATGGTGCCGAGCTGATCGCGCAGCGCGACCAGGTTCGCGCAGTCGATGCGCTCGGTGACGTAGAAGTGCGGAATCTGCGTCTTCGCCTCGAGCAGGCGGCGGCCGATCGCCGCGCGCATGGTGCTCAGCGGGACCTCGGTGACCGGCTGGGCGTCGGCGCGGAAGGGATTGAGCTTGGGCTTGGATTCCTTCGCCGCTCCACCGCTGCCGATGCGGGCGGAACCATCCGCGAGCGCCTTCTCGATGTCCCGGCGGATGATGCGTCCGTCGGGACCCGAGCCGCGGATGCGTGACAGGTCGAGGGAGTTGGCCGCGGCCATGCGCGACGCCACGGGACTGACGCGCGCGCCCTTTCCCGGATGAGAGCCCGGATTCGTGCCCGAACCCTGGCTCGGCGTGGGCGCTGATGCCGGTGGCGCAGCCGCCGGTGTGGATGGGGCGGGAGTGGCAGTGGCAGTGGGGGCTGCAGCAGCGGCGCCCCCGTTGGCCATGAGCGCAGCGTTCGACTTCTTGGCCTTCTCGATCGCGGCCTTGGCGTCCTCGCCGGGCTTGGTGGTGAACACCGCTGCGATGGCGTTGACCTTGGTCATGGTGCCGGCGGGGATGAGGATGTCGGCGACCGTGCCGCCATCGAGGCATTCCCACTCGCCCACGGCCTTGTCGGTCTGGATCTCGGCCATCACCTGGCCACTCTTCACCTGATCGCCCGGCTTGATCCGCCAGGAGATGATGGTGCCTTCGGTCATGGTCGGGGAAAGCGCAGGCATTTTCTGTTCGACGATCATGGGGAGAAAACGTCCTGGGTGCTGTGTCCTACGTGCTCCGTCGACAGCCGCGACCGCATGCCATCGCCGCAGATCCGGTCACTGGAGGACGGAGGACGGAGAACGGAGAACGGAGGACGCCGCCTCATAGATAGCACGCCTTCTTCACCGCCGCGACGATGCGGTGCGGCTTGGGCAGCGTCTCGTGCTCGAGGTTCGCGGCGTACGGCATCGGGTTCTCGGTGGTGGTCACGCGGCCGACCGGCGCGTCGAGGTCGTCGAAGCAGCGTTCCTGGATCTGCGCCGCGATCTCGGCGCCGACGCCGCCGGTCTGGTAGCACTCCTCGACCACGACCAGGCGCGAGGTCTTGCGCACGCTGGTGGCGATGAGCTCGATATCCAGGGGCTTGATCGTGCGCGGGTCGACGATCTCGCACTCGATGCCCAGGCCCGCGAGCTCGGTGGCGGCTTCCATCGCCCAATGCACGCAGCGGCTGATCGCGACGATGGTGCAATCCTTGCCGGCGCGGGCGATGTGCCCCTTGCCGATCTCGACCAGGTATTCCGCGGTCGGGATCTCCTGCTCGAAGTTGTAGAGCATCTCGTTCTCGAGGAAGCACACCGGATTGGATTGGCGCAATGCGCTCTTCAAGAGCCCCTTCGCGTCGTACGGGTTCGACGGCGAGATGACGATCAGGCCGGGAAAATGCGCATACAGCGCTTCGACCGCGTGGCTGTGCTGGCTCGACACGCGCGGCCCCGCACCGTTCGGTCCGCGCATCACCAGCGGGATCGGGAACATGCCGCCGGTCATGTAGCACATCTTGGAGGCGTTGGAGATGATCTGGTCGAAGGCGGGGAACGAGAAGTTCCAGCTCATGAACTCGATGACCGGACGCAGGCCGGTCATGGCTGCGCCGACCGCGAGGCCCGCGAAGCCGGACTCGGTGATCGGCGTGTCGATGACGCGCTTGGCGCCGAACTCTTCGAGCAGACCCTTGGTCACCTTGTAGGCGCCGTTGTATTCGGCGACCTCCTCGCCCATGACGAACACGCGCTCGTCGCGCTTCATCTCTTCGTACAGCGCCTGGCACAACGCCATGCGCGTGCTCGCGAGCTGGTAGCCGTCGCCGACGGGCACCGTCTTGAAGCCGTTGATCGGCTCGACCTTCGCATTCAGCGAACGCGAAGCGGCGCGCGGCGGCAGGGTGGCGGCGGCGGGCATCATCGGTTGGGCTCTTCGGCGAACACGTGGCGGGAGAGCTCGGACAGGGGTGGTTCGGGGCTCTCGTCGGAGAAGGCGACCGCGGCCTGGATGCGCTCGAGGGTCTCCTCGTTGATGCGCTCGGCTTCATCCGCGCTCAGCCATTTTTCTGCAATCAGGTCGGCCTTGATGCGCTCGATCGGGTCGAGGGCCTGGTACTGGGCGAGCTCCTCCTTGCTGCGGTACAGCGCGGGGTCGGACACCGAATGGCCGCGGTAGCGATAGGTCTTGGCCTCGATCAGCACCGGCTCGTTGCGCCGCGCCAGGGCGATCGCCTCCTGCGCGACCTTCCACGAGGCGTAGAGGTCGAGGCCA
This sequence comes from Planctomycetota bacterium, assembly GCA_013696105.1. Taxonomy (GTDB): domain Bacteria; phylum Planctomycetota; class UBA11346; order UBA11346; family UBA11346; genus JACCZE01. The sequence continues at coordinate 6,636 of JACCZE010000473.1, read as the reverse complement.
TCGTAGGTGAACGACGCGAGGTTGTAGCCGGGCGCCTTCGCCGCGGCGATGTTCTTCACCGCGACCGCGCGCGAGCAGGCGGTGCCCATGCCGTACAGGTTGTTCTCGATCAGGTAGATCGCGGGCAGCCGCCACAGGCCGGCCATGTTCAGGCTCTCATGGAACGTGCCCTGGGGAGACGCGCCGTCGCCGAGGAAGGTCACCGACACGCCGCCGGTGCCGAGGTACTTCGCGGTGAACGCGGCCCCGGTGCCGACCGGTATCTGCCCGCCGACGATGCCGTGGCCTCCGAGCATGCCCTTCTCCTTCGAGAAGAAGTGCATCGAGCCGCCTTTGCCGCGCACGTTGCCGGTGACCTTGCCGAAGAGCTCGGCCATCAACTCCTTCGGATCCAAGCCCGAGAGCAGCGCCTGCGCGTGGCAGCGGTAGCTGGTGACGGTGTAGTCGCGGCCCGGAGAGAGGTGATCGTAGAACGCGGTCGCCACCGCCTCCTGGCCGATGTAGAGGTGCAGGAAGCCGGCGATCTTCTTGGCTTTGTAATTCTGGTCCGCGCGCTCTTCGAAATGGCGGATCAGCAGCATCTTCTTGAACATCGCAATCAGGCGGTCCTTGCCGATCTCGGCGCGGACCTTCTTGGCATCGACCCGGTACAGCACATCGTCGCCCGCTCGCGTGCCCGCAGTCGAGCCCGTCGCAGCGCCGATGGTGTCGGTGGTCGTGGGCATCGGTGGATCCTCGGCGACGCGTGTCACTTCGCGGGGGCGGGCGCGGCAGGAGCTGGTGCCGGATTGGCTGCGTCGGCAGGAGCGGCCTCCACCGGCGCCGTGGGCGCTGGTTCGACGGATGTCGCACCATCCGTCGGGGCCGCCACGGGAGCCGGATCCGCAGGAGCTTTCGCCGCTCCGTCGACGACCGCGGGAGCGATGTCGGGTTCGGAGGTCAGCTGCGCCGCCGGCTTGTCACCCGCATCGCCCGGCGTGGGGGTCGGGATCATCGCACCGGGCTGACCCGAGGATGGCACGACGATCGGAGCCGCCGGTCCTGCGCCCGAGAACCCGATGCTCTTGTGCGGGATGGCGAGGAAGATCACCATCGCCAGGAAGATCGCCGACAGCCAGCCGGTGAGCTTGGACATCTTGCGGCCGGCGCCGACGCCGAGCGTGCTGTCGAGCTGACCGCCGCCCCCGAAGGCGCTGGAGATGTCTCCGGCCCCGCCCTGCAGCAGGATCAAGCCGACGATGAGGGCGCACAGCGGCCACAACAGGATGTGGAACGTAAAGGTGATGGTCTCGATCACGGCGCGGCCTTGGCTGGAGTATCGGAGTATGCGGCCGCGCAGATCGCGGCGAAATCAGCGAGTTTGAGGCTGGCGCCGCCGACCAGTGCGCCATCGACATCGGGCATCGAGAGCAGCTCGTGCGCGTTGTCGGGCTTCACCGAACCGCCGTACTGGATGCGCACGCGCGTGGCGAGCACGCCCAGCGCCTGGGTCAGCAGCCCGCGGATGAAAGCGTGTGCCTCCTGGGCCTGGGCGCTGGTGGCGGTGCGGCCGGTGCCGATCGCCCACACCGGCTCGTAGGCGACGACCAGGGATTCGAGCTGCGAGGCCTGCATGCCCTCGATCGCGCCCTTCACCTGGCGCGTGAGCACTTCTTGGAGCTTGCCGCCGTCGCGTTCGGGCAGGGTCTCGCCGACGCAGACGATGGGGACCAAGCCCTGGGCGAGCGCAGCCTTCAGGCGCTTGTTGACCGTCTGGTCGGTCTCGCCGAAAAATTGTCGGCGCTCGCTGTGGCCGATGATGACGTAGCGAGCGCCCGCCGCCTTCAGCAGGCTCGCCGAGACCTCGCCGGTGAAGGCACCCTTCTCCTCCCAATGGCAGTTCTGTCCGCCAACCCCGACCGCGGTTCCGGCAGCCGCCTTGGCGACCTCGGACAGAGCCAGCGCAGTGGGGCAGACGGCGACCTCGGCGCGGGCCGAGCGTCCGTCGGTAGGAAGCGTCTTGGCAAGACCTTGAACCAACGCGACGCCCTCGGCGGCGGTGAGATTCAGCTTCCAGTTTCCGGCGATGAACCGCTTGCGCACGATGTGTCCTCTGGGCCTGTCGAACGGGGGAGGCGACGATAGATCGAGCCCCTGCAGGGTCAATGGCAGGAGGTCCTGTTATCGGAATCTCGCCGCTGTTGGACCATTGGGACGGTGGCCGGCGGACGGACATGCGGCTGTTCACCCGGCATTATGCATCGCATGACTATGGTAGATGCGGGTGAGAGGCGCCCTCGTGCGGCAAAACCGGCATCCAGAGGCGTCCGGACGCCTTGCGTCCGCCGCCTCGCTCCTCAACCTCCCGCCCATGACCGTGATCGGCCGTTCGGCATTGGTGAGCGGCATCGGTCTGATGGGGGGCAGCCTGGCCGCGGCGTTGTCGCGGCGTGGCTGGCGCGTCCTCCTGCACCACCGGCGGCCAGAGGTCGCGCGCCAAGCCGAGAAGCTCGGGTACGGGACGGCGATCACCGGCTTCGATGAGGCGCACGACGCCGACGTCGCCATCATCTGCACCCCGGTCGGTGCGATCGCCGACAGCGCGTGGGCGATCGCGTCGGCTACGAGATGCGTCATCACCGACGTGGGGTCGACCAAGGAACGCATCTGCGACGACCTCGCCCCCCTGGCGGATCGTTTCATCGGCAGCCACCCCATGACGGGCAGCCACCAGCAGGGACTCGAGCACGCCGATCCCGATCTCTACGCGGGATGCGTGACCATCGTCACGCCGACTGCGGCGACTCCCAGCGAACTGGTGGATACGATCGATGGTTTGTGGCGTGCGGTGGGCAGTCGCGTGGTCCGACTCGACCCCGCCACCCACGATCGCGCCGTCGCAGAGGCTTCGCATGTGCCGCACCTGCTCGCGAGCGCCGCGGCGGCGCAGCTGGGAGAGGACGCCGCGCCCCTGGCTGCGGGCGGATTCCGCGACACCACCCGCGTCGCCGCCGGATCCCCCCTGCTGTGGAGCGATATCCTGGTGCACAACGCCGAGGCGGTGGGCATGGGGATCGACGCGACGGTAGCCCGACTGCAGGAATTACGCACGGCGCTGTCTCGTGGCGATCGCGCCGCGGTCGAAGCGTGGCTCGAGGCCGGTCGCAGCGGCCGTTGCCGCTACGACGACATCACTCGTCCGCGCTGATCTCGGTCGGGGCGCCGTCGGCGAACGCGGCGATCTCGGCCGTCAGCTGGTCGCGCTTCCGGCGATTCCCGGGATAAGGAGGCACCTGCTCGAGGATCGCCTGCGCGCGTGCGCAGGCGACCCCCCTGGCCGCGTGCAGCGCGGCTGCTTCCGACGATTGCCCATGCGCGATGCGCCATGCCTCGAGCCGGCGCAGCAGACCGAGATTCCAGCCATGCGCGGGAACGATGCGCGCCTGCTCGAGCGCCAGCGCCTCGGCCCGATCGCGTTCGCCAATGCGCAGCCGCGCGCGCGCTTCGCGGTACGGGAGATCGGCCAGCGGCCCCAGACGCGCGCGCAGGCGCTTCGCCTCGGCGATGAATCCCAGCCAATCGCCCTGTTTCTCACGCGCTGCCATGCGCCAATCGGCGCGGGTCTGGATCGACGGTGGACTGCCGCCGTCGAACACCTCGCGCATCGCCATCCCTGCCAGCACCAGCGCCGCGAGGACGCAGCCGATGCGCACGGCGCGGCGGCCCGCCACGGTCGTGATCGGCGCCGGCCAGCCTTCGCGCGCCACCGCCCAGCTCACGCCAGCGAGCAGCGCCAGGAGGACGAGCGGACCCGGCTGCGACAGGTGCGACTCGATCAGCGCATGGGTCAGCACGCCGGTCCAACCCACCAGCAGCGCCATCGGCAGGGCCTCGGACCGCCGCACCCACAGCGGCCACAGGGTGGTGAACAGCGCGCCGCCCAGGAGCGCCACCAGCACTCCGCCGCCACCCAGCAGCGCTTCGAGCACTTCGTGATGCGCGTGCTCGGCGTAGCTCGGCACCGCCAACCACGCCGCCGCGAACGAGGGCTGCTGCGGCAGCACGGCGATCGTGGTGCCGACGCCGTGGCCGACGAGCGGACCCAGGTCGATCGCCTCGACGGCGGCGCGCCACAGCTCGATCCGCTGCAGCGTGGATGGGGACGGGTGCTCGATCGCGTACCAGCCGCAGCCGATCGCGAGCTGTCCGGCGATGAGCGCGCACACGCCGATCCCGGCCAGTGGCGCATGCATCCAACGCGGAGCGGACAGCACGGCCAGCATGACGACCATCGCCGCCGCGGTCGGCCACACCGCGCGCGTCGCATCGCCGCTGATCGTTCCCGTTCCGAGGGCCACCGCAGCAAGCCAGCCGAGGATCAGCAAGGCATGGAAAAACCGGGACGGCTGGTGCTGACGCTCGCGCAGCCACAGTCCGAGCCCGATGCCCAGAAGCGGCAGCGCGCCGCCGACGTTGAAATTCGCGTTGCCGAACGGCATCTCCTCGCCGATGCGCGACAGCGCGCCGAGCGACTGCCCCGACGCCAGCGACAGCACGGCGCCGACGGGCTGCTCGGGATGCGGGTGCTGACCGAACGAGGCCAAGATCAGGATGCCCGCAGCGGCACCGGCGAGGCCCCACGCCGCGCGCGGCAGATCCGCGCGTGCGAGCCACGCCGCGACGCCCAGCGCGGTGATCCAGGCGCCCGTGCGTTCCACCAGCCACAGCGACCCCGGTTCGCGCACCGGAGCGCAGGCGATCCACACCGCCGCCTGCCACAGGATCGCCGCGGCGCACCAGGTCGACGGATGCGCGAGCGCTTTGGCGATGCGCCCGCGCGTGGTGGTGGTATCGACGGATTGCATGTCCGGAGGCCGCGCGCACACCCACGCCGCCAACGCGCAGCCGACGATCAGCAGCAGCTCAGCCGAGCGCCCACGCACCATGCCGGGATGGATGAGCGAGGCCCACCACCACAGCCAGCACGCCGGGATCAACGCGAGCGGAAGCGCAGCGAGCCACATGGGTACAGCGTCCCGCACTCCCGCCCGACGTCCAGGACGGCCGAGGCATGGGATCGGCTATCGCTATCCGCTATCAGCCGCGGCGGATAGCGGATGGCAGATGGCGGATAGCCCTCGGGCGCCGAGCGGCGATTGCGGCATACAATCGGCGAAGCCGATGCCGCAACGATGTCGGAGGCTCCCGACGACATCGAGCCGCGACAAAGCCCGGGGGTAGGCCCGCTCGCGGGCCGTAGGGGCGACAGCCCCTGAGCAAACAGCGGGCGCCGAGCGGCGCTGGCGGCATACAATCGCGAAGCGATGCCGCCACGATCAGGACTGCCCCGCAGTCCTGATCGAGCCACGACAAAGCCCGGGGGTAGGCCCGCTCGCGGGCCGTAGGGGCGACAGCCCCTGAGCAAACAGCGAGCGGCGCTGGCGGCATACAATCGCGAAGCGATGCCGCCACGATCAGGACTGCCCCGCAGTCCTGATCGAGCCACGACAAAGCCCGGGGGTAGGCCCGCACGGGCCGTAGGGGCGCCAGCCCCTGAGCAAAAAGTTAAACGATTCCACCATCGCTGATCGAGATGCCGCGCATCGCCATGCGTAACTCCTCGGGATTCGGCGCGGAGGCCAGCGCGGTCTCCATGCTGATCTTCTTCTCTTTGTAGAGGCGGGCGAGGCAGCGGTTGTAGCTTTCGCAGGCGTTGTCCGTGTCCTTGTTCAACGCGTCCTGGACCTTGGTGTCCTCGCCCTCGAGGATCATCTTCTTGATGATCGGGGTGATGAACATCACCTCGACCGCCGGGATCATCGGGCGTTCCTTGCTGGTCGAGGGCAGCAGCTTCTGGTTGAGGATGGCCTTGAGGTTGAAGCCCAGGCTGGTGCGCAGCTGCTCGTGCTTCGATTCCGGGAACAGATCGAGCATGCGGCCGATGGTCGGTGCGCAGCCCGACGAATGCACGGTACCGAATACCAGATGGCCGGTCTCGGCCGCGGTCAGCGCGGTCTCGATGGTCTCGACGTCGCGCATCTCGCCCAACAGCATCACGTCCGGGTCTTCGCGCACCGCCGAGCGCAGGGCCTCGGCGAAGTTGACGACGTCCAGGCCGATCTCGCGCTGGTTGATCAGCGCCTTGTCGTCGGTGAAGACGTATTCGATCGGATCCTCGATGGTGAGGATGTGGCAGCGTCGCTTGGAATTGATGTCGTTGAGGATCGAGGCGATAGTCGTCGACTTGCCCGAGCCGGTGATGCCGCCCATGAGCACCAGGCCCTGCTCGTAGCTCGAGCACTTGGCGATCTGCGGCGGCAGCTGCAGCTCATCGTAGGACGGGATGCGCGGCTTGACGCGGCGGACGGCGGCCGACAGGTGGCCGCACTGCTTGTAGACGTTGACGCGGTAGCGCCCCGTCTGTTCCAGCGCGTGCGAAAAGTCGGCGTAGCCGCGCATCTCGAGGTCCGAGCGCAGGCGATCGGTCAGCAGCGGCAGGAGCAGGCCCTCGCTGTCCTCCTTGGAGAGCGGCGGGCTCTTCATACGGACCAGCTCGCCCGACACGCGGAAGATCGGCGGCTCGCCCACTTTGATGTGCAGGTCGCTGGCGTTGTACTTCGCCATCAGGTGGAACAGCTCGTGGACTCTCATCCGACC
>JACCZE010000465.1 GCA_013696105.1 Planctomycetota bacterium | reverse complement strand
GTGTTGCCGCGGCATCTAGTAGCGCCACGCTGGTGAATCGCCTTTCCCAAAAGTGACCCGTACATCCGTCTTCTGCATTTGCCCGTCGAGACAACTCCTGCTTCACGAGCCTCAGAAGCCAACTTGGGGAGGAGAGCCGGGTGCGCTGAACCTTGAGCCACGCCCGGTTTTCAGAATAGCGTTCGATCAGCGCGGGCGTCACCGATAGCGGTTCCATGCCTGGTCCGCTACGCGCTGGCAGAACAGCCAACGCATGGCGCGCCAATTCAGCCGAGTTCCATCCTTCAACCAGATCCGGGCGAAGGCGCACCACCAGATGAACATGGTTCCCCATGATGGAATAGGCGAGCAAATCGACCCCCATATGACGCAGCCAGGCGGCAAGCCCTCGGCAAAGCCATGCTTTTCGTTCGCCACGGTCCAGCAGTCGTTCACGACGAACGCACCGCGTCACCACATGGAACACGCCGCCACTGGAATCAGGGATGAGATCAGATCGGGCACGAGTCATAACAGGAGATTCTACAGCGGGGCGCTTCAGTCAATATGCGGATGTCCTTTATTGCCAAACATCCTTTATTGCCCCACATTAATTTTCGTTTGCCGCTCCGGCAACCTTACGACCAATCAGGATGCCGCTCACCAGCGCGATGCCGCCGAGCAAACCGCGTCACTGCACAACCGCATCGTCCACATATACGATTTTCGAGCCAGCAGCAGGCCCAGCAACTTCGTCATCGCCGCTCCCTTGGACCGTGTGAATGTGAAATCGGCCTCTCACCTTCACGGGCTTGCCGATCGCATCGGACGGCCAGAGGGGTCGTCCGCGCAAATAGCACGATAGCTGTTTGCCGCGAATGTACGGTCCCAGCTTGCTATTGCCCGAAATGCCCTCAAACGCTCCAACCCCGCTATTGAGGGCGTCGACACTTTTCATATCCGTCACAGTAACTGGCGTCACGGCGGCATTATCCTTCGCGGGTCCACACGCTGCAATGCAGGCGATGGTAAATAAGATTCCAAATCTGATCACGGCGAGCATCAGTAGTTCCTCTGTTCGCATGCTACGCACCACGCTTCGCGATTGAAGTCGGGATAGCTCTTGGTCCATTCGTCCATAGTGCTACCGTAAACCTCCATCGGCCCAGTGCCGCCCGGATCGTGGAAGTGATTCGCGCAAAAAATATGGACAGGTCATTACTTTTCCCGTCGACCCCAAGCGGATCAGCGGATCACCAACGACCAACAGGCATGCACCCTCATCGCCTCGAACATGGGAAGCCACGGCCCATGAAACACGACGCACGCTCGGCAGCAAACCGCATTCCACTGAAGCGGTGGTCAATGACCTGTCCATAGCCTCTCCTTCGCGGAAGGCGATCTACGCATGGTCGCACTGATCCGAAAAAACAGCCTGTACCTCGGCGCCGACAGCGCCGGCCCCAGGTTCGCCGCCTGCCTCAGCATCCTGCGCTCATGCCGGCTGGCCCGCATCAATCCGGCCGATTACCTGACTGACATCACGCCCACTCTCATCCGCTGGCGCCAGCGGCAACGGGCTCGACTGCCCACGCCGGACCTCGCCGACCTGACGCCCAAGCGCTGGGCTGCCGAACGCCACGACTCGATCCGTAGCGCCTGCTGATCCCGCAGTGCGGGCGAGACAGGGCAGATACGCTGGTACAAGGAGCCGCGCTCAGGGAAACGCGTGCCCTGGCACCAGGACGCGAGCTACTGGGCGATCGAACCCAAGAAGACCGTCACCGCCTGGCTCGCCCTGGGCGAGACCTCGCCCGACAACGGCTGTCTGCGCATCATCCCCGGCAGCCACACCCGCACGAGCGAGCACCGCGCGATCTCGGATCCGACCAGCTGGTTCGACAAGGGCGTCGATCCGCGCGATATCGACGAGTCCACCGCCGTCGACCTCGCACTGCGCCCCGGTGAAGCGGTGCTGTTCAACGAGGCGACCCTGCACGGATCGGAGATGAACCGCTCGAGCCAGCCACGCGTCGCGATCTCGTTCCGTTACACCTCTCCGGAAGTGCGGTTCCTCATCGACCAGTGGACGGATCCCGGTCGGGTGAAGACCTTCCTGGTGCGAGGGGAGGATCGGCTTCATCTCAATGATGACATCCGCGGGGTGGAGCCGGGGGAAGAGTAGGCACCGGTTATCGGGTGTCGGTTATCAGCAGTCGGCAGTTGGCCGATAACAGATAACCGACTCCCCGTCTCCCTCTCTCCGTCAGCTGGTCTTTCCCAGGGTGGCGATGAAAGCGCTCAGCCTCGCTGCGACCGACGTCGCCTGACGCGAGAGCCGCGCGAATCGTTCGCCATCGATGAATCCGAGATCAGATGCGACGTAGAGCTGCGAACGCAATTCGCCGCATGAACCACGGGCGATGATGAGGAACTGCCGGAACTCACGTCGAGATCCCCGATCGTTTCCCTCGGCGATGTTCGAGATCACCGAGATCGCCGCTCTGCGCATCTGGTCCCCGAGACCCGCATCCTGTCGCATGTGTTTGAGCGCCGCATGCACTTCGCGCACCAACACCCGCGCCTCCTGCCACACCCGCAACTCTTCGAATCGCATGCTTATTCTCCTTCGCAGCCCACCCGCGACCGCGCGCAGCTGTCAAGGCCGCGCGCTCCGCGCGCCGAGCCCCGCGAGGGCAGCCTTGACAGCGAGCACGATCGCGACGATGGAAGGAAGGAGGAAAGAGAGGAATCCGTTTCTGGTTATCGGTTATCCGTAGTCGGCCGATAACCGATAACCGATAACCGATAACCGATAACCGATAACCGATAACCGATAACCGATAACCGATAACCGATAACCGCCTCCCTTCCCTTCCCCCTCTCGCCCTTTTCGTACATTTCCCCCATGCTCACCGTCTACGCCTACCAGAACTGCTCGACCTGCCGGAAAGCGCTCAAGCACCTCGATGCCAAGGGCGTCCGCTACCAGGTGAAGCCGATCCGCGAGCAGCCGCCCACCATCGCCGAGCTCAAGCGCGCGCTCGCAGCGAACGGGGGCGAGGTGCGCAAGCTGTTCAACACCAGCGGACAAGATTATCGCGCGCTCGGCATATCGGCGAAGCTGGCTGACATGAGCGACGCCGAAGCGCTGAAGCTGCTCGCGTCGAACGGCAACCTGGTGAAGCGGCCGTTCGCGCTGTCGAAGACCCACGCGGTGGTCGGATTCGATCCGGCCGCCTGGAAGACCCTGATCGGGAACGCCTAGGCCGTGTCCCCGCGCGAGCGGAAGATGAAGCTGCCGGCGGCCGCGACCGATGGCGGGCGTCTGCTGGCATTCGCGCTCGCCCACGCGCATGTGTCGACCTGGGTCTCATCGCGTCCCATCACCGACGACGATTCCTACGTGCTGCTCGAACGCACGGTTCCGGACTACAATCTCATCCATGCGCTCGCGGGTCGCGCGGTGTGGACGGTCGATGGCGTCGACCACGTGCTCGAGACCGGGGATCTGGTGCTGGTGCCCCCGGGCGTGAAGCACCACGGCCGCAGCGCCTCGCGGCACATGACCATCGGATCGATCCACGTGCTGGCGACGCTGCCCGGGGGACAGGATCTGTTCACCCAGCTCGTACCCGCCCGGCACCGCCATGTCGGCGCCGACACGCGACTCGACGCGATCCTGCGTCTGGCCTCCAGCGAGTTCGACCACGGACGCGACGCCGCGATGGTGATGATGCCGCATTGGGGTCCGCTCGTGGTGAAGGAGCTGCTGCGCCACGACCATGCCGCGGGCATCCTGCACGCGAATCCGCTGGACCCCCTGGTGATCGAGATCCTCGCCCACCTCGAGCGCCATCTCGCGCAGCCGTTGTCGCTGAGCGAGCTGGCGAAGCGGTCGGGCTACTCGCCGCAGCACCTGAACCGCCGCTTCACCGCGGCGCTCGGGCTCACCCCCCTCGCCTGCCTCTCGGACCTGCGCCTGCAGCGGGCGGCGTCCCTGCTGCGCGACGGTTCCCTGACCATCGCCGCGATCGGAGCGCGCGTCGGCCTGGGCGACGCGGCCTATTTCAGCAGGGTGTTCCGCAAACGCTTCGGTCGCACGCCCAGCGATTTCCGCGCCCACGTCGGTTCCGATCAGCATCGCTGAGATAGGCGCGCCTCCTGGCGCGGACTCAGGGGTGCGGATGTTCAAAAAATCCAAACCAATCCTCAACGCCTCCATGGCTGGCGCTGGGCCCGATGTGCATGATGCGCCGCATGGACATCGCCAACCGCTTCACCACCGCAACCTGGAACGACTTCGAGCGCGATGGATACCTGCGCCTGGGACGCACGCTCGACCGCGACGGACTCTCGGCGCTGCAGGATCGCATCGACGCGTACATGGAGCAGCGCCTTTCCGGAGACCGCCTGATGATGCAGCTCGACCTCGGCGGCGACTACGCCGCGATGGCCGAAATGACCACCGGATCCAAGGGCGCGACGCTGGAGTACCGCAAGATCGAGCGTCTCGAGACCGATCCGCTGTTCCTGACCTACCTGCAGGAGCCGATCTTCCGTGACGCCTGCGTGCGCACCTACGGGGACATCGACATCGCGATCATGCGCGCGATGTTCATGAACAAGCCGGCGCGCAAGGGCACCCTGCTGCCATGGCACCAGGACGGAGGCACCGGCTGGGGGCTGGATCGGCATCCCCTGCTGACGGTGTGGACCGCGCTCGATCCCGCGACCATCGCCAATGGCTGCGTGCAGATCATCCCCGGCAGCCACCGCCTCGGACTGCTCAGCGAGCGCGGCCACACCATCACCCAGGAGATGGAAGCGCTGCATTGCCGGCCGGAGCGCATCGTGCATCTCGAGCTGGACGCCGGCGAATCGGTGCTGCTGCACAACTGGGTGCTGCACCGCAGCGACGTCAACCGCACCGACCGCCCACGGCGGGCCTTCAGCTGCTGCTACATGGACGGCAGGACGCGCCAGCGCACGAGCGGAACCACGTATCCGATCGTGTTCCGTGGGTCGTCTCGGGCGCCGGCCGCGGCCGGCGTTCCCGTGCAAGACAATCAGCGGTGCGAGCCATCCACCACGCCCTGAACCTGGCTCTGGTGGGTTTCGGGCTTCCGCTCAGCGCGCGCGCAACCGCTCCTTCGGGATCGCGCGGCGGATGGTCGCCGAGAGCTGCCGGTACGCGGCGCCGCGCCCGTCGCTCGCTCGCCACACCAGCGCGACGGTGCGCGAACTGCCGCGCATCGCCAGCGGCCGGATCGCGATGCGTTCATCCGGTCCTCCATAATCGACGGCGAGAGCCGGCAGCACGGTGCAGCCGATGCCGACCGCGACCATCTGCCGCAGCGTCTCCAGGCTGGTCGCGCGATAATCGGCGCCGCTGCGATGCGCACCATCGCGCATGCGGCACAGTTCGAGGGCCTGGTCGCGCAGGCAATGTCCTTCGTCGAGCAGCAGGAGGCGCTCGTGCGCGAGGTCCTCGTGGCCGATGCGATCGCGCGCCGCCAATGGATGCTTCCGGGGAACGGCGACCAGGAACTGCTCCTCATAGAGTTCGTCCACCACACGCCCGGTGTCCATGCCGGGGAGGACCGCGACCAGCGCCACATCGAGTCGCCCCGCATCGAGCAAGACGAGCAGAGCATCGGTCTGCGCCTCCTGGATCGGCAGTTCGAGATCGGGGAACGCCGCTTCGATCGCCGGTGCGATCGACGGAAGGGCGTAGGCGCCGATCGTCGGGATGACGCCGAGCCGCACCGGTCCGAAGAAGGGCGGCTTGCCGCTCGATGCCGATTCCTCGACCCGCTGCAGCGCCGCGAGCGCATCGCGCGCCTGGACGACGATACGCTCGCCCGCGGTGGTCAGGCGCACACCGGCATTCGTGCGCTCGAACACGTGCACGCCCATGCGCCGCTCCCACTGCGCGATCTGCGCGCTCAGGGTCGGCTGGGCTACCGAGCACGCGCGCGCCGCACGGCCGAAATTGCCGTGGTCGGCGACCGCGACGAGGTAGCGAAGGACGGGGATGGTGGTCGCCCGCGGGTCGAAGGTGGGACCTATGGCCATGATAGGCGGGGCAGATTAGCGAGGGCCATGCCCTGTGGCTAGACTGGTACCAGCACCCCCTGGAGCCACCCATGCTCAGCATCGGATCCGTCATTCCGCATATCTCCCTGGTCCACGACCATGGCATACGCGTGGATGTCCGCGCATTGCTCGCCTCCGGCACGCTTCCCATCGATGTAGCCTGGGGAGTCGCCCTGTCGGCGGCATTGGCTGCGCGAGCATGGGATTTCGCCGGCGAGCTGCTGGCATCCGCGCGTGTAGAGGGGGTGTCCGATGCCATCCTTTCAGACGCGCAGGTCGCCGCGACGTTGATGGCGATGGACGTCATGCATTGCCGGATCCGCCACCAGTCGGGCAGCGCCATGGATCGACGATCGCGTGGTCAGCGCTTGTCCTCGCTGTCCCGGCCAGCGTCCGATGCTAGGGCTTTCGCGCTATTCGCCCTCGCTGCCGGAGTCATGAACGGCTGCGTCATCTGCGGCGACGCGGATCGTAACGAGCTGCACGGGGACGGTCACATCCACGAGCGGGAGGCGCTGCGCATCGCCACCGTCGTCGCCGAAGCAGCCTCAGCCGCTGGATTTCCAGACCCGTGAACCGGAGCCGAACATGCCCACCAAAGAACTCTCCTCCACTCTGTCATCCACTCTCTCGTCCACCCTCACC
>JACCZE010000454.1 GCA_013696105.1 Planctomycetota bacterium | reverse complement strand
GCCACGATACCAGGTAGCGATTCCAAAGGCCCTCGTCCTCCTTCCACGAGCGCTTGCGCGGCTTGGCATGGAGTTCGAGGAAGTCCTTGAAGAGATCGCCCAGGGTCGCTTCCTCACGCAGTTCGCGCTTGTCGGCCTGCGGATCGATACCGGCGGCGATGTCGCCCATCGTCTCCTGCGCGAGCTTGCGCGCCTTTTAATCTGTGGGTCACCGGTTCGAGCCCGGGCGGGCGCACCAACCCCCAAGAATGCCTGCCCGATCACGTCCATGGCGTTTCGGTTCGGCCGCGTCATCTGACCGGGGGTGGATCCCCCGCCATGGTCATACCGAGGCGTTCATAGAGCGCCCAGCAGCGATCGAGCTTGATGGAACCTTTGTCATCCGCTCCATCGAGGAATGTGGAATAGGCGCCGATGAGCGCGCCGCCGCGCTCGATCCGCTTCAACGGGGCGCGCGCTGGATCGAACCCGTCCACGGGCCACGGGCGCTGCGCGATCTCGGCCGCGAGCAGGCGCCCGTGCAGGCAGGTGGACATGATGCCCTTGGCCACAATGACCCGGCCCCGCATGGCAGCATGGGTCGAAGCCGCGGTGGGGCTCGTCCAGGACGGCGAGGACGTGGACGTCATCCGGTCCCAGCGACGGCATTCGTCGGCGATGTCCGCGAGGTCCTGGTGCTCGCGCATGAACACCGTCGCGCCGATCTGCGCTTCCATGAGCCGGGCTCGGCCAGCTCGCAAGACCATCTTCTCGAGGATGTCCCACATCCATCTGGGCCCCCTCACTCCGAAGACGCTTCTGGAAATACCGATGCCGTAGCCGATATTCCCATCGTAGCCGCCAGAAGTACCGAGGCCGGTGAACATCTGCACCAGTTCGCCCATCGAGTCGGTGACGCCGCTCCGAAGGATTCCATCGGCGAATCGCAGGATGTCATCCTCGATTCCCGGCGCATGCCGACGGAGATCCTCCAGGCGCGAGGCGCACGCATGGAAGATCAACGTGCCGACGACCGAGCGCATGGCGCTCGCGGTGAGGCCGTCCTCGGACAGGAGCGATCCGGCGCTCAGAGCACGACGCACCTCGGCAGCGAGCAGCTCGGGCGGTGCGATCACGATGCGCTCGACCATGATCCGACCCAGGTCGATGAACCTGGAGCGATCCCACCTGGCCAGGCGGGAGTCGGGCGATCCGGCGATGCTCATCACGACCGGACCCTCGCCCAGCCGATCGACGATGGCTATCAGCTCGGCGAGGCGTACCGCATCGAGCCCAGCGTGGTGCGCGATCAGTTCCGGCGTCACCGGGGAACCAGGGCCGGGGCCCTTCCAGGTGCGCTTGTCGTACGGAACGCCGCTCGAGTGGTAGCTCTTCAAGCCCCCGACCACGCTCTGAAGGCGCTGCCAATCGGCGATCCGATTTGGCGCTGATTCGACGATGCCCATTTCCTGCCAGGTCGTAGGCAGAGAGAGAGCGCGCGCCTGGACGCGCGCGCGAACGATGTCGCCGGTGCTGGTCAGCCAGACCGCGACGAGGGCCGCGGTGATCGTGATGAGCACGACCAGCATCAGGACGGTCAACCTCCATCCGCGCAGCCAAGGCGAGCGGCGCGTGGGCCCAGCACCAGCAGCCAGCCCGGCGTTCACAGGGGAGGACGATCCAGGCTCGGACATGCAGATCTATACCCTCCTCTGACCCAGTGCGTTGCATGGCGTCGCGGACGGCCGGAGACGGCAGCGGCGGCCCGCGCACGGCCCCAGCATAAAAATACCATCATCGCACAACTGTCATCTATACCCGGTGTTTTATCGGCTACGGTGTGATCACAACCCTCCCAAACCCGGAGAAAACCCCCCATGTCCTTCAAGATCGCATTCATCGGCGCCGGCAGCATCGGCTTCACCCGCACGCTGATGCGCGACCTGCTCTCCGTCCCCGAGTTCAAGGACGTCGAGGTCAGCTTCACCGACATCAACCCGACCAACCTCGACATGGTGACGCAGCTGTGCCAGCGCGATATCGAGGCCAACGGCTTGGCCATCCGCATCGCCGCCACCACCGATCGGCGCGAGGCGCTGCGCGGCGCCAACTACGCCATCTGCGTGGTGCGCATCGGCGGACTGGAGGCGTTCCAGACCGACATCGACCTGCCCCTGAGCTACGGCGTCGACCAGTGCGTCGGCGATACCCTGTGCTCGGGCGGCATCATGTACGGCCAGCGCGGCATCGCGGCGATGCTCGCGTTCTGCAAGGACATCCGCGAGGTCGCTGCGCCGGATTGCCTGCTGCTGAACTACGCCAATCCGATGGCGATGCTCACCTGGGCGGCGAACACCGCCGGCGGCGTGCGCTGCGTCGGCCTGTGCCACGGTGTCCAGGGCGGACACCGGCAGATCGCCAAGGTCCTGGGACTCGAGAAGAAGGAGGTCGACATCATCGCCGCGGGCCTGAACCACCAGACCTGGTTCATCCAGGTCGACCATCGCGGCGAGGACCAGACCGGCAAGCTCCTGGAGGCCTTCGAGCGTCACCCCGAGTACAGCACGACCGAGAAGGTGCGCATCGACATGCTGCGCCGCTTCGGTTATTACAGCACCGAATCCAACGGCCACCTCAGCGAATACGTGCCCTGGTACCGCAAACGCGCGGGCGAGATCTCGAAATGGATCGACCTCGGCTGCTGGATCAACGGCGAGACCGGCGGCTACCTGCGCGTGTGCACCGAAGGCCGCAACTGGTTCGAGACCGATTTCCCGAACTGGCTGAAGGAGCCGGCATTGGTGTACGCGCAGGGGAACCGCAGCGAGGAGCACGGTTCGTACATCATCGAAGGCCTCGAGACCGGACGGGTCTATCGCGGCCATTTCAATGTCGTCAACAACGGCTGCATCACCAACCTGCCCGATGACGCGATCGTCGAGGTGCCTGGCTACGTCGACCGCAACGGGATCTCGACCCCCAAGGTCGGCGATCTGCCGCTCGGCTGCGCGGCGGTGTGCAACGCGACGGTGAGCGTGCAGCGGCTCGCCGTGCGCGCGGCCATCACCGGCGACGACCAGCTGCTGCGCCAGGCGATGATGATGGACCCCCTCACCGGCGCGATGCTCGATCCGCCGGAAATCTGGCAGATGGTCGACGAGATGCTGGTCGCCCAGGCGGCTTGGCTGCCGCAGTACGGGACGGCGATCGCCGCAGCCAAGGCGAGATTGGCGACCGGCAAGAAGATTCCGACCAGGGAATATGCCGGCGCCGCGCGCCTACACACCAAGTCGGTCGACGAGATGCTGCGCGACCGCACCGCGGCGCGCGCGAACGCCGGTGCCGCCGACAAGGCGAAGGCGCGTCCGGCCGCAGCCGCATCCTGAAGCCTGGACGCGGCTTGCAGGCAAACCCTGTACCGGGATCGCAAGTGCGGGCTTGTGGCGGGTAGGACATCGACGCAAGGTAAGCATCGATGTCCTGCCCGCCGACCGTGCTGATGATCGATGACAATCCGGCCGACTGCCGCCTGGTGAAGGAGATGTTCGCCGAGAGCGAGGCGAAGGTTGATTTCCATTCCGTCGCCGATGGTCCGAAGGCATTCGATTTCCTGTCCAAGAGCCGGAACTATGCCTCGTCCCCGACTCCGGACCTGATCGTCGTCGATCTGAATCTGCCGATCCTCGGTGGGAAGAAGATCCTGAACCTGATCAAGACCGACCAGCGCTGGAAGGCGATTCCCGTGGTCGTCCTCAGCAGCTCGAGCCTGCAGGAGGACATCGACGAGTGCATGGAGTTGGGCGCCGAACGATATTTCACCAAGCCCGCTACGGTCGATGACTACCTGCGCGTGATCTCGGAGATCGACCAGCTCCTGAAGCACCTGCGCTAGGGCTGCGGTCGTTATCATCCGCGCTGCCGGCGTTGCCTTGCCTTGCCGTAGCGCTGCTACGGCTGGCGGCGGCGCCTTGGCAACGCGGATGATAACGATCCTCGCGTGTGTACCGCGGATAACGATCCTCGCGAGTGGCGAGATGCAGTCGACATCAGTACGATCAGGGGGATGCGGCGGGCTTGCCTGTACCCAATGATTTGAAGACGCCGCTCGAGCGCTCGATCTCGGCGCTGATCTCGCTGACCAGCGTCTCGGGCGACATCGAGGAATCAGCCGGATCACTGATGTTGGGATCGGTATCGCCGGCACGGGCGGTGATGCCCGGATGCTGACGCTCGATCTCCTGCAGGATCTCGTTCTGGAGTTTCAGGGTGCGCAGTGCGTGGCGGCAGCGGTCCATCAGCATCTTGTGCGCGAGCGCGTGGCGGATGGTCTCGACCAATTCGCCATGGCCGCAGGGCTTGAGCAGGAAGCGGAAGACCTCGCCGGCATTGATCGCGTGGACCACGGCGCCGAGTGTCGCCTGTCCGGTCAGCATCACCCTGAGCGTGGATGGATGGGATTCGCGGATCTCGGCCAGGAACTCCGATCCAGAAGTGCCGGGCAGATGCTCGTCGCATACCACCAGATCGACGCGTTCGGCCCCCAGGGTCGTGCGAGCCAGTTCGATGGTTTCGACGCAGAGGATGCGGAAGGGCTCGCGCCTCATCGTGCGCCCGATGCCGGCGAGGAGGTTGGCATCGTCATCGATGAAGAGAACGGTCTGTTGCATGGTCATCCCATCTTTCCGGGTTCTTGATCGCGGAGCGCGAGAGTCGGAAGGAGGTCTGCGGCTATCGCCCGCCAGACGGCGACGCGATCGCCCAGTCCGATGGCACCGAGGTACGGCATGCACAGCTGGAGCGGCACGCCCTCGTCCTCGCATGCGATCAGCTCGCATGCCAGCGCCTCGGCGGCATGGACGGCGGCGAGCGGGGTGAAGCCGGTCCCGGGGAATGCCTCGGGAGCGTGGTGATGGGCGACGGCCTCGACGATCTGGAATGGCAGGCCCCAGAGGCCGAGCAGGTAGGCGCCGATCTCAGGGTGCGCGGCCCCGAACCGCGTGCGCTCGGTGTTGGTCAGGTCACGGGTCACTGGACCGGTCATGGGGCCTGTTTCCAACCGCGCGCACAGGACGAGCCGGCCGCAGTCGTGGAGCATGCCCGCGGTGTAGCACAACTCGGCTTCTTCCGGGCGCCGCTTCTCTGCGATGGCGATGGCCTTGGCGATCGAGCCGACGAGGCGCCCGTGCTGCCATTGGGCCAGCATCTCGGTCGGCTCCTCGGTCTGGTCGAACACCCGCGCGATCAGCACCAACGAGCGCATGTTCTCGACGCCGAGCGACATCGTCGCCTCGACCGGGGACACCACCGCGTTCCCGCCGCGGAACATCGAGAAATTCACCAGCTGGAGGATCTTGGCCGACATGCCGATATCGTCACCGATGATCCGCGCGATGCGCTGCAGCGAGGGCTGTGCCGACTGCAGCTCGGCGATCACCTGACCGTAGGCGTTGGGCATCGACGGCAGCGAACTGAGGCGCGAGATGATCGCCGACAGCCCATCGTGCTGGAGCATGTCGCGGATCGAGCATGCGCGCGCGATGGTGGCGCGCAGGACCTCGGGGGCGCAGGGCTTGGACAGGTATTGATGGGTCGGGCCGATGGAGCGCAGGATGGATTCGCTGTCCGACTGTCCCGACAGGATGATGCGCACGATGTTCGGGTGCTCGCGCATGACGCGATCGAGCAGTTCGGCCCCGTCCATGCCCGGCATGCGCATGTCCGAAATCACGATATCGACCGGGTTCTCGCCGAGGATGCGCAGCGCTTCTGGGCCACTGGTGGCCGTGAGGATGTTCCACTCCTCGCGCAGCGGCCGCATCATGCGCTTGATCCCGTCGATGATGCGCGGCTCGTCGTCGACGAACAGCAGGGTGCGCTGGGGGCTCATGACCAAATCCCTTCAGCGGCGGATCCGGCATCCACGGTGATTGGAAACGTGAGATGGAACGACCAGCCGCGATCCTCGGCGCGGGCCTCGAGCCTCCCGCCCATGGGCTCGAGCAGGGCACGGGTCGATGCGAGATCGCACGGATCGCGCAGCGAACTCAAGGCGCTCACCTGACCTGCGGATGATTGGGCGGTCCAATGCAGTTCGATGTCGGCAGCACCCTGCGACGCCGAGATGAGGACCGGACCCCCGGACGATCCGCAATAAGTCGCAGCCGCGAGGACGATATCGACGAGGACGAGATCAAGGAGGCGCGGCCGGGCGACGATACGCGGCAGCTCGCCGATCGCGACGCGCATGTCGGCGCATTGCTTCCAGTGGTTCCGGGTCACCTCGACGATGCGCGTCACCGCGATCGCGAGGTCGATGCGCACCGGCTCGGTCCCGGACTCGCAGAAGTCCTTGAAGGCCCGGGTGGTGGCCGAGACGCGCGCGATGCCCTCGATGCTCTGGGATATCGCGGCCGGCATGTCCTCGAGCAGCTGGCCGAGGTCGACTTTGCGTTCCATCTCGGCGATCTCGGCCAGCAACTCAGGGTGCCGTTTGGCGGCCAGAGCGCGGAGGCACATCCGGTACCAGTCCAGGATGCCGCGCATGTCGCCGACCGCCTCGGCCAGGAAGCGCGCATTGTCACCGATATACTGCATCGGGGTCGAAATCTCCTGGGCCATCCCTGAGGCCAGATAGCCGAGACGATGCAATCGCTCGTTCTCGTGCGAATCGTACCGCGATGTGGCACCGAGTGATTGGGTCGCAGGTCTCTCCACGGGGGGAGTATACCCCCGTCTTGGCGAACCATGGCACACCAAGTGCATTTCCGGTTTTGAGACGAGCGCGGTAGCGCCCGGGTCGTCAGGCCTTCTCGCCCTCGACGTCCTCTTCGCGCGGGCACTTGGCCACGCTGGTGAGCGTGTCCCCGGGGTCGAGTCCGATGATCTTCACGCCCTGGGCCGCTCGCCCGGTGGTGCGGATATCGTCGACCGACGTACGCACCGTCTGACCCTGTGAGGTGATGAGCATCAATTCGTCGCCGGGCATCACCGCCAGCGATGCCACCACCGGGCCGTTGCGTTCGGAGGTCTCGATGTTGATGACGCCCTTGCCGCCACGACGTGTGAGCCGGTACTCGTCGAACGGGGTACGCTTGCCGAAGCCCTCCTCGCAGATCGTCAGGACCTCGATCGGCGCTTCCCCGGCAGCCGGCGGCGGGAGCCGGATCAGACTGACGACGAGCGCACCGGCCGCGAGATCGATGCCGCCGACACCCGAGGTGTCGCGGCCGGTGGGTCGGCAATCCGATTCGTTGAACCGGCAGGCCTGGCCATCGTTCGAGGCGATGAGGATCTCGTCATTGCCCGAGGTGATGACCACGTCCACCAGCGCGTCGCCTTCGGCGAGCTTGATCGCCTTGATGCCGCCCGCGCGCTGATTCCCGTAGGCCGACAATGCGGTCTTCTTGATCTGTCCCTGCGCGGTGGCCATCAGCAGATATTGGTCATCGCGGAATTCGCGAACCGGGATGGTCTCGCTCAGCCGCTCGCCCTCGGCGAGGCTGAGGATGTTCGCGAGGTGCTTGCCACGTGCGGTGCGTGCGCCCTCGGGGATGTTGTAGACCTTCAGCCAATAGACCTTGCCGAGATTGGTGAACACCAGCAGGTTCTGATGGTTCGTCGCCGCGAACATCTGGGCGATGAAGTCCTCGTCGTCCTTGAGCGAGCCGCCCGAGACGCCCTTGCCGCCACGGCGCTGGACGCGGAAGGTGCCGACGGGAAGCCTCTTGATGTAGCCGCTGTTGGTGATGGTCACCACGCAAGGCTCGTCCTCGATCAGGTCCTCCATGTTGAAATCGCCGGCGGCGGCCACGATCTCGGTGCGGCGCGCATCGCCGTACTTGTCCATCAGCTCCTGCAGATCGGCCTTGATGATCTGGTACTGCCGCTCATCGCGCGCCAGGATGTCCTTGTAGTCGGCGATCGCGATCGCCAGCTGGTCGCGCTCGGCGGTGAGCTTGTCGCGCTCGAGGCCGGTGAGGCGGCGCAGCTGCATGTCGAGGATGGCCTGGGCCTGGCGGTCGCTGAATTCGAAGCGTTCCATCAGGGCCGACTTCGCCGCCTCGCCGCTGTCGGAAGCACGGATCAGCCGGATGATCTCGTCGATGTGGTCGATGGCCTTGAGCAGGCCTTCGAGGATATGCATGCGTGCTTCGTCGCGCGCGAGCAGGAAGCGCGTGCGCCGGATGATGACATCCTTGCGGTGCTCGACGTAGGCCTGGCACATGCGCTTGAGATTGACCGTGCGCGGCCTGCCGCCGTCGAGCGCGATCATATTGACCGGGAAGTTGTATTGGAGGTTGGTGTGCTCCCACAGCTGGTTGAGCACCATGTCGGGGTCTTCGCCCTTCTTGAGCTCGAGCACCAGGCGGATCCCGTCTCCGACGGTGCCGCCGTACATCTTGTGCAGGCCCTTGACGCGCTCGTCCTCGTGCGCCGCCTGGATCGACTCGTTGATGGTCGCGAGCTTGATGCCGTAGGGGATCTGGGTGACGACCAGCGCGGTGCGGCCCTCGATCTCCTCCTGCTGGATGCGGGCGCGCATCACGACCTTGCCTCGTCCGGTCTCGTACGCCTCGCGGACGCCCGCGGTGCCGCAGATCAGGCCGCCGGTGGGGAAGTCCGGGGCATGGACGAACTTCATCAGGTCGCTGACCGTGCAGGCCGGGTGGTCGAGCAGGTGGATGATCGCGCCGCAGACCTCGGTCAGGTTGTGCGAGGGGATGTTCGTCGCCATGCCGACGGCGATGCCCGAGCTGCCGTTGACCAGCAGGTTCGGCAGCTTCGCCGGGAGCACCGTCGGTTCTTCGCGCACGCCATCGAAGGTCGGGCGATTGTCGACGGTGTCGTACTGGATGTCCTCGAGCATCTCGGCACAGAACCGGGTCATCCGCGCCTCGGTGTACCGGTAGGCGGCCGCGGCGTCGCCGTCGATCGACCCGAAGTTGCCCTGACCGTCCACCAGCTCGTAGCGCAGGGAGAAATCCTGCGCCATGCGCACCATGGCATCGTAGACCGAGCTGTCGCCGTGTGGATGGTAGTTGCCCAGGCAATCGCCGACGATCTTGGCGCATTTGCGGTACTTGGCGGTGGGGGTCAGATTGAGGTCGCGCAGCGTCTGCAGGATGCGCCGATGCACGGGCTTGAGGCCATCGCGCAGGTCCGGAAGGGCGCGGTCCACCAGCACGCTCATCGCGTAGGTGAGGTAGCTCTCCTTCATCTCCTCCTCGATCAGGAGGTCGTGGGTGCCGCCGGTGTGTTCGCTCATGGGATTCCTGGTCGCTGACGCGGTGATCGGAGGAGTGTAGACGACCCCCCTCCCGGGCAAGAACGCCGTCCCTCACGGACGGAACGTGGACGACCCCCTCGAGCATCCCGATTGCCGGCTCCTCCCGGGCTTGGAGGGAGCGATTCGAGGCGGACCTGCCCCCTTAGCATTTGTCACATTTGCAATGAATGGATGAATAATTTACCTCTAGCGAGTTTGGCTCTGGTCACGTATATACCTGCGTTCAACGTCATCGCCTCAACCCCAGTCGACATGCTGACATAGCCGAATCGGAAACACCGTGCCCACCTCGTCTGGCCTCTCGCTCCACTCGCGCATCGTCACCGGCGGTCGCGTGACCCTCTCGCGCTCGCTCACCCTCGCCAGCCTCGCGGCCCTCGCCGTGCCGGTCTTCGCCGCCGATGGCGAACGTCCGCGCGAGACGGTCTCGGTCGGTGGATTCGCCATCGAGCCGATGGGCAACATGACATCGCCCGACAGCGCGGTCACCATCCATCCCAAAGCGCTCGTCGGCGTCGCATACAACACCAACGTCTACGCCACCGAGAACAACACCGAGAGCGACGTGTTCTACAGCGCGATCGCGGGCATCGATATCGGCTGGCGCGCCACCGAAGAGGACAAGTTCCTGCTGTCAGGCGAATACGTTGGACAGGCCTACCAGGAACAGCAGGGCCGCAACCTGCAGGGTGGGCGCGGCATCTTCCGCTACGGCCACAAGGCCCTGGTCTGGGATGCCAACGCCCTCGCCTCGTTCGCGCGCACCAACGATCCGTTCATCAGCACTGGCGAGCAGATCAAGCACGATGACCTCGATGGCGCGATCAACGCCTCGCGCACCGGCAACTTCATCAGGGTCGGCGCCGGCGGTACCTACAGCCGCCGCGATTACCTCGAGGGTTCGGCCCAGTTCGGAGAGAACGACCGCGATTACACCATCGTGGGCGGCAACATGCGTGCGGGCTACCTGTATGCCGAGGACTCCGAAGCCTACGTGCGTGGATTCGTCGATCGCCGCAACTACGACGAAGACGTCTTCAACGACAGCACCGGCTACGGCGGCTTGGTCGGCGTGATGGCCAAGATCGCCACGCGTTCGCAGCTCATCGCCGAGATCGGCGCCACCTACCGCGCGTACAAGGACGATTTCCGCGGCATCGCCTCCTACGACGACAAGAACCTGATCGCTCCAGTCGGCAACCTGATCTACCGCTGGCGCCCCGAGATCGGCAGCCACGTCGGAGCACGCATCTACAGCAGCCTCGAGGACAGCATCACCTCGAACGGAGCCTGGCTGGTCGGCGGCGTCCTCGACGGCCGTTTCCGACTGCAGAAGCAGGCCGCGCTGTACGGCAGCGCGGGCGTCTACCGCCTGACCTCCAGCGGTCACGCCCCCGGCGCCGAGACCGAGGTGCGCACGACCGAAGAGCTCACCGTCGGGGCCGAGTACTTCCTGATGGATGGCGTGGGCCTGCGCCTGCAGAACGTCTACACGATGAGCCAGTCGAAGACGCTCAACGATTTCTCTCGCGATGTGGTGAGTCTCGATCTGGGCTTCGTCTACTGAGAACCGTTGGCGGCTGATAGCCGCCAGGCCAGCTGCGCTCGCCCACGCCCGCGTGGCGCGGGCTGACGGTTCGTTGAGGCAGGGGGATCTGGCGATCCCCCCGCTCCACTCGCCTCCGCCGGAACGG
>JACCZE010000444.1 GCA_013696105.1 Planctomycetota bacterium | reverse complement strand
GTCCCAACCTTGATACCTGGGCGCCGCGAGCGCGCCGCAGGCGACCTGACCATAAGCTCGTCCGTCGCGACCGCCCGGTCGTGAAGCGTGTTCGGATCGATGGCGAACTCGGACATGGGCGGTCCTGGGTGACAACCTGCAAGGTCCGGGACCTGGCGTCTGTTCCACGAATGGGGAATAACCCTGCAAACCGCTAGCTTTAAAGATTTTGCGGATGGCGGATGGCAGATGGCAGATGGCCAATCCCGCTCACTCTCCTCGGGCGCCGAGCGGCGCTGGCGGCATACAATCGGCGCAGCCGATGCCGCCACGATCTGGACTGCCCGGCAGTCCAGATCGAGTCGCGACAAAGCCCGGGGGTAGGCCGTCAGGCCGTAGGGGCGCCAGCCCCTGAGCAAATCGCCGCACGCGGAGATCCGCCTGAGCCTGGTGCCCCGCGAAGCCTTCGAGCGCGCACAGGCGCGAGCAGTACGCGCCGATCATCGCGCTGGCCTCGGGCGTGCAGCGCTGATAGGTGACGGTCTTGAGGAATTTTCCCACCCACAGTCCGCCCGTATAGCGCGCCGCCTGCTTGGTCGGCAGCGTGTGATTGGTGCCGATGACCTTGTCGCCAAAAGCGACGTTGGTCTCGGGGCCCAGGAACAGTGCGCCGTAATTGCGCAGCCGTTCGAGGAAGTATCCCGGCTCCGCGGTCAGCACCTGGACGTGCTCGCTGGCCAATGCATCGGCCGCCGCTACCGCTTCGTCGAGCGCATCGACGATCATGATGACGCCATGGTCCCGCCACGCGGCGCTGGCGATCTCGGCGGTCGGCAAAGTCGTGAGCTGACGGGCGATCTCGGTCACCGTCGCGTGGGCCAGCGCCTCGTCGGTGGTGATGAGGACGGCCGGCGAGTTCGGACCGTGCTCCGCCTGCCCGAGCAGATCGGTGGCCACCATCTCGGCGTCGGCGGTGTGATCCGCGATGACCAGCACCTCGGTCGGTCCGGCGCGCAGATCGATGCCCACGCGTCCGAACAGCTGCAGCTTCGCCTCGGCCACGTAGGCGTTTCCCGGCCCCACCAGCATATCGACGCTGGCGATCGATTCGGTGCCGAGCGCCATCGCGGCGATCGCCTGCACGCCGCCGAGGACATGGATCTCGTCGGCGCCGGCTAGGGACATCGCCGCGACGGTCGCATCGTGCGGCGCGCCCTTGGTGGGTGGAGCGCATGCGACGACACGCTGCACGCCGGCGACCTTGGCGGTGACGACGCTCATGTGCGCCGAAGCGACCAAGGGGTAGCGTCCGCCGGGCACGTAGCATCCCACGCTGCCCACCGGGATGTTCTTGTGGCCGAGGGTGACGCCGGGAAGCGTCTCGACCTCGCAGTCGTGCACCGAGGCGCGCTGGGCCTGGGCGAATCGCCGCACCTGCGCCTGCGCGAACGAGATGTCGTCGATGACCCGGGTCGGAAGCCGGCGGATGCACGCGTCGATCTCGTCCTGGGTCAGGCGCGTGGTGGCGGGCGACCAGCCATCGAAACGCTGCGAGCACTCGCGCACCGCCGCATCGCCGCGCGCGCGGACATCGCTGATGATCCCCGCCACCGTCGCGCGCACCTGCTCGTCGGCAGCCTGCACATCGGCGACGCTCATGCCGCGCTTGAGGTATCGGATCATGTCGGGCTCCTGCGTGATGGCTTCGGCGACGCGATGTGCGCGCCGCGCGTACGGCGTCCGGGCGACGTGCGCTGTCGCGGTGGGCTGGACGTGGGCTCGTGGAACACCGCGAGCCAGGTGGCCTCGGCGGTGGTCGGGGTGAAGTCGTGGTCTTCTCCCGAATCGAAATACAAGCCATCGCCTTCCGCCAGCGAGTAGCTCGCCCCGCCCACCCGGAATTGCAGCGTGCCGGACAGGATGAAGACGAATTCCTCGCCCTCGTGGCGCAAGGAACCGGGCTTGATCTCGCCGCGTCGCGCCCGGAACACGAATGGCTGCATGGCCTTGTCGATGCGCTCGCCCGCGATCAGCCGGAAGCGGTAGCCCTTGTCGGTGCGCTCCATGCCGTGGTCGCTGGATGCCGCACCGCGGATCACCACCGTGCGACCGTCATCGTGCTCGCCCAGCAGCGAGGACACGGGGACCGCCAACGCCTTCGCGATGCCGACCAAGGTCGCGACCGGCGGCTTCACCACGCCGGTCTCGATCTTGGACAGCAGGCTCTTGGTGAACCCGCAGCGATCGGCGATGTCCTGCAGCCGGAGACGGTTGCGCAGGCGGAGGGTGCGGATGCGTGCGCCGGTGGTCACTGTCGTGGTCATTTTCTACCTGATTGATTATCATTCAACTCGGTTGAATACAAGTCCCGGGCAGACCACACACACCCCGGTCCGCGGCTCAGCTGGCGCTCGGTGCGCATTGCCCGGTCGGGTCACCCCCCAGGATGGTGGCATGATCGCCAGGCACGTTCGTTGGATCTCGGTCTTCCTGATCGCCAGCGCCGCCAGCGCGCTCGAATCGCCGGTCGTCACGGTCGTGCGATGGACCGATAGCGGGCTCCTGGTGTCCGGGCTGAACGACGACGGAGAGGTGCCCGTGCAGTTGGCGTGGACGGTGTGCGCAGATGCGCTGAGCACCTCCGAGGACGGCCTGAAACGATCCAAGAATCAAGTGCGCAAGGAGCTGCAGTCGCTGGTAGCACCCGGAGCCGCGATTCGCCTGTGGATTCCCGATCCACCCCAGGCCGCGAAGGATGCGAAGGACGCGAAGAAAGCGCCAGGCGCGAAAGATGCGGACAAGGATGTCCCTACGGATGCGTCCGCATTCTCGACCGCCATCGTCCTCCTGGGCAAACGCGGCAAACGGAGCGTCCAGGAATCCGTCATGCGCGACGGCTGGGCACTCTACGACACCAGTGCCAGTCCTGCCCCTGCCGCGTGGGAAACCGTCTTCACCGATGCCGTCCAGGTCGCCCGGAAGAGCAAATCCGGGGCATGGGGGACAGACGCCGCGGTGATGGCGAATCGCATGGACCAGAAGCGCTGAACGACCATCGGCGCTGGAAGCGAATGGGGTTGAACTAATCCCCAAGCAGATGCTATGCTTGAGTAGTTGTCGACGTTCGGCGGCCTGGCCCGAGGAATGCGCGCATGATCCGTACGCTGTGGATAGTCTCCTTGTGCTGCGCGTTGTATGCGACGGCTGGCGAGGCCCCCGAGCCGGCACCGGATCGCCCCGGGGTGACGATCGAGGATCTCCCGCTCGGCCGCTTCCGCTCCCAGGTCGAACGATTGCAGCCCGACGCGAAGGCGCAGGCGCTCGTGCATCTGGGTCGGATCAGC
The DNA here is from genome assembly GCA_013696105.1 of Planctomycetota bacterium. GTDB lineage: Bacteria > Planctomycetota > UBA11346 > UBA11346 > UBA11346 > JACCZE01. Next base: position 22,419 of record JACCZE010000444.1, on the reverse strand, counting down.
CACCGCGCCCATGACTGCTCCGATCTCCACGCCGACGAACACGGCGGCATCTACTTCGCCTGCAGTTCGGTTCCGCCTCCTGCTCCGGTGCAGCCAGCGGCAGGGCCGCGAACACGCGGGATCTCGGCGGCTGCGGTTCCGATCGCCAATCAGCCCAGCTACCACAGCAAGCCTGGGGCGACCAACCGCATCTTCCTCGACTTCAACGGCGCTCTGCTCAGCGGCACGGTATGGAGCGCTTCGACCCTGGACTGCCGCCCATTCGACACGGACGGCGACGAAACGACGTTCATCGATACGGAGCAGGCGATCATCCAACAGGTCTGGCAGCGCATGGCCGAAGATTTCGCGCCGTTCAATGTCGATGTCACCACCGACCCGACGGTCGAAGGGTCGAAGGATCGCTACACCGGGACCGTGTTGGTCACTCGACGCACCGACCGCAATGGCGTCGTCATCACCACGGTTTCCACGACCGGCGTGGCCTACGGGGGTGTCTTCGGAGCAGTCAATTACCATACCTACTGGTCACCGGCCTTCTGTTTCTTCGACGGGTTGAGCAGCAAGGAGGATTGGATCGCCGAGATCAGCGCGCACGAGATGGGCCATAATCTCGGCTTGTCACACGATGGAGTGGCATCACCCTCCGCCGCGTATTACTACGGACACACCTCTTGGGGCCCGATCATGGGTGCGGCTTTCAACTGCAATGTGTCGCAATTTTCCAAAGGCGATTATCTCAATTCCAATCAGTCCGAAGACGACCTGTCGATCATCAATACCTACCTGGGTTACCGTAGTGACGACCACGGCAACGTGAATGCTTCTGCGACCGCGATCAGCGGTCCGGCATTGAGCTCATCGGGCATCATCGCCCAGAACAGCGACGTGGATGTGGTCTCGTTCAGCGCTGGTGCCGGCGCCGTGTCCATCACCGTCGCATCATGGCGCTCCCCCGTGGATACCTCAGGGGGCAATCTGGATGTCCGGCTGGACCTGCAGGACGCCACCGGCGCGTCGATCGCGAGCGCGAATCCCAGCGGAGCGGTCGATGCGACCATCACGACCACCGTGGCGGCCGGCCTCTATTATCTGCACGTTTCCAACGCCGGCGAGGGCACGCCGCTGGCGAATCCTCCGAGCGGCTACACCACGTACGGAAGCATCGGCCAGTGGTTCCTCACGGGCACGTGCCCACCGAGCACCACCCCCCTTCCTGCAGCGACGATCGCGGCGAGCGACGCTGCTGCGGCTGAACCGGGATCGAACACCGGCACGTTCACCATCACCTTCTCGAGCGCGGCTGCCACTGCGACCACGGTCTCCTTCACGGTCGCAGGCAGCGCCGCGAGCGGATCCGATTTCACCTCGTTCGGCACCAGCGTCACCGTGCCCGCGTCCGCCACCACCGCGACCCTGACCGTGGTGCCGCTGGATGACGCGGTCTTCGAAGGCTCCGAGACGGTGGTCGTGACCCTGGCCAGCGGCATCGGCTATACCGTCGGATCGCCCGCGTCCGCAACGGTGACCATCGCCGACGACGACCCTGCGCCGGTGGTCGGCGTCAACGCCAGCGACCCCGCTGCCGCGGAACCGGCGAACACCGGCACCTTCACCCTGTCATGCTCGCGGCCGTCGAAGCTCGCGACCACGGTGGCGTACTCCATCGGCGGGTCATCCACGGCAGGCAGCGATTACACGGCCCTCGCCGGGAGCGTGGTCGTGCCCGCCCTGTCGACCAGCGCCACGGTGACCGTTTCGCCGATCGACGATGCCGTCTACGAGGGCGCAGAGACGGTTGTCGTCACGCTCGTCGCCGGCGCCGGTTACAGCGTGGGGTCGCCAGCAACCGCGTCCGTCACCATCGCCGATGACGAAGCGGCTCCGGTCGCATCGATCATCGCGAGCGACGCTGCTGCCTCCGAAACGAACGCCGATGTCGGCATCATGACCATCACCTTGTCACGTCAGGCCAAGGCCGCGACCACCGTCGCGTTCACCCTCGGAGGAACTGTCAGCCCTGGCGTCGACATCGCCACGCTCCCGTCGAGCATCACGTTTCCACCGCTATCGACCAGCGCGCTGCTGACGGTCACTCCGATCGACGATGCCTATTATGAAGGAACCGAGACCCTGACCGTCTCGATCGGATCGGGGTCCGGCTACTCCGTCGGCTCCCCCTCCACGGCGACGATCACTCTCGCCGATGATGAACCCGCGACCGCCCCACTGACCCCTGAAGTGGCGGGCGGACCGAGCTGCGGTTTCGGCGGACTCGGCGTGCTGCTCGCCGCCGCGTCCCTGGTGTTCACTAGAACACGAGGTGGGTCCCGCTGCCAGGTCAGGATCCGTACCCGCGCATAAGTTCCCCGGAGGAGATCCTCGGCTGCCGGCAATGATTGGCCGCCGCTCGGTCGAAACTCCTCACGCCAGCAGCGGCCGCAGGTCGATTCTCGTCGCGTCCGATCGCTCAGGATCGAGGTCCGCTGGCATCACGCGGGGGAGACCGACGCAGGCCCAGCTGGGCCCCCATGGGCCCGCGGGAATGGTGCCATCCCAGCTCGTACACCTGCGTGGACCCCGTGATGACGGGGGAAGGGCCTGACCAGCGAATCCTTGGGCATCTGATCAGACATGCGCTATGGTGTGGCGATGAAATCCACCGACGAGACCAAATTCCTAGCCGCGATCGACGTGGCGGATGCCATCCTGGCGGAGTTCAACGACTCGGGCAGCCGGTTGAAGGGATTCGCATCCGCATCGATCGAGAAGATCCTGATCTACGAAAAGATCGTGCAGAAGCTGTCCAAGGCAAAGGCCAAGCTCTCGGGGTGAATGGCCTCGACGTCCGACTCGGGTCACACCGAGCCCGCTGGGCTGGACCCGGATGACTCCCCATGCAGGAGCCCGATCAGTCGCAGCAGATCGTCGTAGGTCGACGGCTTGGTCTCGAAGCGGTTCGCTCCCAGCGCCAGACAACGGGCATGATCCGCTGGCGCCGACGAGGTCGTGAGGATGACGACCATGCAGCGCGCGCAGAGGTCGAGAGAACGGATCGATTCCAGCACCTCGAATCCGTTCACCTTGGGCATATTGAGATCGAGGAGGATGAGATCCGGACAGGACCGCGACGCGGACAGCTCCTTGATCAGTTGGAGCCCGGATATCCCATCGGCCGCTTGGCTGAACCGGATCGGTATCGACAAGTCCGAGAATCCCAGCTCGATCAGGTCTATGTCACCCGGATTGTCGTCGATCACCAGCACGTGGAACCTGTCGGTGGTGGTCATGGGCTCGCGTTCCTCTCCCGATCCGACGTGATCGCTCGGTCGATCACGCGATCCGGTAGCGCAGGCAGCCGGAGGATGAACCGGGAGCCCCAACCGAGTTCCGATTCCACCAGCAGTTCGCCATGGTGCTGCTCGATGATCTTGCGGCAGATCGCCAGGCCCATCCCGGTGCCAGGATATTCACCCCGCGCGTGCAGCCGCTGGAAGACTTCGAATACCTTCTGGTGATAGGCGGGCTCGATACCGATGCCATTATCCTGGACCGAGATCTCCCAGGTTTCGCCGCGCCGCGCCGCGGAAACCGCGATCTGGGGCGGGCGATCGCGAGCAATGAACTTAAGGGCATTGCCGATCAGATTCTGGAGGACGAGCGCGAGCCGGGTCCGAGATCCGGGCAACGTTGGTAGCGGATCGATGGAGACCGATGCCTTGGTAGCGGCGATCTGCTCGGCGAAGACGAGCATGACCTCCTGGATGACCGCCTGCAGATCTACCTCCTCGGACATGCGCTCATCGCGGCCGGCGCTGGTGAAGGCGAGCAGATCCGTGATCAGGGCCTGCATCCGCGTCGCGCCGTCCACCGCGAAGGCGAGGAACCGCCGATGCTCCGGTGATAGGTTCGGCCCCAATTTCCGGTCGAGGATATCCATGTATTGCGTGACCATGCGCAGCGGTTCTTTGAGGTCATGCGATGCGACGTACGCGAACTGCTGCAGCTCCGCGTTGGTGGCGGCCAAGGCCTCGGCACGCTGCGCGGCCTCGCACCTCGCTGTCTCCGCTTCGCCGAACAGCTGTGAATTCTCGATGGCGGTACCGGCTTGGCGCGCGAGATCCTCAGCGAAAGCGACATCGGCGGAGGTGTAGGTGCGCCCCGATTCCGCGGTCACCAGGGTCAAGGCTCCCAGGACCCGTTTGCTGCCCGTCAGCGGTACGACCATGTAGGAATTGAGGCGGAGGTCCCGCACCAGGCGCAGGTGTTCGGAGTCGTGGCTGGCAGCGACCAGGAGTTCATCGGTGATTGTCTCCGACAGCACCGTGCTCCCGGTGCCCACCACGGTGTACGGAGCCTGATCCTGGCGCAGCGGATAGCGCCTCTGCCACTCCTGCGCCTCTGCGGCCTTGGCCTGGTCGATGTGCTCGATCGCGAGCCGGTGCAGGGTCCCGTCCGGTCCGCGCAGATCGATCGCCACCCAATCGGCCAGACGGGGCACGACCACCTTGGCCAGCCGTCGCAGGGTCTCCTCCTGATCCAGGGACGACGTGAGGATGGTCGTCGCATCGACCAGCAGATGTTCGCGGATCGCCTGCCGTTGGCGGACGGTGATGTCGGCCGCGATCCCGCTGGCCTTGGACTCGCGACCGCCGACCAGCCGATCGAATCGTCCGCTCTCCTCCACCCACATCTCGGATCCGTCATCGGGACGGGTCCAGCGGAACTCGACGCGGTACGGACCACCGAGACGTTGCGCCTCATCGACGATGGCGTGCCGCTGCTCGCGGTCGTCGGGATGGATGCAGTCTTGCCAGTCGGTCACGGCGATCCGACCGTCATCGAGGGCGATGCCGAGGACGGTGCACGCGCTCTGCGAGCAGCGCATCGTGTCCGACACCGGGAGGCGTTCCCACGCAACCTGCCGCGCCGCTTCGAGAGCGGCGTGCAGACGGGCTTCGCTCTCGCGCAGCTCACGCCCGATCCGCATCCGTTCGATCGATTCCCAGCATCGATCGGCGACGCGCTGGACCAGTTCGACCTCGTCCGGCGACCAGCTCCGCGGACTCACCTGGTGGACCGCCATCGCGGCCACGAACCGACAGCCCTTCTGCAAGGATACGCAGATCACCGAACGGATGAGCGTCAGCCGATAGGAATCGCGGACGTCCTCGGTGCGCGGGTCGCTTTCGCTGTCCTCGACGATGTACGGTTCGCCGGCGCGCATGAGCCGCAGGCACTCCTCTCCGAATTGCGCGAACCGGTAGCGTCCGACGATGCTCGGGACGTCCTTGTTGTAGTCGCCGAGCAGATTGAAGGTGTCCTGATCCCCTTCGACATCCGCATACGCGCAGCGATTGACCGAGAGGTGCTCTCCGAGCAGACGTGCTGCGGCCAGGGTCAGCTCATCGGGAACGTCGATCTGCCTGGTCACGTCGTCCAACCGCACCAGGAACGTGTCGTGCAGATCGATGCTGGATCGCAGCGGGTCGTCGTTCACGGTTCGCACGGAAGGGTCACTTGCCACCATTCGAAGGTTTGGCCGACACCGTGAGCGATCGTCGGCGCATTACAAATGCCCAAGCAGGACCGTTGGACAGGTCGGGTCCTCCGCGAGGATGGCGGACCCTGCTGGTGCTCCGACACCTGCCATTCAGAGGTGATCTGGACCACGGATGACCCCCTCCACTGTCCCGGGCCGTCCAAACACCCGCATTCGGAACTAGGCATCCTGACCGGGGATGCAGCATCCCGAACGATGTCTGGACGGCTTTCGTCATCCCGTCTCAAGATTTCATCGCGACGCATCGCGTCCGCAGCGCGTTCGGATTGGGCAAGGCGTATGGGAACGGGTCGGTCGTGTGCCTGGTCGTCTTCGCCAACGCCACCGTCGACCGCGAACAGGTGGGCGTGCTCGTGCCCATCATGGGCATGTTCAAGGCCTCGACCACCGAGCTCATGCGGGGACAGCGGATCTTCACCGCCATCCAGCCTGCGTCTTCGGCGAGCACGAATCACTGACCCCCGACAAAGCCGACGCTGATCCAATGCCCCAAACGTGGCGCGCTACGATCCGCCCGTGGTCGTGACGCCGCACACTCATTGGAGCCGGGTCCGCGAGGAATCGATCCGCACTTCCAGTGTCGATGTGGCATTCGACCAGTGTCGATGTGGCATTCGACGAATACGGGACGAATCGTATCCACCAGCCCGGAATCACTTCGTCGGCATTCCCGACAAGGTGCCGAACGTCTCCGGCGAGTGGGATGACGAATTGAATACCGGCGACCAATAGACCAGTTCCGCGTCCTTGCGGGTACGCGACACATTGAAAGCCCAGGTCGAGAAGCGTTGCCCGCCACGATCGAACATCGCCAGGGGCAGCGCGAATTCGATCGTCCAGCAGCTCGCCCCGATAGATGCTGCGAACGGGTATTTCTGCCGCCAGCTCGGATCCGGGCTGTCGACTCCGGTCAGGTAGGTGCTCCAGGTGGCCTGTCTGAAGGAGCCGATGATCTGGTAGTAGGAGACGCGTCTATTAGTCGGATCGATGAAGATCTCGACGCAATCGTCCGCCCACAGCGCTTGGGCGGGATCGCTGATCCCGGCACGCGCGGTGAGCGCCTGCAACGCCTCGGCGGTGTCGAAACATTCGACGCCGATGTACAGCGTCTGCTCATCGCGCAGGACCATCAGGCGGGTCCTGCATGTGGCCCCGCGACCGTCGGCGAGCAGGAATGAATCCGAGCGCGCCGCGGTTGTCCAGGACACCTCATCCAACTGCCCATCCACGGTCGGTGCTGACCCGGTCAGCACCGGCGGTGCGAGGTCGGGGGCCTTCCACACCCAGCCGCCGTCATCCGCCTGCGCGGCGGCAAGGGCCGAGGTGGCCGATAGGAGAACCATGAAGAGAGACCGCATCACCGGTGGTCCGATCCGTGCAGCGCGCCGAGCATCAGTGGGTGAGGTAATACATCAGGACGTTTATGCCCATCTTGATCGCCTCGGTATTCTTCTCTGGCGCCCAGTAGCGGGACATCCAGCCGCAGTGCAAATCGCCCGGAGTGACCACGGTCATGAGCCGGCCGGTGCCCTGTTCGAAGAGCCCCCAGGCACCGTGATCCACGCCCTGCATCACCGGGCAACCGCCGGGGAATTCGAAGTAGCAGCGGTAGATCTCGTGGTCATCGGGGATGCGCCGCATCGGATTGTCAGGGAAGAGCTCGTTGATCGTGCGCACGTAATCCATGAAGAAGCGATCACCATCGATGCCCGAATTGGAGCCTTCGCGCACCTTGTAGACGAAGTTCCCGCCCATGTCCGATGGATGGATGCCGCCCTTGGTGGTGGGATGGCAGCAATCGTCGGCATGGACGAAGCCGCCACGCAGGAGGAATTCACGCAGATTCTGAGCATGCTTCGGATCGAGCTCGAACTCGCTCATGGATGTCATGAACACGTAGGGATAGCGCGACATCTTGTCGAGATCGTCGAGTTCGACCACCATCGGCTCGGGACTCGCATTGATGTTGGTCAGTTCGATCAACTGGCGGCGCAGCACCTGGTCGCCGGACGGGCCGACGTCCCAGATGTCCATGCCCCGGTCGCGGACGTGGAATTTCAGACGCGGGAAGAAGAATTCGCCGGTCTTCACCGTTTCGTCCTTGCCGGTGAGGTACTCCTCCTTCGGTGGCGTGGTATCGAAAGGCGCATCGGCGGCGTGCAGCCGCGCGAACAGGCTGCCCAGGGTATTCAGGAAGGCAGGCCCACCCAGCATCGCGACGCTGGTGCGCAGGAATTGCCGCCGTCCGAGGGCATCCAGGGTGATCCGACGCTCGGGAGGAAGCGCTCGTGACATGTCGGATGCTCCTGGAGAGGAAGGCGACTCGAGCCTATCCGATGTTGGTAACGCCGGAACCGCCATCCCGTGACGATCTGGGGTCTGCGGGTCGGCCAACCCATCGGACCTTCATGAGGGCTGCCAGACCGGCGTAACCTCGCGCAATCGTGTCACAGCGGCATTTTCAGAGCATTGTTCTGCGAATGCGATGGAAGCGGCCGGACTCCGGTCGCGGCACCCTGGCTCTAGGAGGTCGACATGCTGGCTGGAACGATCGATGTCGCCTATGTGCGCGATATCCGTGTCGCGATCATTGCCGAGCTCAAACGGGTGATCGTCGGGCATGACCAGCCCATCGACCAGCTGCTGACCGCGGTGTTCGCGGGAGGCCACTGCCTGATCACTGGGGTTCCCGGCGCTGCCAAGACCCTCCTGGTGACCAGTCTGGCTCCGATCCTGAAGCTGGATTTCAAGCGCATCCAATTCACCCCAGACCTCATGCCCGCCGACATCACCGGCACCGAGATCCTCGAGGAGGACCGCACCACCGGCCACCGGCAGCTGAAATTCGTGAAGGGACCCATCTTCTCGAACATGGTCATGGCCGATGAGATCAACCGCACGCCACCCAAGACCCAGGCAGCATTGCTCGAGGCCATGCAGGAGAAGCAGGTGACGATCTCCGGGCAGACCCATCCCCTGCCCAAGCCATTTTACGTCTTCGCGACGCAGATCCCATTCGATCAGGAAGGCACCTATCCGTTGCCCGAAGCGCAGCAGGATCGCTTCATGTTCAATATCCTGATGCCATACAACTCCGAGGACGAAGAGGTGCAGATCGTCCGCGCAGCCACCGGGATACAGCGCGTCGAACTGAAGCCGATCATCAGCGGCGATGATCTGGTCGCCGCGCAGACCCTGATCCGCGAGATCACCGTGCCGAAGGCGATCTCGAACTATATCGTCGATCTGGTCGCCGCCACCCGAACCGGCGAGGCCAGCGCCATCGATTTCGCCAAGGACTACATCGCCTGGGGCGCGGGATTGCGAGCGTCGCAGAACATCGTCCTCGCAGCCAAGAGCACCGCGGCCCTGGCGGGCCGCACCGCGGTCGCGCTCGAGGATGTGCGCGCCGTCATCGCACCGGTGCTCCGACATCGCATCGGCCTGAACTTCCGCGCCGAAGTCGACAAGGTCACGGTCGACGATCTCATCAGCCGGCTCACCCAGGCATTCCCGGCACTCAAGGGCTGAACCATGCATCGTTCCAGCACCACCGACGGCCTCACCGGAGAACGCGCATGAACCAGCCTGCGATGCGGAACACCGACGGCGCGGACGGAGCCCGGATGGAGGGCCTGCTCGATAAGCTCGCACAGACGAAGGCCAGGATCCTGACCGAGATCAGCAAGGCCGTGGTCGGTCAGGAGCAGGTCATCAACGAGGTGCTGATCTCGTTCTTCGCCGGATCGCACTGCCTGATCACCGGCGTCCCCGGGTTGGCCAAGACCCTGCTGATCAAGAGCATCGGCGACATCCTCGACCTGCAGTTCCGACGCATCCAGTTCACCCCCGACCTGATGCCGTCGGACATCACCGGCACGGAAGTCCTCGAAGAAGACAAGATCACGCGACAACGCGGGCTGCGCTTCCGGCAGGGCCCGATCTTCGGCAACATCATCCTCGCAGACGAGATCAACCGCACCCCTCCGAAGACGCAGGCCGCTCTGCTCGAGGCGATGCAGGAGCGCCAGGTCACCGTCGCAGGCATCACCCATCAGCTCCCATCGCCATTTTTCGTGCTCGCCACCCAGAATCCGATCGAGCAGGAAGGCACCTACTCGCTGCCGCTGATCCAGCAGGATCGCTTCATGTTCTCGTCCATCATCGGCCACCTGCCGCGCGAGCAGGAGGTGCAGGTGATCGAGCAGACCACGCGATCCACCGCACCGAAGCTCGAACGGGTGATGGGCGGCGACGAACTTCTCTATTACCAGCGCATCGTGCGCGAGGTCCCGGTGGTCGAGCCGATCATGCGCTACGCTGTGCGCATCGCCGCGTCGACCCGGCCGACATCGAAGCAGGCGCCGGATTTCGTCCGCGAGAACGTCGCGTGGGGAGCATCGTCGCGCGCATCGATCTACCTGGTGCTCGCCGCCAAGGCGCGCGCGGTCCTCGATGGCCGCTTCCACGTGTCGGTGAAGGACATCCAGGCGGTCGCCATGCCGGTGCTCCGTCACCGTGTGGTCACGAACTTCCGTGCCGAGTCCGCACGCATCACCAGCGAGGATCTGATCCGCAAGGTCCTGGACGCGGTCAAGCCGCCTTCGAGCGGGCTGTAGGTCCGGCATGGCGAACGCTCGCGGCAACGTTCAGACCTGATCCCGAGGCTGGAACCACATGGCGGAATTCGCAACCCTCGATGTCGAGACGCTCGGTCGCATCTCCAACATGCAGCTGCTGGCGAAGGGCGTGGTCGAGGGATTCGTCCTCGGACTGCACCGCTCGCCCTATCGCGGGTTCAGCGTCGAATTCGCGGAATACCGCCAGTACGTTCCGGGCGACGACATCAAGCACCTCGACTGGAAGGTGTTCGGGAAATCCGATCGCTATTACCTCAAGCAGTTCGAGGAGGAGACCAACCTCGCCTGCCATATCCTCATCGACGCATCCCCGTCGATGGGCTACAAATCCGACGGCGCGGTGTGGTCGAAGCTCGAATACGCCTGCCGGATGGCCGCGTGCCTGTCGTACCTGACTTTGGGACAGCGCGACGCCACCGGACTGATGGTGTTCGACGATCAGATCCGCCAGAAATTGCCGGCGCGCGGCAGCCCCGCGCATCGGCAATTGCTGTTCTCGACCCTCGACAATGTCAGGCCCGGCACCGGCGACACCGACCTGGCAGGCCCGATGCACGTCTTGGCCGAGAGCCTGGGCAAGCGCGGCATGATCATCCTGATCACTGACCTCCTTGATGATCCGGTCAAGGTGATGGGCGCGGTGCAGCATTTCCGCTTCATGGGCCACGAGGTCATCGTCTTCCACGTGATGGACAACGACGAGATCGATTTCCCCTTCGATTCGATGACCCAGTTCATCGACAGCGAGACCGAGCAGGATGTCCTGGTCGCTCCTCAGGCGGCGCGGAAGCAGTACCTCGAGGAGTTCGACCGGTTCTTCTCAGCCTACCGTAGCGGGTTCGCGGGCCTGGGCGTCGATTACAAACTCATGAACACCCGCGCGAGCCTCGAGCTGGCGTTGAGGGAATATCTCCACCGGCGTAGCAGGCTGTTCTAGGACCGATCGGATGCACCTGCTCAATCCCTGGTTCCTTGCCGGCCTCACGGCCATCGCCATACCGATCCTGATCCACATCCTGCAGCGGCAGCGCATCCGCCGCGTCGTCTTCCCGGCCACGCGCTTCCTGCTCGGCGCCTCGCGCAAGATCACCCAGACCCAGCAGCTAAGAGAAGTGGCGCTCCTGATCATGCGCGCAGCGGTGGTCGCGCTGGCGGTCGCGGCCTTCACCCGTCCCTTCTTCGCGCGGGGCGACGCAGCCTCGGCGATGGGAGGTGCGCCTGGCAAGGCCGCGGTCCTGGTGATGGATGCCTCGGCGTCGATGCGCATCGGCACCCGCATGGAGGACGCACGCACGCACGCCCTCGCCTTCCTCGACGGCTGCCGGGCGGAGATCGACCGTGTAGCGCTGATGGCGGTGGGCTCCGACGCGACCGTGCTCGTGCCGATGACCGGCGACCTCGGTCAGGTGCGCGCCGAAGTCCAGCGGCTCCAGGCGGGATGGGGTCGGGGCGATATCGCTGCGGCGGTGCAGGCGGCGGATCGCATGCTCCAGGCCGAGCAGTTCACCGACTGCGACCGTCAGGTCGTGCTGCAGTCGGATCTGCAGAAAAGCGGATGGGACCGTGCAGATGCCGACTGGCGGCTCTCCCCCGGCACCGCCCTCGTGCTCGAGCCGGCGGCTGCCCGCCAGGTCGACAACCTCGCCATCACCAAGGCGGTGGTGCCGCACGGCGCGGTGGTCTCCGCCCGTCCCTCCGCGGTGAGCCTGCAGCTCACCAATTTCGGCGCTATCGACCGCCGTGGGGTGACCGTCGCATTGACCCTCGCCGGCGAGCAGGTGGGAGAGAAATCCGTCAATATCGCTCCAGGAAAGACCGAAGTCGTGCGCTTCGACTACGTCTTCTCGAAACCCGGCGATGTCACCGGGACCATCGTGGCGCGGGTCGAGGACGACTTTCCTGCGGACAACACCTGGTACATCGACGTGCGGGTGCGCCCGCGGGTGAAGGTCCTGCTGGTCAACGGCGGCGGCCATGCATCCGCGGCGCTCGATGCCGGACGATTCGTGAAGGAGGCGCTGGGGCTGCCGGAGTCTCCGTTCGCGGTGAGCGAGATCCGACCGCAGGATCTGAACGCCACGGTTATCGCCGATGCGCAGGCGCTGGTGTTCACCGACGTCGGTTCGATCTCCCAGGAAGCGAGCGCGGCGGTGACGGCGTTCGTCCACGCCGGAGGCGGCGCGATGATATTTTGCGGCGAGCGCACGAAGGCTGACGATTTCAACACTGCTTTCGCCGCGTTCACGCCGTGTCGGCTCACGGAGGTCGCGGCCAAAGGCGATGCCAGCGAGGGGTGGACCTTCGGAGACATCGACCTGCAGCATCCCATCTTCGCCGAATTCGCGATGCCCCAGAGCGGCGATCTCAGTTCGGCCCGCTTCGCCAAATATTGCCGCGTGACCGATTCCCAGGCCTCGCGGGTGGTGGCGCGATTCATCGATGGTCGGCCGGCACTCCTGGAAACCCCGGTGGGCGCTGGCATCTCCTTGCTGTTCACCTCGACGGCCGGGATGTCTTGGAGCGATTTCTGCCTCCAAGGCGGCATCTTCGTCCCTTTCGTCCATGAGTCCCTGAAGTACGTGTCGATCCACAGCGAGGGGCCGAGCACCGCCGAGGTCGGCGCGGCCTGGGGTCCGAGCGGATCCACGGTTACCGCCACTCCCATCGCCAGCGAAGGCGCGGCTGCCGCGGGTCCTTTGGCCGATGCCCCGGGACTCTATCGGATCGACGCCGGCGGACTCACCACCGCCGTCGCCGTCAACCTGGCGCGCGCCGAATCGGAGACAGCCACCCGCGAAGTCGCCGAATTGACCGCCGCGCTGACATCGGACCCTGCCGGCAACACCCGCACCATCGCTGGCGCCACGGTCTGGGTCGCAGCGGCGACGACGGTCCGCGAACGCCTCGAGAGCTCGCAGAAGATCGGCTTCTTCATCCTGTTCGCCGTGCTCGCCCTGCTCATGGCCGAACATGTCCTCGCCAACCAGACCTCGCGTCGCTAGCAACATGCCGACAACGAATCCGTCAGCGCATTCGCGTGGAGACTACCAGTGACCGATACACCAGCATCCACATCGACGCCCCGTGACCATGAGTCCGCCGCCGCCACGCGCCACTATGCCGAATTGCGCGCCAGCCTTGCGCGGGTCCGCTGGGCGCTGAAGCGCGCAGCAGCGGTACGCGGACTGGCGGTCGTGGTCATCGAGGGCGTCGGCATGCTGCTCGTCGTCGCACTGCTCGATCACCTGTATCTCATGCCGCAGACGCTGCGCATCGGCATTCTCGCAGTAGTCGCGGCGACGATCGCCGTCCTCCTGGTGCGCCACGTGCTGCGCGAGTTGCTGCGACCGATCCCGGACGACCGTATCGCGCTCTACATCGAGGAACGGCAGCAAGGGGCTGGCGGAGCGCTGCTCGCGGCCACCACGTTCGGCCGCACCGCCGCAGAGGACCACGGCGCAGTCTACCGCTCCATCGTCGGCAGCATCGTCGCGACGGCAGCATCACAGGCCGGAGGCCTGCGGCTCTCGCGCGTGCTCGACCTGGCACGACTGCGGAAATACGTCCTGACCGCGATCGTCCTGCTGTGCTTCTGCGCGGTCAGCGCCTTCAAGTTTTCGACATCTCGGGTCCAACGCCTGCTGATGCCGTGGCAGGCGAGCAAGGAGGATCTGGCCTCCACCAGCTCGGCATCCGAAGAGCGCAAGGCGATCGAATTCCGCATCGTCATCGACCCGCAGGACCACCGCGTGGCTCGCGGATCGTCGCTGCGCGTCAAGGCGACGCTCAGCGGCGCCACGTCGACGGATGTGAGCCTGCGTTTCCGCAGCTCGGGGTCGACCGGGTACAAGACCCTGGCGATGGATCAGATCGACGAGCTCGACACCTTCGCCGTGAGGCTTCCCGACATCACCGCGGATCTCGAGTTCTTCATCCAATGTGGCGGACAGGTGTCGGAGGCGGTCGCGGTCGCGGCCTACGATCCGCTGGAGATGAAAGGATATCAGGTCACCGTCGAGCCGCCCGCCTATGTGGGGGGGAAGCCGAGCGTCGCATTCGGCCGCTCGGCCGATGTCTCGGCCCTGATCGGTTCCCGCGTCATCCTGCGCGCGCTGGCGAACACCCCCCTCGCCGGCGGCGAGATCGTGTTCTCGGATGGTCGCCGGCTCGCGCTCGCCGGAGAATCCGGACCCGAGCACGCCGCACAGGCGGCATTCACCATCGAAAAGGACGAGAGCTTCACCGTCGCGATCGCCAGCGTCGACCAGCAGTCGCTCGGCGCCGGAAGCGCCTTCACCGTCCATGCGATCACGGATAGACCTCCCACCGTCTCCGTGCTCGCCCCGAATTCCGACGTGGCGGTCCATCCCGCCGCGGAGATCGAGTTCAACGTGCGTGCTGGCGACGACGTCGGCCTCGACCATGTCGACCTGGTCTACAACAACGGCCGTGGCGATATCACGCCGCAACGCCTGCGCTTCGCCCTCGCCCAGGCCCAGCGCGGGCCCGGCGACCATCAGGTCGGGCTGGTCCTGGCCTTGGCCGATCTGAAGCAGCGGCTCAGCGCGGGCGATTCGCTCTTCTATCATGTCGAGGCCGTCGATCGCAAAGGTCAGGAGCGCATCTCCGACATCTTCATGCTGAAGCTCCGGCCGTATGAGGTCGCGGGCGCATTCTCGCGTGGCGGTGCACACGAGGCCCACAAGCACCCTGCCAATCTCATGCTCTTCATCGCCGCGGTATGGAACATCCATGCCGGGAAAGGCCGCGTCAGCCGCGCCGACCACGACGCGAGCTGCGATGCCCTCGCCGCCAAGATGACCGATGCCGGGGGCGCGCCGCTGAAGTTCGCCAAACCGAAGGCCGCGCAGCTGCCCCCGGACAAGGCCGAACTGGTCAAGCAGGGAGACGAGTGCATCGTCCGCGGCATCGCCGCGCTCAAGGCTCACGACGCCGCGGCGTCGGTCGCCGAGCTGCGGCAGGCGCTCGCCCTCTATCAGAGCGCTGGCGTCGGCCTCGATTTCATGGATCAGGCCACATCGAAGGAGATCGGCGGCGTCCAGGGCGCTGGCGATGACCCAATGGCCGACGCGCTCGGTTTCCTCAAGATGGAGATGCCGACCCCCGAATTCGATGCTCCACCACCCAACGAGTCTCCGGATTTCCGACGGGCCGTGAAACCCGACGACGCCAAGAAGCTGCGCGAGGAAGCTCGAGAGCTCGAAAAGAAGCAGGAGCAGATCGTCGCCGAGGTCAAGAAGCTGGCTACGGTCGCAGGTGCTGCGCAGCCCGACCAGGAACAGCCCCCGAAGGGAGACGGGAAGACCGCCGGGGCGGAGAAGCCCGAGCCGGAGACCCGAAAGGACGACGAACCGCGCGGCGATGCCGCGGAAACCGCCGATGTACAGGAGCGCACCGCCCAGCTCGGCAGGGACCAGCAGGATCTCGCGGATCAGGCGGCACGCCTGGCCCAGCAGCTGGCGAAGGGAACGCCGAATCCCGACCAGGATGCGCGCGAGGTGCTCGACCACCTGCGCCAGACCCACGAGGAGATGGCGGCGGCGGCCGACAAGATCCGTACGGGGGCATTGCAGGAAGCGGCTGCGCACGGAGAGGAAGCGCGTCGCGAGCTGGACAAGGCGGCCGAGACGCTCGACATCTCGCAGTTCACCGACCTCCAGCAGACGGTCGAAGCCGCCGAGGATCGCGCGCAGCGCATCGTCGAACTGCAAAAGCGCATCCATTCCGCCATGGATCAGGTAGTCGCCGGGGCGGCCAAGCGCGAACCCCAGGGCGAGACGCCGGGGAAAGCACCCGCGCTGACCGCTCAGGAAGTGGAGCGGATCCGCGGGCTCGCCAAGCTCCAGGTCGAGAACCAGCAGGCGGCCGAGGAGCTGCAGGCGTTCGTGCAGCAGGTGGCGAAACAGGCGGCCGGGTCCGACAAGGCGGAAGCGGGCGAGGAGCTGGCGAAGGCGGCGAAGACGATGGAACAGGGCAAGGTCGGGGAGGCCATGGTCACCGCTGCGGTCGCTCTTGCCCAGCACGAATTCGCCGAGGCCGACGAAGCCCACGACGGATTGGACAAGACCCTCGACAAGCTCACGCGGCACCTCCAGGCCGCCAATGGCGCGATGGCCCAGAATCGCGAGCAGAAACTCAAGCGCGCGAACGCAGAGATCAAGGAGCTCATCGCCAAGGCAGCCGATCTCGGCGGCCTGGATCCGGAGGGCGAGCCGGCTGCAACGCCGGCTGCGCCGGACACGGCTAAGACCGGCGCGCCGGATGCGAAGCCTCCGGCGGCCGGCCAGGACGATGGACAAAAGACGGACGGGAAACAGACCGACGCGAAGAAGCCGGACAGGACCGCGGCCGAGGAGCGCCAGGCCCGCGACGATCTGCGCCGCAGCACTGCGCGGCTGGCGAAGCGTCTGGCAGAGGACCAGCTCACCGATCCGGCCGCGCAGGCGCAGTTGCAGCGCGCGGCCGACGACGAGCAGGCGTTCCGCGATCTGTTCTCCAAGGAGCACCCGGAGAAGGTGGGCACCTTCATCGCCACGCTGAAATCAGTCTCCTCACAGCTGGAAGGGAAGCTCGAAAGCGCATTGAAGGCGAAGCGGCTGTCGGCGTCCCAGCGTGAACAGACGCCGGCGTCGTACCGCGCGATGGTCAACAGCTACTACGAGCAACTGGCGAAAGAATGATCTTCGAGCGCCTCTTCAAGTATCCATGGGAGCTGTTCCGCCAGGGCGAGGTGGGATTCACCGCCGCGTTACCGGTGGAGCTCCGCCTGCTGATCATCGCCCTCGCGGTGCTCGCAGCCTATTGGCTGTACCGCACGTCGCGCGAATCGCTGGCCCCAACGCGGCGGCGCGTGCTGTTCGCCTTGCGCGGCTGCGTCCTGGCGGTGCTGCTGATGATGGTTTTCGGGCCGGTCCTGCGCCTGCCGCGGGTCACCACCGACGAGACCTATGTGGCGTTCGTCCTCGATTCCTCCCAGAGCATGTCGATCGAGGATTCCGCCTCAGGGGCCTCGCGCTTCGCAGCGGCACGCGGAGTGCTCCTGGGCGGCGGCGGGTCTCCGGGGCTGGCAGCCGAGCTGGATGCGACGCTCGCACCGCGCACGTTCACCATGGCCGATGGCGCGCAGCGGCTGATCGACGCACGCTCGGCGAAGCCGGACGGCGACCACACGAATTACTTCCGTTCGCTGCGCGATGTGGTCCAGGATCTCCATGGGCTGCCGCTCGCCGCAGTGGTCATGCTCACTGATGGCGGCCATAACGGGCCGGGCTCGCCGCTCGAGATGGCGCGCTCGATGAAGTCCCAGGGCATCGCGCTCTTCACCGTGGGATTCGGCAGCTCCGATCCCACCAAGGATTACGAGGTGACGCGGGTCGAGGTGCCGCCCAAAGTCCGCCGGAATTCCCGCGTCGAGGCCGTCGCGGTGGTCCGTTGCACGGGATTCACCGCGCCGTTCCCCGTCCACCTCCGCCAGGGCGACGCCATCTTGTCGACCATGGAGGTGCGGCCGCAGGACGGCAAGGACATGTACCAGGTACGCTTCGCGTTCTTTCCCGAGAAGGAGGGCGTGCAGACCTACAACATCTTCATCAAGCCCGCCGATGGCGAGAAGGTGACCGCCAACAATCTGCGCGATTTTCCCGTCGATGTCAGCGAAGAACGCCTTCCCGTGCTGTACGTCGAAGGAAGTCCTCGCACCGAATTCCGTTTCCTGCGCAGGGCGCTCTTCCGCGACGCCGATTTCCGCATCGTCTCCCTGCTGCGCACCGGCCACGGCCGCTTCTACGTCCAGGGCGGCGACGATATGCCCGAGCTGCAGAAGGGGTTTCCGACCACAAAGGAGCAGCTCTACCGGTTCCAGGCGGTGATTTTCGGCGACATCGAAGCCGGCTTCTTCACGACGCAGCAGCTCGCCATGGTCGAGGAGTTCGTCAAGGAACGCGGCGGCGGCTTCGCGATGCTCGGCGGCGTCAACTCGTTCGGGCTCGGCAACTACAAAGGCACTCCGTGCGAGACGATGCTGCCGGTCACCTTCACGGGTGCGAAGAGCGCCTACTCGTTCGAGCACGTGAAGATGAGCGTGCCGGAGGAGGCGCTGCAGCATCCGATCCTGCATCAGGACGACGACAGCGAAGCCAACAAACGCGCGTGGGATCACGTCCCCGAGCTCGACGGCTACAACCCGGTCACGGGCGCCAAATCCACCGCCAAGATCCTGGCGGTGAACCCCAAGACCAACCTCCCGATGCTCGCCGTCCAGCCGTACGGTAGCGGACGCGTGGCGGCATTCTGTACCGGCGGTGCATGGGCGTGGCGCATGAGCGTTTCCAATGACATCGAGATCCAGGAGAAGTTCTGGCGTCAGCTCGTGCGCTGGCTGGCTGCAGGCTCGAAGGAGAGCGTGACGGTATCGCTGGACCGCCCCGCTTACGCCAAGGGCGAGCCGGTGATCCTGCGCGCCACGGTCCTGGGGCTCTCCCTCCAGAGCGTCAACGACGCCAAGGTGACCGCGACGTTCCAGAATCCATTCGGCAACAGCGAGGAGATCGCGATGCCGTGGATCCTCACCCATGACGGGGTGTACCAATGCCGCTACGACACCCGCGAGTTCGGCGACCACCTGGTGCGCGTGCGGGTCGAGATCCCCGGCCTCGATCCGATCGACCGGGCGACCAGCTTCGGCGTCACCCAACCCTTCATCGAATTCGCCCGCTCGGGATTGAACGAGACGATGTTGAAGCAGTTGGCGGAGGCTGGGGGTGGCGCCTATCTCACCGAGCAGGACGCGGCGAAACTGCCCGCGCTGCTCCGGCAGCTGAGCGACAAACGCGAACGACTCGGATCCTTCCTCGAAGAGAAGGAGCTGTGGGATTCCCCGTTCCTCTTCCTCCTCCTCATCGCCCTGTTGGGCTGCGAGTGGAGTCTGCGGCGGCGCAGCGGAATGGCATGAGGATGGCATGAGGACCCCTATGACGACACCACCGAGTCCCGTGAACCACTGGATGCGAGCGCAGCGGTCGATGCGCCGTGTTGCGTGCGTCGCCTGCGTGCTGGCTCTATCGCTGCGCGCCGGCGCCGAGGACGTCGCGGCGAAGTCGTACGCGCTCGTGGTCGCGGGCGACGGGGGCGAAGCCCACTTCAGCGCGAACTACCGCGACTGGAGCCGACGCCTCCACGCGTTGCTGACGACCCGATGCGGGATCCCATCAGCGCAGGTCGCCGTGCTGATGGAGCAGAAGGACGCGCTTCCCGGCATCGCGGTCGCGGTCAGCACCAAGGAGAACGTCGTCGCCGCCGTCGAAGCGACGCTCGCCAGACTGGTGCCTGGCGACCAGCTGCTGGTGTTCCTCATCGGCCATGGTCATGAGATGGGCACGACCGCGAAACTGTGCCTTCCTGGCCCCGACCTCAGCAACCATGATCTGGCTGCGCTGCTCGCGCGCGCGCCCACCAACGAGGTGGTGGTGGTCGGGGGCATGTGCGGGTCCGACGGCTTGCTCGATCCTTGCAGCCTGCCTGGCCGCGTGCTGATCACCGCCACCAACTCAGCGACCGAAGGCAATGAAGCCTACTTCATGGAATTCTTCATCGCTGCCTGCGAAACGTCGGCCACGCCCCCAGGCGGAACGAACGGCGTCAATCTGCTCGACGCGTTCAACGCGGCTGCGACGGCCTGCCCGAAATGGTACCTCCGCCAGTACCTCGAGGACAGCAAGCCCCCGGCATGGCGGATCGATGGCAAGCAGTCGCGCCTGCTGTGGCAGAAGTTCTATGGCACGATTCCCGAGAAGCTGATGAAGGCGCCGGAGGATCCCGAGGCCGAGGACGCTGAACCCCAGCTTGGCGAATGGGGGCCGCACTGGATGGGTCGACGCATGCCGACCGAGCACGCGCAACTCGATGACAACGGCGACCGCACCGGCTCCGCCATATTCGTCCAGAATCGTTTCATCCCGCTCGCCGGCGCGAGCACGGAGGAAGACGGCAGCCATGCGCTACGCACCATCATCGGCCAACCACGTGGCGACCGTCAGGCCCCGGCCGCACCGCTCGTGCGAGAACCATGAAGCGGGCGTCGCGGCTGGCGTCGCTTCTGGTGATGATGGCGAGCCTCTGCGCGCTGGACCACGAGCCGAGAATCGACTGGCAGCCGGATGTGCGCGTGAAGCGGTGCGAGCGCATCTTTCCCGATCCCCACGACCCCTTCCGCGTCTGGGTCTGCACCGCCCAGGGCATCGTCGAAACCAGTGACGATGGCGCGACGTGGCGGACGCTGCCGAATACCGGAGCCGAGCAGCTCGGACGCATCAGCGACGTGCTGCATGCGCCCTCGCGGGCCGGGGTGATCCTCATCGCAACCCGCGACCGGGGCATCTTCCGTTCCGACGATGATGGCGTCACCTGGCGCAGCAACGGCACCACGGGATCGGGCCTGGCAGCGCTGCAGGTGGTGCGCCTCGGCACTCCGCCATTCGATCGCTCCGGGCGCATCTTCTACGCGGCGCACGGCGATGCGGCTCCCGGCATCTCGAAGACCATCGATGGTGGCACGACCTGGTTCACCGTGGCGGGACACCTGTTCTCAGAAGACCTCCTGCTCGACGGGCAGGAGATCCTCGTCACCGGACACTCCGCCAAGGAGCAGGATCTCTGGAGCGTCTACCAGAGCGACGATTGCGCAGGCTCCTGGCTCGAAACCATGCGCGATGTCCGCCCCACGGCGTGCGGGACCAGTCGTTCGACGATCAGCGCGATCTGGCTCGGGGCGCTCAAGGGTCGCATCCTGCACCGATCACCCGCTGGGGCGCACAAGGCGACAGCGGCCTGGACAGCCGTCGGCCCGGACCAGGCCTCGTGGGCGTCGATCTTCGGGACGCCCGGAAGCGATCCCGCACACGACACGCTCTTCGCCTATGACCCGAGAGCCCTGGGCCTGATCGCTTCGAACGATGGCTTCGCTACCTGGAGGTCCGAAAACTCCGGACTGTTCGTCGGACGACTGGTCAAAGAAGGCGCCAACGTCTGCGCGACCGCCAACGGACGGTCGTTCTACGCCGCGATCAACGGCCAACTCTATGTCGGCCGCACAGCGCCAGACGAAGGTCCGGTGCTCGCACGTTTCCGCGTCTCACCGCGCGTGGTACGGATCGCCACCGCGGCGAAGGCGGTCTTCTCGGCGACCGTCCGACCGATGGACGCGACACCCGATGCCAAGGTCATGGCGGTGCAGGTCCAGCTGGACGGCTTCCGTCTTCCGCTCCTGGATGATGGCGCACACGACGACGGGGACGCGGGCGATGGCGTCTTCGCGGCGGCCGTTGACCTGAAGGAGGATTTCCTCCGTCGTGACTGGAGGCCAGAATTCCGGTGGCGGGTTCCCGGACAGGTGCTGCTGCACGTCTCGGCGACCGATGCCACGAACCTCCGGTCGGTCGGCACACTGCCGATGACCGTTCTCCCACGGCCCGCGACGACGATCTTCTGGGACGGCGAGGGTGCCCGCTGGGGCGGTCGGCTGGCGCATGCGCGCCGCGGTGCGCCCGACGGGAAGTTCGACAGCCGCGCAGGCATCATCTTCGACATCGATGCCGAAGCGCATTCCGGCGCACGCTGCTTGCACGTGGTCGCGTGGAAAGGGCCATGGCTCACCGGCTGGGGTCTCGACTATTACGGCCGGAATCTCACCGATCAGGATGTCCTCGTCTTCTGGATCAAGGCGACGAGCCGGACGTCGCGCGACCTCCAGGTGCTGCTCACCGATGCGCCGGGCCACGAGAACGATGCGCGCCCGTCCGAGGCTGTGTGGCTGATCAAGGACGGATTCCTTTCGGAACTCACCGAGACCTACCAGCAGGTGCGCATTCCGATGACCCGCTTCCTCACCCGCAGTGGCTTCAACCTCGAGATGTGCAACGGCATCGCCTTCGGCGGTTCCGATGCGAACGGCCACAACGTCTTCGTCGATGACATCGCCTTCGAGTGCTCCCCGGTGCCGTGAAGAGCAGGTCGGAATCGAACGGACCTGTGTCGTCTGGACAGGTCGAGTCGTGGCACCAAAGCATAAACCCTAGCTTCCGCTAGGGTTTACCATTTTACCATCCTGGTGCGCGGGCGGGGACTCGAACCCCGATCCTCTTGCGAGGGCTAGCACCTCAAGCTAGTGCGTCTGCCAATTCCGCCACTCGCGCGTGGGGA
>JACCZE010000438.1 GCA_013696105.1 Planctomycetota bacterium | reverse complement strand
GGTTAGGACTGCACCGCGTCCCTCTTCTCGGGCACCGAGCGGCGGTGGCGGCATACAATCGGCGAAGCCGATGCCGCCACGGTTAGGACTGCACCGCAGTCCTAACCGAGCCGCGACAACGCCCGGGGGTAGGCCCGACGGGCCGTAGGGGCGACAGCCCCTGAGATACCGATGGCCGATGGCAGAAAGAATCGCGTCCCTCTTCTCGGGCACCGAGCGGCGGTGGCGGCATACAATCGCCGCAGGCGATGCCGCCACGATTCGGCGGCAGGGCCGCCGAATCGAGCCGCGACAACGCCCGGGGGTAGGCCCGGACGGGCCGTAGGGGCGACAGCCCCTGAGCTAAAGCCGATTGATGCGCTCGGGCTTCGGCCTGGGGTTCGTCCTTGTCCGTCGTGCTCGGCATTCCCACCATCCGCTGGTTCCTGCGCGCTCCGCGCGAACCGGAGGTGTCGTGGCCCAGCTCGCCGATCCGTTGCCGCGTCAGCCCGGTGCCGAGCGCCCGTGGAGCATCGGACAGCGCATTGCCTACGCATTGGCGGCGATCGCCGCGGTGGCGCTGGTGGCGTACGCGCCGCGCCTGGGTGCGGCGGTGCTCGGAATCGTGGTGGCGGGGGCGTACACCGCGATCGTGGGGACCAAGATCATCGCCGTGCTGGTCGGGATCGCGCGCGGGTCCGCGACACCGCCCCCGCCGGTAGCGGATGACGAGCTGCCGATGTTCTCGGTGCTGGTGCCGCTGTATCGCGAGGCCGAGGTGGTCGCTGACCTGGTGGCCGCGCTCGGTCGCCTCGACTATCCGCACCAGCGCCTCGAGGCGATGCTGCTGGTCGAGGCCGACGATCGCGAGACCGAGGCCGCCATCGGCGCGATCGTGCTCCCGGCGTGGCTGCGCGTGGTGCGCGTGCCGCCGGGGACCCCCAAGACCAAGCCGCGCGCCTGCAATGTCGGACTGGCGCTGGCGCGCGGCGAGCTGCTGGTGGTGTTCGACGCCGAGGATCGGCCCGAGCCCGATCAGCTGCGCAAGGCCGCCGCGGCGTTCCGCGTCGCACCAGAACGGATCGCCTGCCTGCAGGCGCGGCTCAATTTCTACAACCGCTCCACGAACCTCATCACGCGGTGGTTCGCGCTCGAATACGCCGCGTGGTTCGACCTTTACCTGCCCGGGCTGCACGCCATCGGCGCGCCGATCCCGCTCGGCGGGACCTCGAACCATTTCCGCACCACGGCGCTGCGCGCGCTCGGCGGGTGGGACGCGCACAACGTCACCGAGGACTGCGATCTGGGCATGCGTCTGGAACGCTCCGGCCTGCGCACGCGCATCCTGGACTCCACCACGTGGGAGGAGGCGCCGTGCAGCTGGAGCCCCTGGCTGAAGCAGCGATCGCGGTGGATGAAGGGCTACTGGCAGACCCATCTCGTGCACACGCGCGATGCGGGCGCCTGGCGCGAGCTCGGCTCGTGGAAGTGGCTGCTGATGCTGGTCACGGTCGGCGGCCAGGTCGCGAGCCTGCTGGTCAATCCGCTGTGTTGGCTGGTCGGCGCCTGCTGGCTGTGGCTGCGCTGGCCATTGTTCGATCCGCACCATCCGTGGACGCTGCTGCTGGTGGTGGCGACGGCAGCGCTGGTCTTGTCCAATCTGTTGTTCGTGGTCATCCATGTGCTCGCTGCTCTGCAGCGCGGCTTCTTCAGCATCATTCCCCTGGCGCTGATGCTGCCGCTGTACTGGCTGATGATGTCGGTCGCGACCTGGCGCGGCTTCCTGCAGTTCTTCCATGCGCCGTTCCTGTGGGAGAAGACCCCGCACGGAGTCCCCGTCGCCAGCGCGCGGCGTTCAAGCGCCCGCGCAGCGCCGTTCGCGCCCGTCGCGGTCACGACCGCATCGGATCGCGGTCTCGGCCGACGCGCGATGCAGGGACTCGCCCTCTCGCTCGCTTCGCTGCTGATCCTCTGGGTCGCGGTCGCTTCGCCCGGATGGCTGCGCGCGTACGAGCAGATCCGCTGGGCGGCGATCGACATGGAGCGCTCGCGCCTCGTGCACGAGCAGACGATCGATGCGAGTTGGCTGGGCCAGGACACCGTGGTCGTGCGCGTGGGGTTGCAGGAGCGGCTCTCGCGGCCCGAGGACCTGCCGCTGTTCCGCGCCATGCTCTACATCAAGTCCTGGGATGGCGAATGGTACCAGCTCGAGGCCGAGGCCCGCGATGCCACCAGCGCCGGCTGCGAACTGCGCGCGGCGCTCGATGGCGATTGGCAGCCCATCGGCAGCGCGCGGCCGTGGGGACCGGATTGCCTGCGGCGGGTGCTCGCGGTCGGCGTGAAGCTGTTCGTCGCCGACGATGCGATCGAGGGCGTGCAGGTCGCCCAGGTGTGTACCGAGGTGCGTACCGAGGTCCGGACCGCAGCGCCGATCGTCGCCGCCCGGCCGGCGATCACCGCGCCGGAACCGGTAGCGGTTACGGCGTCGGCTCCAGCTCCAGCTCCAGCGACCGTCGCACCGCCTGCCCCGGTCCGACCGCAACCGCCGGTCGCCGCGAATCGCTTCGATCATGTGAAGCCCGCGCCGCGTCCGGCTCCGGTCCAACCACCCGCAGCGTCGGCCGCGGCGACGGTAGAGCGGCCTACGGCGATCGCGCCCGCGAAGGATGCCGATCTGACCGCTACGGTCACCGCTTCTGCGACACGAGCCGAGCGCGGCGAGATGTGCGAGATCCGCTTCGCGCTGTCGCGGGCCTACGAGAATCCCTTCGATCCGCGCGACATCGACGTGTGGCTGGCCGTGGACGATGGGTCTGGCGCCCCGCGGAACATCCCCGCCTTCTTCACCCAGGACTACGAGCGCGAACAGGTCGGCGGCCTCGAGAACCTGCGCGCGCGCGGAAAGCCCTACTGGGCCGCGCGATTCACGCCGGAACGACCAGGAACGTGGACCTGGTCGCTCAGCGGCCGCGATCACCGCGGCACGGCCTTCGCCACCGCCCCGGCGACGATCGCGGTCGCCGAATCCAAGCGCCGCGGATTCCTGCGCGTCGATCGTGATCCGCGCTGGTTCTCGTTCCAGAACGGCGACTTCTTCTATCCGGTGGCGATCAACATCCGCTCGCCGGCGGACGATCGCGATTCGCAGTTCCCGGGCATCGACCGCCCGAAGAACGCCGCCGGAACCGCGGTGATGGAATCCTACCTCGACAAGATGGCGGCCTCGGGCATCACCATGGGCCGGGTGTGGATGGCACCATGGTTCGGAGGCCTCGAGTGGCGGCGCGACGCGCCCGGATACCACGGGCTCGGGGTCTACAATCTCAAGAACGCGTGGGTGATCGACCGGGTGATCGCCAGCGCGGCCGAGCGGGGCGTCATGATCGAGCTGGCGCTCAACTCGCACGGACCGTTCACCCTCGGCTACGATTCGCAGTGGAATGAGAACCCCTACCACAGCGCCAATGGCGGCCCGGCGAAACGTCCGAGCGAGGTGCTGGTGAACGCCGAGGCCAAGCGCCTGTTCAGGAACCGCTTCCGCTACACCGCGGCGCGCTACGGAGCGAACCCGGCGTTGTTCGCGTGGACGATGTGGATCGAGGTCAACATGGTCGACGAGGATCACGGCGCGCTGACCGCCTGGCACCGCGAGATGGCGGCCTACCTCGCCGAGATGGACAGCGGCAAGCACCCGATCTCGACCGAGTTCAACAACGAGACCGGCGTCCCCGCGGTCTGGCGGCTCGACGACATCGACTACACCCAGCTCGCGGCGTACTCGTGGGGCAAGGGCGTGGTCGGCGTGTTCACCAAGCGCGCGCGCGAGCTCGCGCAATACGCCAAGCCGGCGATCCTCGAGGAATACGGCGGGCATGCGTATGGCGGCAGCCCCCAGTGGGTCGCGCACGAACTGCACGACGGCCTGTGGGTGGGGCTGATGCTGCCGCTCGCCGGTTCGCCGATGCCGTGGTGGTGGAACCTGGTGTTCTCGCATCGCCTCGACCGCTACCACGCGCGGCTGGCGGCCTTCATCGCCGGCGAGGATCTGCGCCATGCTCCGTGGAAGCACCACCAGATCGCCCTGCACGGAAAGGCCGGCAACCTGTCGACGCTCGCGCGCAGCGCACCGGATCGCGCCTTCCTGTGGATTTACAAGCGCGACGTCTCGGACATCGCCTCCGACCAGCAGTATTGGCAACAGGCCGGTCAGAAGTCGCAGGAGTACGCCCGCGGCGTAGGATCGTTCGATCCGCTCAAGCCGGACCCCGGACCGTTGTTCGCGCCGATCGAACAGGGCACCATCGATCTGCGCGAGCTGAAGCTGACGCCCGGAGCGTACACGGTCGAGTTCTGGGATACGTGGGTCGATCGTCCATGCACGACGGCGACCTTGGTGGTGACGGCGGACAAGGCGGTGCTGGAACTGCCGGTCCTGACCAGGGACGTGGCGGTGAAGGTGAGGCTGAAGAAGTAGACTTGTGGCGGATGGCGGACTGACGAAAGCGCCTGCTGCCGTTCCTCTCAGCTCCCGATCTCTTCCAGCCACTTGTACAACGTCCGCCTCGTCACTCCCAACGCCGCCGCCGCTCGGCTCTTGTTCCCACGCGCGTCCTTCAACGCGCGCGCGATCGCGGACCTCCAGGCCTCGCCGGAGCGTCCCGCAGTCACCGCAGCTCCGGGAAGCGGCGAGGCGCCGCGGGTCGCCGGCGCGAAATGCCGGCCTTCCAGCAGGGGCCCATCCTCGCGCAGCGCCGCGTGCATCAGCACGTGCTGGAGTTCGCGGATGTTTCCCGGCCAGGAGTGGGCCGTCAGCTTCGTCCAGAAGCGATCGGAGAGACCCGAGAGCGGGCGATCGAGCTGGATCTCGAACCGACCGAGGAATTCCTCGGCCAACAGGCGCAGGTCGGCGCCGCGCTCGCGCAGCGGCGGGACGTCGAGGGTGATCTGGTTCAGGCGGTGGTAGAGGTCCGCGCGGAAGCGACCGCGCGCCACCAGGTCGGGCAGGTTCTCGTTCGAGGCGGCGATCACGCGCACGTCGACCGGGATCATCGCCTCGCCGCCGATGCGCATGATCTCGCGCTGCTGCAGCGCGCGCAAAAGCGACACCTGGCCGTGGGGCGAGAGGCTCGCGACCTCGTCGAGGAACATGGTGCCGCGGTGGGCGAGCTCGAATTTCCCCAGACGCCGGCGTTCGGCGCCGGTGAAAGCGCCCTTCTCGTGGCCGAACAGCTCGCTCTCGAGCAGGGTCTCGGGCAGCGCGCCGCAGTTCAGCGTCACGAACGGCTGGTGCGCGCGGTGGCTGAGGCGATGGAGCTGCGTCGCCACCAGCTCCTTGCCGGTGCCGGTCTCGCCTTCGACGCAGACGCTGACGTCGAAGGGGGCGACGCGCTGCAGCAGCTTGAACAATTCCAGCATCGGCGGCGAGCGTCCGATCATGTCGCCCAGGCCGCTGCGCCCGTCGCCGCGCATCGCCGCGACGCTCTTGAAGCGCCGCACGGTCGCGCCGGTGATGTCCAACAGCGGCAGGCGCTCGAACACGCTGCCGCCGGCGAAGCCGTCGAGCGCGCTCTGACGGAACAGCAGCTCGAGGTCCTCCGGGCTGGTGAGTGGACCGCCATACGCGAGGCACGGAACGTCGGCGCGGCCCTGCAGCGCCGACGCGTGCATGGCGTTGAGCGATTGGATGGCGCGCTGCACCTGGTCGCGCTTGTCGTCGACATCGGCGATCGCGCGCGTCAGTCCCAGGCTCAGCACCAGGCAGTCGACGCCGCTGGCGGCCAGGCGCCGCGCCTCGTCGGGCGCGAAGGCGAATGCGCAGGTCTCGAAGCCCATGGCGCGCGCGCGGCGCAGGGTCTCGATCTCGCGCTCGAGGCCGCAGCCGTCGGCTTCGAGCGCTGATCGCACCGGTCCCTCGAGCTGTCCCACGCTCGGCCAGTACGCCACCGCGCGCACGCCGCGCGAGGTCAGGCGGCGCAGGTAGTCGGCGACGTCGGGCTCGCTCGCATCGCCGAACACCCCAGCCACCAGCGTGCACGCGCGTGCGTGCGGCAGGATGTGCTCGCCCAGGAGCCGCTCGGTCTGCTCGTTGGCGTCGGCATACGGCATGTACGCGGCGACGCTGCCCAGACCCATGGTGCGGAACATGCCGGAGTTCAGCGCGATCATCAGGTCGGCGCCGGCGTCGACCGCGGCGCGCGCGCATTCGCCCGATCCGGGGACCACGCCGATCACGCGCGCGCGGCGGCGCCGCGCATCGGGAAACAGTGCGGAGAGTGTCGGGGCCGGCATGGATACCTGTATACTCATGGTATCCACCTGCGGGGCACGGAATTTGTCCTACGCCGCCTTCTGATCTTCAAAATAAGTAATGACATAAGCTTACAGATCCGATCCCATACTCGGGCATTTGGCTCGCTGCGCGCTCAGTGAGGACATCACCCACCCGGAGCCCAGATGCAGCGCTTCCTCCTCCAGTCCGAACGCGTCCTCGCCGAGAAGCCCTTCGGAAAGCTCTCGTGGCTGAGCGGGCCCCAGGTCAGCGACGCCCAGGACCTGGCGATCATGGAGGTCCACCTGCAGGCGCAGGGAGGCCACAGCTTCCATTACCACGCCGACCAGGAGGAGCTGATCTACGTGCTCGCCGGCTGCATCGAGCAGTGGCTGGAGCAGGACCGCCGCATCCTCTCGGCCGGCGACGCCATCGTCATCCCCAAGGGCATGGTCCACGCGAGCTTCAACTGCTTCGCCGAGCCCGCGCGCGTGCTCGCCATCCTTGGTCCGTGCCGTGGAGTCGACGGCTACCAGGTCGTCGATGTCTTCGATCGCGCGCCGTGGAACACGTGGCGGACGGGACCCATCCACGAGGCCAAGGCGCTCTCCCATGCGTGAGCCCGCCGGACCTGTGCCGAATCCCCGTGTCTACATCGTCGGCACCTGCGACACCAAGTTCGAGGAGCTGTGCTACGTGCGCGATCTGCTGCGCGCCGCTGGGCTCGCGACCTGCCTGGTGGACGTCGGGATCCGCAGTCGCGAGCGTGGCGTCGATGTGACTCCGGCGCAGGTCGCTGCCTGCGGACCCGGCGGCAAGTCCATCCTCGCGCTCGACGACCGCGGTCGCGCCGTGAGTGCGATGGCCCAGGCGCTGAGCGTCTACCTGCTGGGCCGCATCGATGTCGCCGGCGTCATCGGCCTGGGCGGCTCGGGCAACACCACCATCGTCACCGCGGCGATGCAGACACTGCCGATCGGCGTCCCCAAGGTCATGGTCTCGACCCAGGCGTCGGGCAACACCGCGCCGTACGTGGGCTCGAGCGACATCTGCATGATGTACGCGATCACCGACGTGGCCGGGCTGAACCGCATCTCGCGAGTCGTGCTGGCCAACGCCGCGCATGCGCTCGCGGGCATGGTCGTCAACCACGCGCCCGCGGTCGCGGATCCCAAGCCGGCGATCGGCCTGACCATGTTTGGCGTCACCACGCCCTGCATCACCGGCATCCGCCAGGCCCTGGATGCCGAGTTCGACTGCATCGTCTTCCATGCCACCGGCACCGGTGGCCGCTCGATGGAGAAGCTCGCCGAGTCGGGCCTGTTCAGCGGCCTGATCGACATCACCACCACCGAGATCGCGGACCTGCTCTGCGGCGGCGTCTGCAGCGCGGGCGAGGACCGCCTGGGCGCGGTCGCGCGCACGCGGCTGCCCTACGTGGGTTCCGTCGGCGCCATGGACATGGTGAATTTCGGCGCGCCCGACACCGTGCCCGCGCGCTACCGCGAGCGGACATTCTATCGCCACAACCCCCACGCCACGCTGATGCGCACCACGCCCGAGGAATGCGCCGCCATCGGGCGCTGGATCGGCGAGCGGCTCAACCGCTGCGAGGGGCCGGTGCGCTTCCTGCTGCCCGAAGGCGGCCTGTCGGCGATCGATGCGCCGGGCCAGCCGTTCCACGATCCCGCCGCGGACGCGGCACTGTTCGCCGCGATCGAGGCGACCGTGATCGCGACGGCAGACCGTCAGGTCATGCGCTCGCCGCACCACATCAACGATCCCGGCTTCGCCGCCGAAGCGGCGGCTCTGTTTCGCGCCATTTGTACCAACTGCACGATCGTCACCCCCGCGTCCACGAACCAGCTCAGGAGCCTCCATCATGGGTAACAGCCGCACCATGGGTAACAGCCGCACCGACATCATGAAGCGCTTCCGCGCGAAGATCGCCGCCGGCAAGCCGATCATCGGCGGCGGTGCGGGCACCGGCATCTCGGCCAAATGCGAAGAGGCCGGCGGCATCGACCTGATCGTGATCTACAATTCCGGACGCTTCCGCATGGCCGGCCGCGGCTCGATGTGCGGCCTGATGCCGTACGGCAACGCCAACCAGACCACCAAGGAGATGGGCTTCGAGGTGCTGACGGTGGTCAAGGAGACTCCGGTGCTCGCCGGCGTGTGCGCGACCGACCCGTTCATGCTGCGCGACCTGTTCCTGCAGGAGCTGAAGTCGATGGGCTTCGCCGGGGTGCAGAACTTCCCCACCGTCGGACTGATCGACGGCACCTTCCGCGCGAATCTCGAAGAGGTGGGCATCAACTATTCCACCGAGGTCGAGATGGTGGCCCGCGCCCACGAGATGGACCTGCTGACCACGCCCTACGTCTTCAACGCCGACGAGGCCAAGGAGATGACCCGCGCTGGCGCCGACCTGATCGTCGCGCACATGGGCCTGACCGTGTCGGGCACCATCGGCGCGAAGACCTTCAAGAGCCTGGATGAGAGCGTGCGCGAGATCACCATCATCGCCGAGGCGGCGAAGTCGGTGCGCGACGACGTCATCGTCATCTGCCACGGCGGTCCGCTCGCGGAACCCGCCGATGCGCAGTACGTGATGGACCGGGTGCCGGCGGTCGAGGGCTTCTATGGCGCGAGCTCGATCGAGCGTCTGCCCACCGAGATCGCGCTGACCGATCAGGTGCGCCGGTTCACCGGCCTGAAGCTGCCCAAGCGCGCCGCCGCCCGCGCACGTTCTACCGCCACCGCTACCGCCAAGCGCTGAATCGAGACCCCATGACCATCGCCGCACCGCGTTTCGCCTGCATGGAGCTGATGTGGGGCGACATCTCCGGATCGAAGCTCGAGCCGTGGTTGGACGAGATCCGCGACCTCGGCTTCACCGGCGTGGCGATGCGCCGCACCACGCTGTGGCCGTACGTCGATGAGCCGCGGCGTTTCGCCGCGCTCTTGGACGCGCGGGGATTGTCGCTGGCCGGCGCGTATGCCACCACCGACACCTCCGCCGCCGACATCGAGCGCTTCTGCGTCTTCCTGCGCGCGCTCGGCTGTCCGGATCTGGTGCTGCACGGCGCTGCGCGCGCGGGCGCGGCCGAACGCGGCCAGCTCGCGCGGCTGCTGGACGGGCGCGGCG
>JACCZE010000431.1 GCA_013696105.1 Planctomycetota bacterium | reverse complement strand
GCGGCGAGCTGCTGCGCGACCGCGGCCGGATGCCGGAGGCGCGCTCCGCCTTCGTCGCCGGCATCGATGCGCTCGAGCGGGTGCCCGCGCATCGGCGTGGGGTGGACGCCTCGCTGCTCATCGCGCGCGGGCTGCAGGACGGACTCGCCGCGATCGACCGACCTCAGGACGGGAAAGAACCATGACCACCGAGCGTGCACCCCGTCCGACCCCGAAACGCGCCTGGCGCTGGCCGCTGGCGGCGCTGCTCGCGTGCTGCGCAACGCTCGTCGACGCCGTTGATACCGTCACGCGCGGCCCGTACCTGCAGATGCAGACCGCGACGGGCATGGTCGTGCGCTGGCGGACCAACAACGCGGTGAACGGCCGCGTGCGCTACGGCACCGTTCCCGGCAGCCTGACCCTATCGGCGAACCAGTCGGCAGTCGCCACCGACCACGAGGTCGCGCTCAGCGCACTGACGCCCGCGACGCGCTACTACTACTCGGTCGGCACCAGCGCGGCGACCATCGTCGGCGACGCCACCTACACCTTCGTGACCGCACCCACCACCGGCACGCCGAAGCCGACCCGGGTGTGGGTGCTGGGCGACGCCGGCACCGGCAACTCCAGCCAGACCGCGGTCCGCGACGCCTACCTGGCCTACGCGGGCACCACGCCGACGGACCTGTGGCTGATGCTGGGCGACAACGCCTACAACACCGGCCTCGACAGCGAGTACCAGACCGCGGTGTTCAATCTCTACCCGGTCACGCTGCGCCAGTCCGCGCTCTGGCCGACCCTTGGCAACCACGATACCGCGCAATCCACGACCTTCGTGAACACCTATCCCTATTTCGACATCTTCACCCTGCCGACCGCGGCTCAGGCGGGCGGAGTCGCTTCGGGTACCGAGCACTACTACTCGTTCGACTACGGCAACATCCATTGGATCTGCCTGGACTCGATGACCGCCGACCGCTCGCCGGGCGGCGCGATGCTGACCTGGCTGACGAGCGACCTCGGCGCGGCCACCGCGCACTGGATCATCGCCTTCTGGCACCACCCACCCTACACCAAGGGTTCGCACGATTCCGACACCGAGACCCCGCTGATCGAGATGCGCACCAACGCGCTGCCGATCCTCGAGGCCGGCGGCGTCGATCTCGTGCTCAGTGGCCACAGCCATTCGTACGAACGTTCGTACCTGCTCGACGGCCACTACGGCGTCTCGTCGACGCTGGCGGCGGGCATGAAGATCAACGGCGGCAGCGGCGCGTCCGCGTCGCCGTACACCAAGCTGACCGGCAGCCATCGGGGCGCCGTCTACGCGGTCGCTGGCTCATCGGGCCAGATCGCCGGCGGCACGCTGAACCATCCGGCGATGTACATCAGCCTGAACAACCTGGGATCCATGGTGCTCGACGTGCACGACAACCGCATCGACGGGACGTTTCTGCGCGAGACCGGCGCCGTCGCCGATGCCTTCACCATCGAGAAG
This sequence comes from Planctomycetota bacterium, assembly GCA_013696105.1. GTDB lineage: Bacteria > Planctomycetota > UBA11346 > UBA11346 > UBA11346 > JACCZE01. The sequence goes on along the minus strand of JACCZE010000431.1, from coordinate 6,403 downwards.
GAGACCCCCCCGCGCGTCGCGACGCCGGCGAACGCGGTGACGCCGGTCAACGGGTCGACCACGCCCGTGAGCGTGCTCGGGGAGGATGACGCCGGGGAATCGAACCTGACCTACACCTGGTCGACGGTCGGATCCGTGCCGGCGGCCGTGACCTTCGCGCCCAATGCCACCAACGGCGCCAAGGCGTCGACCGCGACCTTCACTGCCGCGGGGACCTACATCCTGCAAGCGACGATCACCGACCAAGGAGGCAACTCGGTCACCAGTTCGGTCACGGTAAACGTCACCGGCAGCGGGACCGCCTGGGGGTCGACCACCGCCTCCACGGGATCAGCGGGGTCGGGGGGCTCCGGGTCGAGCACGTGCGGGGTCGGCACCGGAGTCGCCGCCGGAGTCGCCGCCGTCATCGGCTTGGCGATCGCCTGCCTGCGCCGACGCGAACCGCTGCGACGCACCGGTGGGGATGGGATGCGGTAGACCAGCGCCGGCGCTGGGGGTTGAAGGGGGCAATTTGCCCCCTGGACAAAAAGTCGAAGTTGAAGAAACCCCGGCAAAATAGCGGCCACAGGTCCCGCCGGGGTTTCTTCAACTAGCAGGCTGTTGTTCTTCAACAGCCTGCTAGGCGCGCAGCATGCACCAGACGAATGCGGCGCCGGCGACGATCCAACCCACCACGGCCGCCGCGATCCATCCCATCAGCTTGCCATGCGCGCCCTCGACCTGCCGCTCGAGCACGCCGATGCGTTCCTTCTCGGCATTGATCACGTTGATGATCTGGCTGCGCGAGGTCGGGATCTGCCCGCCATCGGCGGCGACGTCGATCTTCAGCATCTCGAGGTCCTTGGCGACCTCGTCGGGCGATTGGTAGCGGTCGATCGGCTGCTTCTCGGTCATCTTCCGCATCATGCGGATGAGATCCTTCGGCAGGTCCTTGCGCAGGTCCTCGAGCTTGGGCGGCACGGTCTCGATGTGATCGCGCATCACCTTCGAGCAGCTGCCACTGAACAGCGTCTTGCCCGAGAGCATGTGGAACAGCGTCGCGCCGAGCGAATAGATGTCGCTACGCACGTCCAGGTTGCGCTCGCCGCGCGCCTGCTCGGGGCTGATGTAATCCGGTGTGCCGATGGTGGTGCCTTCCTGCATCAACTCGGCATCGAAGGCCGACTGGATGAAGCCGAAGTCGCCGAGCTTCACCTGGCCGTCCTTGGTGACCATGATGTTCGCGGGCTTGATGTCGCGATGGACGATGTCGTGGGAGCTGAGGTATTTCAGCGCGGCGCAGACCTGCAGACAGATGTCGATGACCTTGTCCACCTCCATCGCCCCATCGTGGCGGATGAGGTCGTCGACGGTGACGCCGTCGATGAACTCCATCGAGAAGTAGTACAGACCCTGATACTTGCCCACGTCGAAGACCTGGATCAGGTTCTGGTGGCTGAGCTTTCCGGCGGCGCGGGCTTCGAGCAGGAAGCGTTTGCGGAACTCCTCGTCCTCGGCCCATTTGCCGTGCAGGATCTTCAACGCCACCGTGCGGTGCATGGTCAGCTGCTCGGCGAGGTAGACCTCACCCATGCCGCCTTCACCAATGCGTCGGATCAGCTTGTAGCCGCCGATCTGCTTCTTGACCAGCATGCCACCTTCGGACTTGGCGCGCTCATCGCGCACGATGCGGCGCAGCGCCTTGGTCAGGCGATCGGCGGTCGTCAGGTCGATGACGCCATCGGCGACGAGCACGTCGGCCAAGCCCTTCTTCTGGGTCTTGACCTTGTCCATGGCCAGGTCGAACTGGTCCGGGCTGATCAACCGGCCTTCGATGGCCAGCTGACCGTAGCGGAAATCTTCGTCGAGTTCGGCAGACATGGTTTGATTCATCGCATCCGGTTCTGCGCGGGACACCCGCGTGGTCGACTAGGATCAAGGTAGGGCACGGGATTGTTGCCGACATGGCCGACCGTCGAGGGGTTCTTGGGCATCCTCACACACGCTTCCCGATGTCCTGACAGCAGTTCGATCTGCAGGGCTTGAAGGTGGTCGTGGGTCCACCATCCTGCGGCACCCCCCCGAGGACGACATGACCCAGCATTACCTTCCCACCCACGAATGGGCGCGCCAGGACGGCGCCACGGTCACCATCGGCCTGTCGGCCTTCGCCGCCGGCGAGGTCGGCGAGGTGATCCATGTGCAGCTCCCGGATGTCGGCACCAAGGTGGCGCGCGGCAAGGCCTGCGCCGAGATCGAATCGGTGAAATCGGTGAACGACTACTACAGCCCGGTCGACGGCGAGGTGGTCGAGGTCAACGAGGCGGTGAAGGCCAATCCCGAACTGTTGAATAGCGATCCTGCTGGTAAGGGCTGGTTCGTGAAGGTGAAGCCGACGTCGGCCAAGCCGCTCGACGGCCTGATGAACGAAGCGGATTACCAGAAGCAGATCCGGAAGTGAGCGGAACGTTCTCGGTCCTCCGTCCTCCGTTCTCCGTCGTACACGGACCGACAGCGGCCCGGTCGATGATATCCGATAGGACGGAGCACGGAGCACGGAGCACGGAGCACCTCTCCTGATGTCCCGGGTCGGGCTGGGCTACGACATCCATCGGCTCGAGCCTGGCGACGGGATCGTGATCGCGAACGTCCGCATCCCGTGCCCCTATCGGCTGGTGGCGCACAGCGATGGCGACGTCGTGCTGCACGCGCTGTGCGATGCCCTCCTGGGCGCCCTCGGAGCCGGAGACCTCGGCGAGATGTTTCCCGACACGGATCCCGCCCATGCGGGCAGAGACTCCTGCGAGTTCGTGAAAGCGGTGCTCGCGCTCGATGCCATGCGCCCCTGGCGCATCGCCAATGTCGACATCAATGTCATCGCCCAGGCGCCTCGTCTGATGGCGCACAAACCGGCCATGCGCGCACGACTTGCCGAGCTCTTCTCGCTCGCGCCTTCGTGCATCGGCCTCAAGGCGCGCACCAACGAGGAATGCGATGCCATCGGCGCGAAACGCGCGATCGCAGCGCAGGCCATCGTGCTGCTGGAAGCGCGGACCTAGCGCAACTCCAAGCGCCATCAACCCGATGTCGGCAAACGATCGCGGATTCACCACCGCCCCCCGTTCACGTCGGTCGGAACCTCCAGGCGCTCCTCAGACCTTCTGCCACATCCGGGCCGACAGCTGGCGCACGCGCACCAGGGGAATCGTCGGCATGTTCGCGCCCGCGAGCATGTGCGCGCGGAATGCACGCGGGGAATGCCCGTACTGGCGGCGGAACGCGCGCGAGAAGTGGAAGGCGTTCTCGAATCCGGTGCGGTCGGCGATCGCGCCGACCGCGAGGTTGGTCCGCACCAGGAGCGTCGCGGCGCGATCGAGCCGCAGGATGCGCAACGCCTCCACGGGAGTCGAGCCGAGGTGCGCGCGGAAGACACGGGCGAGGTGCGCGCGCGATACGCCGGCGGCGGCGGCGAGTTCGTCGAGCGAGACCTGCTCGAGCCGGCCGGCGGCCCATCGCTCCTGGACATGGGATACCACCTGCTCGATGAGCGGGTGCAGGGCCTGCTCCGGATCGCCCGACACCGACATAGCGCCGGTGATGAACGCCAGCAGCGCCTGGCGCATCGCGTGCTCGGACAGCGCCTCCCATCCCGGGACCCGCGCGCTGAGCAGCCAGTCGATATGATGGAACAATGGTCGGATGATGTCGCGCTCGGGGAGCCGCCGCACCAGCGGCCATTCGGCCATCGGCGGGATCGCCGCGTCGCCTGGATCGATGCTGAAGTGAAAGAATCCGTGCCGAGTCTGCTGCAACGGATCCCAGCGGAACGCGTCGCGCATTCCCGGCCGGGCCAGCAGCAGCGATCCGGCGGGAGCCGCGTGCTCGACACCGTCGCTCTCCCACACCACATCGCCCGCGATGATCCACACGAACTCGAAATCGCGCATGGTCCGAGGGCCGAAAGTCGATCCCGGTGGATAGACCGCCAGACCGCCGCCGTAGGAGCCCGGGGTCAGCTGGATGCGGATCGACTCGATATCTGTAATCGTAAGCATAGTTATTAATTACCCTTACGATCTGAGTCCGGCCACGACCATTGGTCGGGCGCCCCCTCAACGCACATTCCACCAGGTTACTTTCAGGCATGTTTTTGTCCAGGGTCGTCATTCCATCCCAGACCGCCGATCGCTAGGATGCGATCAACCGCACCGGAGGCCCGATGAACGCACCCATGCCCAGCCCTGCACCCCGTTCCGCAACGCCCTCCTCCGTCGGTCCGGTCATCACCGCCGAGCAGGTACGGTCGTTCGTCGACGACGGTTTCCTGGTCGTACCCGATCTGGTCTCGCCCCTGGATGTCCAGCGGCTGCGCGACGACGCGGCGGCGCTCGCTCGCGGCAAGTACCCATGCAAATCCCTCGAACCGATGCCGGCAGACTATTCCGACCTGCAGGTGCTCGAACGGCTGCTGTGCATCCATCAACCGCACAACATCAGCCCGGTGATCCGCGAATTCGTCTTCCACGCCGGGATCGTCGCGGTGCTGTCGCGGATCATCGGCGCGCACCTCGCGCACTGGAATGGCGCGGTGAAGTGCATGCAGTCGATGCTCTTCATCAAGCCGCCCGGGAAACCGGGCCAGGCCTGGCACCAGGACGAGATCTACATCCCCACCCGCGATCGTTCGCTCTGCGGGGCCTGGATCGCGCTCGACGACGCCACCGAAGCCAATGGCTGCCTGCGCGTCATCCCCGGCTCGCACCGCTCCGGCTATCTGTACCCGAACCGGGCGCACGACGACAACGAGGAATTCGACTTCGCGCCCGAGAGCCACGGCTTCGACGCGTCGCAGGAGATCCTGGTGCAGGCCAAGGCCGGCAGCGTGGTGTTCTTCAACGGCTACCTGCTTCACCGTTCCAAGCGCAATCGCAGCCAGGTCTATCGCCGCGCCCTGGTCAGCCACTACATGAGCATGAACTCACTGCTGCCCTGGGGCGTCGAAGGCAGGATCGCCAAGGAGGGACTGGCCGTCGCGGGCGCCGACTGCCGTGCGGTGATGCCGGTGTGCGGCGAGGATCCGTACGCTTGGAAGGGCTACGACCCCCTCGGCGACAACGTCTGGCTGCGATCCTCCGCACAGTCGACATGACCTGATTCCGGCGGGAATGACCGCCGAGGCGCCGAGGGCAGAGGGCGGAGGGCGGAGGGCAGAGGGCAGAGGGGCTGACGATCGGTCGCTTCCTGTCGTCGTGCGTCGAGCCCGCGCATCGCCCATCGTTCATGTCGACTCGGCGACTTGGCGGTTCGCCTCGGTTGCGAGACACGTGCCCACGCGCTCTCGCCGAGTGCATCTTGTCAGGCGTGGAGCCGTCGGGATGCTCCGCCCTCCGCGCGGAGGCAACACATGGCGAACTACACGATTTCCGTCATCCACGGCGACGGCATCGGTCCGGAAGTCGGAGCAGAAGGGCTGAAGATCCTCGCCGCGGTCGGCGCGACGTGCGGACACCGCTTCGAGACCAAGGAGTACCTCGCCGGCGGTGCGGCGATCGACCTGCACGGCGTGCCGCTGCCCGATGACACCATCGCCGGAGTGAAGCAGTCGCACGCGCTGCTGTTCGGCGCGATCGGCGGACCGAAATGGGAGAAGGTCCCGCACCACATCAAACCCGAGGCGGGCCTCCTGAAGCTGCGCAAGGAGCTCGGCGCCTTCGCCAACCTCCGCCCCGCGGTGGTGTTCGACGAGCTCCTGGATGCGAGCACGATCAAGCCAGAGGTGCTCAAGGGCACCGACATCATGGTCGTGCGCGAGCTCACCGGAGGCATCTACTTCGGCCAGCCGCGTGGGATCGAGGGCGAGGGTCCGACGCGGCGCGGCTTCAATACCGAGGTCTACACCGTCGCCGAGATCGACCGCATCGTGCGGGTCGCCTTCGGCATCGCGCGCCTGCGCACGAAGAAGCTGTGCTCGGTCGACAAGGCCAACGTCCTGGAGTCGAGCCAGCTGTGGCGCGATGTCGCGACCGCAGTCGGCAAGGACTTCCCCGATGTCGCGCTGAGCCACATGTATGTCGACAACGCCGCGATGCAGCTCATCCGCGATCCGCGCCAATTCGACGTCATCGTCACCGGCAACATCTTCGGCGACATCCTCTCGGACGAGGCCAGCCAGCTGACCGGGTCGATCGGCATGCTCGCTTCGGCGTCGGTGGGCGGACCGGTCGGCTTCTTCGAGCCCATCCACGGCTCGGCGCCGGACATCACCGGTCAACGCAAGGCGAACCCGCTGGCCATGATCGGCAGCGTCGCGCTGCTGCTGCGCTACGGATTGAAGCTCGAAAGCGAGGCCGCGCTCGTCGAACGGGCGATCCGCTCGGTCCTGTCCGAAGGCATGCGCACCGGCGACATCAAACAGACGGGATGC
>JACCZE010000418.1 GCA_013696105.1 Planctomycetota bacterium | reverse complement strand
GACGCTTCGGGCAGCCCCTACCTGGTCACCGCCGCGATCCTCATGGCCGCGGTGGACGGCATCAAGAATCAGATCGATCCAGGCAAGCCGATGGACAAGAACATCTACGACCTGCCGCCCGAGGAATTGGCGCAGATCCCGTCGACCTGCAAGAGCCTCGAAGAGGCCCTGCTCGAGATGGAGAACGACAAGGCCTGGCTCACCGCGGGCGACGTCTTCTCCGAGGAGATGATCGAATCCTACGTCGCCTATAAGCGCGAGGCCGAGGTCGAGCCGCTCAAGCTGCGCCCGAATCCCTACGAGTTCTACCTCTACTACGATTCGTAGACCGCCGCCTGTCCGAGGATTCAGCGAAAGCCCCGGAGAAATCCGGGGTTTTTCGTTGGGACCAGAGAGGCTGCGTCCTGCGCCGCGGAGTCGACCCCCTGCTCTCGGTTCGACAGCGATGCGGTCCTGCACGGAAACGGAAAAACCCTCGGGGATCTCCCGAGGGTTCCATCCGACGGCGACAGCCGCCGTCGACGTGCTCTCTTTCGGCTTGATCAGCGGCCCTTGGCGGGCGGCGTGGCCGCGGGGCGGCGGTTGGCGAATTCGGTGACCATCTGCCAGCGGGTGCGCGCGGCGTCCTGTTCGGGGGTGGTGGTGTAGCGCTTGAGGTAGATGTCTTCGCGGTAGCTGGTGATCTTGCGTTGGCAGAGCATGCGCAGCTGGGCCGCCTCCTCGGAGGTCGCCTTCGCCTTGTTGGCCTGGATCAGGGCGACGAGCCCATCGATGCTCGGGTGGATCGACGCGGTTGAACTCGTTTGGTGGCGCATGAGGGACCTCGTATGGGGGGGGCTTCGCACCATACCAGGCGGGGCGGGAAAGAAAGCGTGCCGCTCGCATGAATGCGCAACCGTGCGCTGGTGGTCGCCACCGGCGGTTTGAGCACCTGCTCGGAGCCTGCGGACGACGGTCAGCGGCGGGAATCGGATGCCGAGGCGTCCATGCGCGAGGCATAGAACCAGCTCGACACCGGCTCTTGGGCGCCCTGCCGATGGGGACCGACGGCGGCCTCGATGCCCAGGCGGACGATGGTCGCGCACAGCACCTGCTGGTGGGATCCGGATTCATCCCACAGGTCGATACGCTCGGCCTCGCTGATCAGCCGCTGCCACGAGGAGGCGAGAAACTGGAGATCACCGCGGTAGCGCACCCGATGCCGCACATCGCGCCCGGTACTCAGGGACAGGGTGACGATGACTGCGGCCGCGGGGGAAGCCGCGGGGGCGGTGGGAAGCACGGGATCGACGGCGAGGGTGGGCATGTTTCCGATCTGCTATCAGCCGGGGGTCTCGGCGAGCGAGGAGAGTATACCCTCCATCCCCCCATTGCGCAGGACCCTTTCCCGCCATTCCCGCACGTCGACCTGCGAGTCGCTCGAACCGACGCCCGGTCTGTGCATCACCGGAGCTGATCGAACGTTGCGCGGGTTCTGTCCCGAGTCGAACGTCTCCTGTGGGATGTTCCCCTGTAACGACCCCGAACGCTCGGCATTTTGACCGCGATGGGCCCTTCATCCACCGTGCCGGCGTTCGCAGGCACCTCCGCCGCGCTCGAGCGGCTGGCGATGGACCAGGATGCGGACGCCTGGGGCCTGATCGTCGAAAACCACGGCAAGGACATGTTCCGCGCCGCCTACCGGGTGACGGGCGATGACGAATTGGCGGGCGATGCGTGCCAAGAGGCCTTCTTGCACATCCGTGCGGGCGCGGCGCGCTTCAAGCCGCTCGGAGAGGATCCGGATGCAGCCGCCCGGGCGTGGATCATGCGAGTGACCGTCACCAGCGCCCTGCAGCTGCTGCGCGCCCGGCGCAGGCGCTCCCACCACGAGACCGCAGTCGCCCGGCGCGCCCCGGTCGCCTCCGACACCACCCAGCCAGAAAGCGAGGCGCCGGCCCCCGCGGTGGTCGAAGCGCTCCGCCGCGAATTGACGGACCTGCCGGAATCCCACCGCCTGCCCTTGCTGCTGCACGTGCACGCCGGCCTGGACTATCGCGCCATCGCCGGGGAGGTCGGCTGCAGCGAAGGCAATGCGCGCGTGCGCGTGCACCGTGCGCTTACCCGCCTGCGCAAGCGGCTCGCCGGGGTGGGAGTGGCCCTGAGCCTGTCCGCGATCCAGGGCTCGCTCTCAGCGGCGGAATCCATGCCCGGTCCCGCGCTCGCTGCGCAATGGAAGGCGCTGCTGGTATCCACCCAGGTTCCGATCGTGCCAGCCACGGTGGTGTTCGGCGGAGGCTGGTCGCTGATGGCGAAGGTCGCGCTCACTGCAGCGATCATCGCCGCGCCGATCGCCGGGACGGTGGCCATCCAGGCGCAGCGCCAGACGATCGAGCCGGAGGTCGCTCAGACTATCGCACCCGCCGTGCCGCCTCTGGCCACTGCGGTCGAGACTCCGCCGACGCCCGGTGTGCCGACGAGCGGCGTGGCGGTCGGCGTCGTCAGCAGCGTCGACATCCGCAACGGGACGTTCGGCCTGCGCGACGGCGCCACGGGAGCCGTCGAGGTCTACTCGGCCAAATGGCTGGGGCGCCAGCCGCACGAGGGCGGGGGACCCGATCGGGTCATGCTCGAGCGCATCCGCCGCCTGTCCGTCGGCGAATCGATCTCCGTCCGCTGGGAGACCGATGAACGGAAGCGCGCCATGGAGATCACGCCGGCGCCGGCGAGCGCATCCCCCTGAGCGCGAACGGCTGCGCCATCCGGATCAGGCACGCGCGCCCAGGGACACCGCGAGTCCCGCAACGATCAGCCCCATCCCCGCGATATCGGTCCACCGCGGAACCTCCTTCAGCACCGCGAGGGTGAATCCAAGGAACACCAGCAGGGCGATGCCCTCCTGCAATATTTTCAGCTGTGGTGCGGTGTACGTACCGCCGAACGCGATGTGCCCAAGGCGATTGGCCGGCACCGCCAGGCAGTATTCGGGCAGCGCGATCAGCCACGAGATCGCGATGATCCCCAGCAGCGGCAGCGAGTGCGATTTCAGGTGCCAATACCACGCCGTGGTCATGAACAGGTTCGAGGCCACGAGCAGCAGCACGGTGTTCATCGGTTCCCCAGGATTCAGGCCGCGGACGGTCGCCTTCAGGCCTTCTTGCGCTTCGGCTTCGGCTTCGGCTTCGACGTCGGACGTCGGACCCCGGACGTCGGACGATCCATGTCCCTCCCGATCGCGCGGGAGATGGAGGCGGCGGCGAATCCCGCGCCGAAGCCATTGTCGATGTTGACCACGGTCAGCCCGGCCGAACAGCTGGCGAGCATGGTGTTCAGCGCCGCATGGCCGCCGGCGGCGACGCCGTAGCCGACGGAGGTCGGGCAGGCGATCACGGGGATGTCGACCAGGCCGCCGACCACCGAGGGCAGCGCGCCGTCCATTCCCGCCACCACGATCAGGCAGCGGCAGGCGCGGATCTCGGCCAGGCGACCGAGCAACCGGTGGATGCCGGCCACGCCGCAGTCGCGGAAGCGCTCGACGCGCACCGCGCGCGCGGTGAGCGTCACGTGCGCCTCTTCGGCCACCGGTTCGTCGCTGGTGCCCGCCGACAGCAATCCGACCGGCCCGAAGCGCGCGACGGGATCGCCGACGCTGAAGCAGCGGCTCCGGCGATGGATGCTGCCCGCGGGCAGTGCCGCCGCCAATGCCGCCAGCGCCTCGTCGGATGCGCGCGTCACCAGCGCCTGGCCGTGGACCGAAGCGATACGAACGGCTGCACCGACCACCTCGTCGACGGTCTTCCCGCTGCCGAACACCACTTCGGGAAAACCGCAGCGCGCGGCGCGCTGCAGGTCGAGGTCGATGGTCGGCGGGATGGCGGCGGCGCGCGAAGATCCGCCCCTGAGCGTCCGTCGCCTGGCCATCACGGCTCCGCTGTGCGTGCCGGCGTCGCCAGCAACGCATTGAAGCCGCCGCTGGCGAAGCCAGCGAGGTCGAGCGAGACGTTGACGTACCCGATCGCGCGCAGCTGCGGCACGAGCTGCGCGCGCGCCGCC
>JACCZE010000408.1 GCA_013696105.1 Planctomycetota bacterium | reverse complement strand
GCGCTGCCACGCTCCCTCCTCCCGCCTTGTAGCTGAGCCACTCTCGCCGGATTTCATTGGTCACCTGACGGATGATGGGCTGCCCCAACACCATTCCCGATGGCGGTTGTCGTTCTGCCAGGGCGGTCGCTTAGATTGGCGGATGTAGCCTGAGCGCCACGTCGAGATCAGCGGCTACCGCAACTGCAGGCCGTCTGCACGCAGCCGCCCAGCACCTCGGCGGCGCACCACACAACCGCCATCGTGAGATCATCGGTACAGACGTCGACAACCGCGGTCACCGGCGTGATCGCGGCCTTGCCGCCGATCTCCGCGGCCTCCATCATGCGATCTGCCACCGCATTCCCCCGCGGCTCCATCCAGCGCGTCGACCACAGCGAGCGCGTGGAATCGACGCCGCAACCGGCGCATCCCAGGGAGAGGACAGAGATTGCCAGTAAGCGGCGCACGTGGGGATCGTATGCGATCGATAGCTAATTAATAGGGTTTCTGTAACGGATGGTCCCCCAGGGGGTTACCCTGGGGGTTACCCTGGGGGACGTCGATTCGGTCGAGAAACCGGCTCAGCGCGCAGCAGCTGCGCGCAGGAGCTTCGCGGTCTTGGGCTTGGCCCTGGACGTCCCGCCGGACTTCTTTGCCGTAGTCTTGGTCTTGGTCCTGGCGGTCATGGGAGTCCCGCCATGCCGCAGCGCGGCCTGGCCGGCGGCCAGACGGGCCACGGGCACCCGGAACGGCGAGCAGCTGACGTAGCTCAGGCCGATCTTGTGGCAGAACTCGATGGTGGTCGGGTCGCCACCGTGCTCGCCGCAGATGCCGAGCTTGATGTCCGGGCGCGTGGCCTTGCCGCCGTCGATCGCGATCTCCATCAGGCGGCCGACGCCGGCTTGGTCGATCGAGGCGAAGGGGTTCGACTTCACGATTCCGATCTTCTGGTAGTGCGGCAGGAACTTGCCCGAGTCGTCGCGGCTCATGCCCAACGTGGTCTGTGTGAGGTCGTTGGTGCCGAACGAGAAGAACTGCGCCTCGCTCGCGATCTCGTTGGCGGTGAGAGCCGCTCGCGGGATCTCGATCATGGTGCCGACCAGATACTGGAACGTGGTCTTGGACTTCTGCATCTCCTCGCGGGCGACCGCGTGGACGATGTCCAGCTGCTGCTTGAGCTCGGCGACGTAGCCGACCAGTGGGATCATGATCTCGGGGATGAGCTTCTTGCCGGTCTTCTTCGCGACCTGGATCGCCGCGCGGAACACCGCGCGCGCCTGCATCTCTGAGATCTCGGAGTACACGATACCGAGGCGGCAGCCGCGATGGCCGAGCATCGGGTTGGCCTCGTGCAGCGCGTGACCGAGCGCATCGATGCGATCGTAGGTGACGCCGAGCTTCTTGGCGAGATCGTCCTTCTGGTCGCGCGTCGCGGGCAGGAACTCGTGCAGCGGCGGATCGAGGAAGCGGATGGTCACCGGGCGCCCGCCCATGGCGGCGAAGAGCTCCTCGAAATCCTTCTGCTGCATCGGCAGCAGCTTGGCGAGCGCCGAGTTGAAGTGCTCGATCGCCTCCGCGTGCTCGTTCTTGAGGTGCGCGAGCTTGGCCTGGTCGTCCTTGGCCTCGGCCGACTCGGCCTTGAATTTCGCGTAGTCCTCGGCGAAGAGGATCATCTCGCGCACGCTGTCGATGCGGTCGCCACCGAAGAACATGTGCTCGGTGCGGCACAGGCCGATGCCTTCGGCGCCGAAGGCGATGGCGTTCTCGGCCTGGTCGGGCTGGTCGGCGTTGGTGCGGATGCCGAGCGTGCGGTACTTGTCGGCGAGCTTCATCACGAAGTCGTACGACTGGAACAGCTTGCTGTCGGTCGGCTTCATGGTCTTGCCGATGAGCACCTGCTTGAGCTCGCTGTCGGAGGTCTTCACGCGGCGGCCGTAGACCGCGCCGGTGGTGCCGTTGATGGCGATGTAGTCGCCCTCGCGCAGCGTGGTCGAGCCGCAGGTCAGCGTGCCGCCGGCGTAATCGATGTTCAGGTCGCCGGCCCCGGCGACGCAGACCTTGCCCATCTGGCGGGCGACCAGCGCCGCGTGCGACGATACGCCGCCGCGTGCGGTGAGGATGCCTTCGGCGGCGATCATGCCGCGCAGGTCCTCGGGCGAGGTCTCGATGCGGCAGAGCACGACCTTGTGGCCGGCGGCGACCTGCGCTTCGGCCTGGTGGGCGGTGAAGGCGATGAGCCCGCACGCCGCGCCCGGACCGGCGGGAAGGCCGGTGGTCATGAAGTTCTCTTTGAGCGCGAGCTTCTCGTCGGTGGTGTCGAAGATCGGCGCGAGCAGCTGGTCCAACGCCTGAGGATCGCCGGACTTCACCGCGTGCTCGGGGGTCATCAGCTTGGCGCGCACCATGTCGTGCGCGATCTTGACGTAGGCCTGCGCGGTGCGCTTGCCGTGGCGCGTCTGCAGCATGTACAGCTTGCGCTCTTCGATGGTGAACTCGAAGTCCTGGACGTCGCCGAATTCCTTCTCGAGCTTGTGACGTACCACCAGCAGCTGCTTGTAGACGTCGGCGAAGATCGGGTCATTCGCCATGTCCTGGATCTTCAGCGGGGTGCGCACGCCGGCGACCACGTCCTCGCCTTGCGCGTTGGCCAGGTACTCGCCGTAGAACTCGTTCTCGCCGTTGGCGGGATTGCGGGTGAACGCCACGCCGGTGCCCGAGGTGTCGCCCATGTTGCCGAACACCATCGCCTGCACGTTCACGGCCGTGCCCCACTCATCGGGGATCTTGTACTTCTGGCGGTACAGGCAGGCGCGCTCGTTCATCCACGAGCCGAACACCGCGCCGACCGCGCCTTCGAGCTGACGGAACGGATCGTTGGGGAATTCCTTCCCGGTGCGCTCCTTGATCAGCGCGCGGAAGCGCTTGATCACTTCCTTGAGGTTGGCCTCGGTCAGCTGCGTGTCTTCCTGGACGCCGCACTCGTGCTTCACCGCTTCGAGCACGTGCTCGAAGGGCTCGGCCTCGTTCTCGCTGCGCTTCTGCACGCCCATGACCACGTCGCCGTACATCTGCACGAAGCGGCGATACGAGTCGTAGGCGAAGCGGCCGTTGCCGGTCTTGGCCTTGAGGCCCTCGACGGTCGTGTCATTGAGCCCGAGGTTCAGGATGGTGTCCATCATGCCCGGCATCGAGTCGCGTGCGCCCGAGCGCACCGACACCAGCAGCGGGTTCTTCGCGTCGCCGAAACCCTTGCCCTGGGCCTTCTCGAGCTTGGCGATGGCGGTCTTCACGTCCGCGCCGAACAGGGACTTGGGGTAGGTCCTCTTGTTGGCGTAATAGTACGTGCATACCTCGGTGGTGATGGTGAATCCATGGGGCACGTTGAATCCGCGCCGCGCCATCTCGGCGAGGTTGGCGCCCTTGCCGCCCAGCAGCGACTTCAGCGACGCGTCGCCATCCGATTTCCCCCCGCCGAAGTGGTAGACGTACCGCGCAGATTTCGCGGAAACGGTGCGGGAAGCGGCGGCTTTGGCCATGATTGGGTCCTGTCGTAGGGGGGCTCGCCGGAGTCGGCGCCCGATCTGAAGAGGGCTCGGAGAGTAGGGGTCGACCGCCGATGGTCAACGCGCGGAAACGGAGTTTTAGGCCTCTCCAGCGAGCCAGATGCGAGCCTGTTCGAGGGCCTGATCGCGGTCCGCCAGCGAGCCCTCGAGCTGGGCGTTTTCCAGGCGCCGCAGCACCACACCGACGCGGGGTCCTGGACGCAACCCGAGTGCCAACAGGTCGGACGCGCGCACCCAGGGCGCGAAAGGGGGGCGCGCACGTTCGGCCGCGCGGTCGGCGACGAAGGCCAGCTGGCCCGAGTCATCGGGAAGGCAGGCTCGCGCCGCAGCGACGAGCGCCTCTGCCTGGGGATGGCCGGCCAGGCGACGACGGTCGGCGATCGCGGCGTGGTGATGACGCGGCAGGGTCCGCAGCTGTTCGATCAGCCAGGTGATGCGCCGCTGCGACGCCTTCTCGAGCGGCAAGCCGCCGAGCCATGCCAACGCGGCCGGCACGGACACGCGCGACAGCCAGACCGCAGCGGCGACCTCGTCATCGCGCGGGCCGAGCCGGTCGAGCGCGGTGGCGGTCTCTGCGACCAGATCCTGCCCCAGCGGGGGCGTGACCTCGGCGAGGCGTCCGCTCTCGGCCAGCAGGCGCAACCACGCTCCAGGCCGTGCGCAGGCCAGGCCCTTGAACCATTCCTGCACGATGCGTTCCGCGCTGAGTCCGGCGAGCGGAGTCGTGCGGATCGCCTGCCAGGTCCGCGGCTCGATCGCAAAACCCAGGCCGGCGGCGAAACGCAGCGCGCGCAGCACGCGCAAACGGTCTTCGCTCAGGCGCGCCGCGGCATCGCCGACCGCGCGCAGGCAGCGGTCGCGCAGATCGGCGAGACCGCCGACATGGTCGAAGACGGTGCCGTCGAGCGGATCCAGCAGCAGCGCGTTGATGGTGAAATCGCGGCGTTCGACATCGCTGCGCGCGTCTGTCGGCACGATCGAGGTCGGACGACGGCCATCGATATAGGCGCCATCGCTGCGGAACGAGGCGACCTCGACGTTCGCTTTCGATGGCGTCACCACGATGATCACGCCGAAGCTCTTGCCGACCGCGACGGTGCGCGGAAACCACTGCTCGATCTCCTCGGGCGAAGCGCCGGTCGCGATGTCCACGTCCTTTACCGCGCGTCCCAGCAACAGATCGCGCACGCAGCCGCCCACGAGCCACGCTTCAGCGCCGTGCTCGCGCAGGGTCGCGTGGATCGCACGGGCCTCCGCCCACGGGGCGGTCGATGGCACCTGGATCGCGGTCGTCTCCATATCGCGGCGGATCTACGGCTGCGTCGGCAGCGCGGCGATCACGACGGCAGGCTGATCGGCATGATCAGGTAGGTCGCTCCGGGCTCGCGCATGATCAGTCCGCGCGAGAGCTCGATCACGATCTTTTCGGATTTGTACACGCGCAGCACATCACCCATGTAATGCGAGTTGATGCCGAGTTTCACCGCCTGCCCTGCATAAGCGCAGGTGACGGGGATGCGCGCGCTGCCGTTGGTGTAATTCAGGTTGGAGAACACCGCGGTGTCATTGTCGAGCGCGAGCACGATGCCGCGGCTGGTCTGGTTGGTCATCAGCGCGGCGCGGCGCACCGCCGACGCGAGCTCGGTGGTCTTGAAGGTCACGCTCGATGGCGTCGACGCCGGCAGGGCGTTGCGATAGGCCGGGAAGTTTCCTTCAACCAGGCGGCTGGTTATCTCGACCTGCAGCCCGGTCGCCATCACCAGACGCACGAACACCAGTTTTCCCGAGAATGCGAACTCGATCTGATCGGGCTGCGTCGTTCCCAGGATGCGTTGCAGATGGCTGATGGTGATCGCGGGGATCACCGCCTGGATGGCCTCGCCGGAGAATTCCTCCCGCTTCTCGATCGCTTCGCACAGCACCTTGCCGTCGGTAGCGGCCATCACCAGTTCGCCGCCGCCGACCGCGACGTACATGCCGGAGAGCACCGCGCTGGTGCGGTCCTTGTCCATGGCGAACACGGTCTGGCGCACCATCTCTTCGAAGCGCGCGCCGTTGACCGCGATCGAGCGCACGTCGGTCGGGAAGAACGACACCGGCGGGAAGGTTTCGCCGATGATGGCGGGGATCTGGTAGTCGCCGTCCGAGAGCGTGATGTGCAGCAGGCTCTGGTCGGCTTTGCCTTCGAGCGAGAGCGTGACCTGCTGTGAGGACGATTCCTTGAGGATGACCGCGAGCTGGCGCGCCTGCACCACCGCTTGGCCGGCACCGGTGACGCGGATCTTGCGCACGATCGATCGCAGGCCGACCTGCAGATCGGTGGCGACGATCTCGAGGTGGTCCTTCTTGGCATCGAGGAGCAGGTTGGTCAGGATGGGCTTCGTGCTGTTGGACGGCACGACCGCATCGGCAGCCTGGATCGCAGCCAACAGGTGCTCGCGATCGCAGTTCAGGTTCAAAGCTGTCTGTACTGATGTTTCCATATGTATTAAAGATACTATTCCTCTTTATTCCTCTGCCACGGCTAAAGCGGCTAATATGTCCTAACGATCGGCGGGTGAGCGAGTTGATGCTGTCGATAAGCGAGACGGCGATTGTCCCCGAGGCGGGGTTATCCCCGCTTTCCCCACCGGCATCCCGGTCCGCCGGTAGGATGACGGAAGAGCGGGGGTTTTAGACAGGCTGCGCCAGCGTTTTCGCGGCTTGTACCGAGGGCTACGCAGGGCGATACTCGTGCCATGCGGCTCGGGGTCATCGCAGGCTGGATCGTGCTCGGTGCGGCTGTGGTGTCCTGCCAAGGCTGCCTGCGGACCCTGGCGACCGCGCTGGTCGCGCCCGAAGCCGTCGCGATCGATGGGGTGTCGGGGGCGGCCAACTCGGTGGCGTCGAGCCTGTCGGGAGAGGACCTCGCCGCCGCCAGCGACATGTCCACCACGGCGCGGGACCTGGATCGCATCCTCCAGGACCACCCGGACGCGGCGAACCGCCCAGAGCTCGAAGCGCTGCGCAATCAGCTCGACCAGAGCCAGAAGGCGTCGCAGAGCACGCGTCGCGAGGGCTCCGCCGAGCAGGATCCGGCGCGGCGCGCCGAGGGCGACCGACGGGTCGCCGTGCCGGAAGCGACCAACACCCTGCGCAAGCCGCACGGGGACACGCTCGTCACCGAGCGCGTGCTGCCGCAGAAACGCGGTGCGCCCAAGCGCCCGAATACCTACCCCGATCCGGTGGTGATCGAAGCCTCGCAGCCGTACGAGTACCAGCTGTCGCTCAATCCGGTGCGGGCGCGGTAGGGCGCGGTAGGGAGGGGAGGGGAGGGAGAGAGGGGAGACGGTGTGCGGTTGTTGGTGTGGTCGACCGCCGACCGCGACCCGCTACTGCTCCGCGTGCTATTCCGGCGCCGGTGCGGCGACCGCGCCGCCATCGGTGCCGATCACTTCGAACAGATTCTTCCGCACGTTCTCTTCCTCGAGCGGCGACATCTGCGGATCGCGGACCCGGTGCACCGCGTTGGTCGCGCGATCCTGGACGAGCAGGTACGAGACGCCGCCGTCGGTCACCACCGACAGCAGCCGGAAGGCGCGCATGCGCGCCAGGCAGAGCGCGACGACATAGCAGAAGCACTGACTGGGGCGCTCATTCGCATCCTTGAGGTCGGCGAAGATCTGCCCGAGCGACGCCTTGTCGAGCTTGAGCGATCGCCGCCGCCGGTCCGGTTCGGGAACGAGGTGCCGCCACCAGCTCAGGAACGTCGCCGGATCCTGGCTGTTCCATCCGTCGACCGACACGTCGGTGCGCGTGAATATGCCATCAGCCAGCCGCAGTCCCGAGAACACCGTCTCGCCCGGAGCCAGCACGCGGCCGGTAGCGGCGCACGTCCACGTCGGCTGCTCGATCTTGCCGTCCCACTCCATCGGCGCCCCCGAGACCGCAGCGTAGCCCTCGGGCGATGCGGACAACGAGCGGCCATCAGGGGAGCGGCGGCAGCTGCGAGGCCTTCGCGAGAGACCTGTTTCTTCAGCCGCCGCGACCCGGAGAATGGGCGGCATGGCCGTCCAGCATGCGCGTCTGCAGGCGTGGGTCGACGACACGGTGGCGCTGTGCACGCCGGCGCGCGTCCACTGGTGCGACGGATCGGAAGCGGAGTACCGCCAGCTCTGCGACCTGCTGGTGTCGCAGGGGACCTTCCAGGCCGTTCCGGCGCGGCCGGGCAGCTTCGTGTGCCGGACGCACCCCAGCGACGTCGCGCGCATCGAGGACCGCACCTTCATCTGCACCACCGATCCCGACGACGCAGGGCCCACCAACCGCTGGGCGGACCCGGTGGCGATGAAGGCGACCCTGCGCCAGCGATTTGCCGGCGCGATGGCCGGACGGACCCTGTACGTGGTGCCGTTCTGCATGGGGCCGATCGGCTCGCCCTTGGCGCGCCTCGGGGTCGAGATCACCGATTCGCCCTATGTGGCGGTGAGCATGCGCATCATGACCCGCATGGGCGCCGCTGCCCTCGCTGCGCTGGGCAGCGACGGGACTTTCGTCCCATGCCTGCATTCGGTCGGGGCGCCGCTGGGTCCGGGACGACCGGATGTGCCATGGCCGTGCGCGACCGAGCTGTCCGACAAGTTCATCGTGCACTTCCCCGAGGATCCGAGCATCTGGTCGTACGGCTCGGGCTACGGCGGCAACGCGCTCCTGGGCAAGAAATGCTTCGCCCTGCGCATCGCCTCGCACCTCGCGCGCGACGAAGGCTGGATGGCCGAGCACATGCTGATCCTGGCGCTCACGCCGCCGGCAGGGGCGGCGAGCCGGTCGACGACGCGCTACTTCGCGGCGGCATTCCCCAGCGCCTGCGGCAAGACCAACCTCGCCATGTTGCGGCCGACCCTGCCCGGGTGGACGGTGCGCTGCATCGGCGACGACATCGCCTGGATGCGCCAAGGCGCGGACGGCGCCCTGCACGCGATCAACCCCGAGGCCGGCTTCTTCGGTGTCGCCCCCGGCACCTCTGAGGAATCCAATCCCAACGCGATGGCCACCATCCGCCGCAACACCATCTTCACCAATGTCGCGACGACCCCCGACGGCGACGTGTGGTGGGAGGGGATGACCGCCGATCCGCCCGCGCAGCTGACGGATTGGCAAGGCCGTGACTGGAAGCCCGGCGCGGGTCGCCCGGCGGCGCACCCGAACGCGCGCTTCACCGCGCCCCTGGATCAATGCCCGGTGATCGACCCGCGCTTCGCCGACCCCGCGGGCGTGCCGATCTCGGCGATCGTCTTCGGCGGACGCCGACCACGCACCATTCCCCTGGTCAACGAGGCGCGCTCGTGGGCGCACGGCATCTTCCTGGGCGCGACCGCCGGCTCCGAGACCACCGCCGCGACCATCGGCACCGCGGGGGTGCTGCGGCGCGACCCCTTCGCCATGCTGCCCTTCTGCGGGTACCACATGGGGGATTACTTCGCGCACTGGCTCGAGATGGGCCGACGCCTGGGCGCTCAGGCGCCGCGCATCTTCTTCGTCAACTGGTTCCGCAAGGATGCGTCAGGCGCCTACCTGTGGCCTGGATTCGGCGAGAACATCCGCGTGCTGAAATGGATGTGCGATCGCCTCGATGGGCGCGACGTCGCCGAGGATACCGCGGTCGGCCACCTGCCGCGCCCCGGCTCGATCGACACATCGGGCCTGGACATCGACCCGGCGGTGATGGCCGAGCTGTGCGCGGTCGATGCCGAGGGCTGGCTGCGCGAGATCACCCTGATCGCCGAGTCGTTCTCCGCCCTGGAACCCCGGGTGCCGAAGTCCCTGCGCTCGCTGTTATCGGAGCTCAAGCACAGCTTCGGCGTGGGCAGCCAACGACGCGAGGCCGCGCCGTGACCGCTCCAGCCGTATGGGCGGCAACGTCCTGCCGCGCACGGAGTATCAACTCAAACGTCCGCCGCATCAGGACCTGGGGAAGCATCATGAAGCCTGCGCTGGTCATCGCCCTGCTCGCCACCTCGCTGTCGTGGTGGGCTGCCGGCACCGTCGCCCAGGAGCGGGCCGCAGAACCGGTCCCGGCCGCGGGATCGGAGGCGGTCGATGACGCCACCGTGGTCGATCGCGCGCCGATGTCGAACCACGTGGCAGTGGTCGCCGAGGCCGGCGCGGCCCCCAGGGTGCGCGCGGGTCGCCTGCCATCGCTGGCGAACACCATCGTGCGTCTCGAACGCGAGATCGCAGCGATGACCCTGCGCATCGACGAGATCCTGGCGATCAACCGCGCCGACCGTTACGACGCGACGCTCGAAGAATGGGACGTCGCCTACCTGCGCGACGAGCAGCGCGAACGCGTCCAGCGCCAGCGCCAGCGCGTGCTCCTGAGCGAGCAGATCGGCCACTGCTTCGACAAGGACGGCCGCGCGGTGCTGGCCGAAGCGCGGTTCGTGGTATCGGATCGCAGCACCGATGTCCTCGCCCATGCCACCGACCGCCGCCGCGCCAACGACACGGTGAACACCCTCGAGTGGTGGGCCGCTGCGCGCACCGCCAAGCTCGCCGCCCTGGCGCAGGCGCGGCGCGACTTCGACGCGATCAACGCTGCGCGCGAGAAGCGCCCGGCATTCGTCCACGTTCCCTGATCACCGCGGCCAGCACGCAGCCTGCTGGCCACCAGCGCGCGCACGTCAGCCGCGCATCGCCGCTTCGAGCCCGCGCACGTCCTTGGGGATCCCGCGCGTCATGTCCTCGCAGCCGTTGCGGGTGATCAGCAGATCGTCTTCGATGCGGATGCCGAAGCCTTCGTCCGGCAAGTACACGCCGGGCTCGTTCGAGATGATCATGCCCGGTGCGAACGGCACGGTGTAATCCGCCGGATCGTGCACGTCCAAGCCGATGTGGTGGCTGAGTCCGTGATGACGGATGAAGCCCGCGTCGATGATCGGCTTCCAGGCGATGGCGTTCAGCTCTTCGCGCGTGATGCCGGGCCGCGCGTGCTTGCGACCGAGCGTGTTGCAGTGCAGCACGAGCTCGTAGACCTCGCGGAAACGCCGGTCGTCGAAACGGCCGTGCTGCGGCACGGTGCGGGTGACGTCGGCGCAGTAGCCCGAGGCCGTCGCGCCCGAATCGATCAGCAGCGGCGCCTTCTTCACCAGCGGCCGGTCGTTGTGCGGGTAGTGCAGCGTCGCGCCGTGGACTGCGGAACCGACGATCGGCGGGAATGCCAACGGTCCGTACGAGTCTTTCTTATAGTGGCAGATCAGCTCGGCGGCGACCTCGGCCTCGGATCGCAGCTTGGGGATGCGCGGCAGCACCTGCTTGAGACCGGCCCAGGTGATGGCGATCGCGCGGCGATGGGCGGCGATCTCGTATGCATCCTTGTACATGCGCTGGTGCACCAGGGCGGGCTCGGCGTTCACCAGGGTGATGCCGCGCAGCTTCTTCTTCCACGCGGCGAAGGCGGACGACTGGAACCCCGGCTCGCGTTCGCGCGTGCACATCGCCAGCCGGTTGCCGGCGCGTTTGGCGGCGGCGATGACGCGCTTCTCGAGCTCGAGCTTGTCGGCGATCGCGTGCACGCCGTGGACGCGGCGCCCGCGCTCGTCCGGTCCCAGGCGGGCGCCGTCCCAGATGATGCGCGCGGGATCGCCGGCATCGAGGAACAGCGTGTCGCGCGCTGAACGCGAGGTGGGGTCGATCAGCAGCGCGGCCTCTGGTTCGGCGCATCCGCAGTAGTAATCGAACCACGGATCCTGGCGCTCGCGTCGCAGGGTGTGCTCGTCGCATCCGATCAGCAGCAGGGGCACGCGGCGGTCGAACGCCCGTTCGACGCGCTTGGCAGCGCCGGTGCGCCTCGTGCGGTAGGTGGAGAGAGGCATGGCCAAGCCGCGGATGTCCATTCCGGCAGTATCGCGGGGATTGTGCCCGGACAACCGCGACGGCGCGGCCCGGGGGGCGCTCAGTGCCACGACGTTGATCGCCGTGGGCCCCGGTGGAAGATGCCGCCGTGAGAAGCTTCCTCGTCGAACTGTCGAAAGTGGGCGGCAAGATCGCGCGCGAACATTTCGCGACCGTGGCCGAGAAGGACGTGCGGTCCAAGGGACAACACGACTACGTCAGCCATGTCGACCGCCTGGTCGAGGACGCGATCATCCGCCGCATCCGCTCGCGCTATCCCGATCACCAGATCCTGGGCGAGGAGACCTCGGGCGGCCATCCGATCTCCAGCGATGACGAACGCCCGATGTGGATCATCGACCCGATCGACGGCACCACCAACTTCATCCACGGCATTCCCGCCTTCGCGATCTCGATCGCCTACTGCGAGCACGGCGAACCGAAGGACGGCATCGTCTACGACCCGATGCGCGACGAGGCCTTCATCGGCGAGGCGACCGGCGGCCTGTGGCTCAACGGCGATCGCGTCGCCACCTCGGGCTGCACGGAGATCGCCAACGCCCTGCTGGCTTCCGCCTTGCCGTTCCGCTTCCCAGAGGCGATGGACGACTGCGTGAAGGTGTTCGTCGCCTTGCAGCGGCGCTGCGATGATCACCGCCGCGGCGGATCGGCCGCGCTGGACATGGCCTATGTCGCGGTCGGTCGGCTCGATGGCTACTACGAGCTCGGCATCCATCCCTGGGACACCGCCGCGGGGGAGCTGCTGGTGCGCTGCGGCGGCGGAGTCGCCACCGATTACCGCGGATCCACCGGCAACCTCACCGGACGGCGGTCGATCGTCTGCGGTGCGACCCCCGACCTCCACCGCGGCCTGCTCGACGCCGTGAAGCCGATTGCCGCGTGGCTCGACCGCGCACCCTTCGCGACCTGACGTGCTGCTCGTCCACCCGGCCGCGATCGAAGCGCCACCGGGGCAGGAAGCGGAGGCGGCGGTCCGCGCAACGACCTGCTGGGCCACATGGGCGCTCATCGCAGTGGCGATAGGGACGTTCGCGCTCGAGCGATCAGCAGCGTGGAGCCTGTCCCATCCGAACGGGATCCTGGAAGAAGCGCACGCACGCGCTCTCAGCCTCGCGGCGGCCTCCGCACGGCTGTATGCGCAGCCCGAACTGTTCGAGCCCTGGCAACTGTGGTCCCACGCGCTCCTGCACGACGGGTGGTGGCACCTGCTCGCCAATGTCGCGGCCGTGCTGCTGGTGGGACGGGCGATCGAGCGTCGGTTGGGCGCGGTCGCGCTCATCGCGTCCGCGCTCACGATCGCTCCGATCTCCGCCGCAGCGGCGATCCTGGCCGGCGGCGAGCCGGGCTCGAGCGGCGTGGTCTGCGGATGGTTCGCCCTGCTGCTCGTACGCGAACCGCAGGCGCGCGTCCGCTGGGGGCTGTCCTACTACCTGGTGCTGGTGGTCGGGCACGTGTCGCTGTGCCGCCTGCCGCTGTCGACGCTGTGGCTGGCCTACCTCGTGCAGGAAGGGTTGCGCTGGTCGCTCGCCGGTCAGCCGGCGCCGTGGGCGTGGTGGGCGGCGGCGACGCTGGCCGGCGCCGTCCTGGGCCACGCCTCCCGCCGATGGCAGCCGGCCGCGGCCTAGCGGTAGCGTTGGCCTTTGCGCCGTCCTGCGGATAACCTGCGCTCTCCGCGGCACCGAACGCACCTCTTCAAACAATTCCGTACCGGCCAACACCCATGACCATCGACCTGCAGCCCGTCAAGGGCACCCGCGATTTCTATCCCGAGGACATGCGCGTCCGCCAGTGGCTGTTCGCGCGCTGGCGCGAGGTCGCGCGCGCATTCGGCTTCGAGGAATACGACGCGTGCGTGCTCGAGCACGAAGAGCTCTACATCCGCAAGGCGGGTGACGAGATCACCGGCCAGCTCTACGGTTTCGCCGACAAGTCCCAGCGCCGCGTCGCCCTGCGCCCGGAGATGACGCCGTCGCTCGCGCGCATGGTCCTGGCTAAAGGAGCGTCGTTGCCGCTGCCCGCGCGCTGGTTCGCCATCCCGCAGTGCTTCCGCTACGAAAACATGCAGCGCGGCCGCAAGCGCGAGCACTTCCAGTGGAACATGGACATCATCGGGCTGTCGTCGGTCGCGGCCGAGGCCGAGCTGATGGCCGCGCAGTGCGCCTTCCTGCGCGCGTGCGGCCTCAGGCTCGATGGCGACAAGCCGGACATCGTGCTGAAGGTCTCGAACCGTCAGGTGATCCAGCATTTCCTCGAGGGGCTGGGCATCGGCGCGGATGCGTTTCCCGCGGTGTGCGTGGTGATCGACAAGCGCGACAAGATCGGCGCCGACGGCACCACCGCCGAATTGACCAAGTTGGGACTCTCGGCGGAGGCGGCGGCGCGCATCATCGCGGTCCTGGACATCAGCGGCCTCGACGCCGTGGCCGATGCGGTCGGTAAGGACAATCCGGGCGTGATCGCCCTCACCGAGCTGATGGCCTTGTGCGCGTCGTCTGGGATCGCCGACGTCGTGCGCATCGACCTGTCGGTCATCCGCGGCCTGTCGTACTACACCGGCACCGTGTGGGAGGTCTTCGACGCCTCGGGTTCGCTGCCGCGCGCCATCGCCGGCGGGGGGCGTTATGATCGCCTGATGGAGCTCTTCGGCGGCACCCCGGTGCCGATGGTCGGCTTCGGATTCGGCGACGTGGTGATCACCGAGATCCTCGCCGAGCGCGGCCTGTTGCCCAAAGAGGCGTCAGAACGCTCGGTCGACGACGTGGTCTACCCGATGAGCGCCAAGGAATTCGCGGTCGCCAACCGGATCGCGCTGCGTCTGCGCGCCGAGGGCCGCAGCGTGGTCGTCGATTACAGCGAGCGACGCTTCAAGCACGTGGTCAAGCGCGCGGAGGACGATGGCGCCAGGCGCCTCTTCATCCTCGGAGGCAATGAAGTCACGGCGGGAGTGGTCACCGTGCGCACGATGGGCGCCGAACGCAGCGAAGAGAAGCTGCCGTTGGCGCAGTTCGGAGCGTGAGCGCCGATCGCCGCCGAGCCCGTGGCGGCGGTCAGCGCATCGGTCGCAGGCCGCGTAGCACATCGCGTAGCGCGGCGATCCCACGATGCACGCGCGTGCGCGCGGTGGCCTCGGGAACGTTCAGCTGCTGCGCGATCTCGGCGTATTCCTGGCCCTTGAGGTAGCGCAGCTCGAGTGGGGCTCGCTGAGGCTCGGGAAGGCGCGCCAGGGCCCGCATCAGGGATTCCTTCGCCTCGCGCCTGGCGATGTGGCCGAGCGGGCCGGCGCTGGTCGTGGTCTGCAGTGGTAGCGCCGTGCCGACCGCGCGGTCTCTCGCGGCCGCGCGCTTGCGCGTTCGAATCAGATCCAACGAGGTGTTCACGGCGATGGTCACGATCCAGCGTCTGGCCGCGGCATCGGGATTGCCGGCGCCCGATTTGAACTGCTTGGCGTCCCGGCGGACCTGCAGGAGGGTCTCCTGGATGGCGTCCTCGTGCAGGAAGTGCTTGCTCGCGTACTGGCGCGTGATCAGCGCGATGTCGAAGCCGACCAGATCGAAAAGGTGCTGCCAGGCTTCGCCCTTGGGATCCAGCGCCAGTCGTGCGAGGATATCGGCGAGCCCCGGGGGGGCATGACGCGAGGATCCGCTGCGGCCCATGGCCGGATTGGTCAGGGACAGGGTCATGCGCCGCACCGTGTCCGCAGGTCGGCCAGAACCTGCGGCGGCCTGGGCAGGCGCGTGGCCGATCGAGCGAACGGGAAGACGGGACCTGGCGGCATCGCGCGGATGATCGCACGAACACCACCATTACAAGCAGCCGGAAACGGCAGCGACCCGCTGGCGGAACCAGCGGGTTGCGTGCCGGAACCCTGGTCGAGCGACCATTGGGGTCCAGAGCGGAGTTGGGCCAGAGGGGCGCCAGCCATGCCGGCGCCCCCTGGTCATGCGGCGGGGGTTATTTGGCCGGCGCTGCGTCCTTGGGCTGGGCGATGTCCATCGCGACCACATCGTCGGTGATGGTGGCGCGCCAGACGTCGCGGCCGGTGCCGATCTTGCCCAGGTCCTCGAGCGCGTGGCCGCGGTTGGACGAGAAGTAGAACGTCTTGGCGTCGGGCGAGAACACCGGGTTGTCGTCATCGGAGCCATTGACGGTCAGCTGCGAGACGAACTCGCCGTTCGCGTGCATCATCCAGATGTCGAAGTTGTGCAGGCGCGTCTCGTTCTTCACCGCCTTGGAGTTGCGCGAGGTGGCGGAGACCGAGCCCTTGTTCGATGCGAAGATGATCCACTTGCTCGACGGATGCCACGACGGCGTGATGTTGTCCGCGTCGTTGGACGTGAGCTGGGTCGGCTGCGAGCCGTCCATGTTCATCGTCCAGATGTTCCAGTGGCCTTCCTGCTCGTCGAACACCGTGTAGACGATCTTCAGTCCGTCGGGCGAGATCTGCGGCTGGCGGCCGACCCGCAGCTGGGTCGAGAGGTAGGTCTTGCGGCTGTACGTCCAGATCGTGGGAACGCCGATCTGATAGCGGGTGTACGCCAGGATGTCGTTGGCCGTCGGTGCCTCGTGCACCCAGAAGTCCGCCTCGCGCGATTCGGTGATGCGGCGCAGGCCGCCGCCGCCGCCGTACGCCTTGATCTCCCACAGGTGCGAGTTCTGGTCGGTCCGGTTCGACGAGAAGATGATCTTATCGCCCTTGGTCGACCACGCGCCGTAGAAGTTGAGGTTATCGCCCTCGGTGTTGCGGATCTTGTTGGTGCCGGTCTCGGACGCCATCGTCCAGAGGTTGATGTTGCCGTATTCCTCTCGCAGCTGGTACAACACGGTCTGGCCGTCCGGGCTGACGCGCGGGACGTCGGCTTCGTACGCGCCCTTGTAATCGGTCATGCGGGTGACCGCCTTGACGTTCGTGCTGTTCTCGATGGCGTCGACCGTGGCGATGGTCATCAGCGGGCTCAGGCGCACGATATTGGCGTTGGTCTGGTCGACAGTGACGACATGGCGGCTCACGTAGCCGTAGCCTTCAGGCACGTCCTGGCTGGTGCCGGCGCTGAACATGCCGGTCGAGGTCGAACGCGAGGTGCGATTATCGGACTCGCAGCCGGCGGAGATCAGCGCGGCTACGACGACGGCGGTCGCGGCGCAGAGGGAAGTCAGATGGGACACGTAAGCTCCTAGTGTGGGGTAACCGGACCTCTGCATCGGCAGACGTCGCACAGGGAGCGCCACGGACCACCGGCGCGTTTCAACAAATGTCGGTCGCTGACCTCAACGGCCGTTGGACGCGCGTTGGGCATCGGAGGCGATCCGCTCGAGCAGGTCGGGACACAGCACCGACGAGACATGGACGGTGTCCGCCCCCATCACCCGTGTGACGAGCCCAACGAGACGCCCAGCAGCGTCCACCAGGGCGCCGCCGCTATCTCCTGGCTGGTTCGGCAGGTCGCAGACCAGTTGGCCAGGTACGGCGCTGGCCGCCGGAACGAGGTTGATGACGTGCCCGGCAGACGGGCCTTGCGAGCTTCCCGCGATGACCACGTCCCCGATCGCCGGCGCCGTGCGCGCCATCGGAAACGTCGCCGGAGCGCAGAGCGTGGAGCGGATGATCGCGAGATCCGCCGTCCGGTCCCACCACACCACCTCGGCGAGCGCGTGAGGCCACGCGTCAACCGCGACGATGATCGAGATCGGACGGCGAGCGACGACGTGCGCGCAAGTCAGGTAGTACCCGGGGAGGAGGCATGCGGAGGCATTCCCGCGACGCATCTCGCCGGCGAAGGACCCTGGTCTGTAGGAGAAGGTGAACGATCCGGCGCGATCGTCTCCGGTCACCGCCACGCGTTCGATCTCAGCCCCGCTGATGACGATGACGTTGCGCTCGCGCAGGTACGTCCGCCAATCGGTGGCGAACGGTCCGATGGTTCCCGAGGGAATCAGTCCGTCAG
>JACCZE010000370.1 GCA_013696105.1 Planctomycetota bacterium | reverse complement strand
GTGTAGCCGAGCGCCGCCTTGAGTCCGCCGACCATCTGATGCACGACGACGTTGATCGGGCCCTTCGACGGCACCATGCCCTCGATGCCCTCGGCGACCAGCTTGTCGGCGTCCTTCTGCCCGCCCTGGAAATAGCGGTCGGCCGAGCCCTTCTGCATCGCGCCGATCGAGCCCATGCCGCGGTAGGCCTTGAACTGGCGGCCCTGGTAGATGATCGATTCGCCCGGGGATTCGTCGCAGCCGGCGAGGACCGAGCCGAGCATCACGCAGTTGGCGCCGACCGCGATGGCCTTGGCGATGTCGCCGGAATACTTGATGCCGCCGTCCGCGATCAGCGGCACGCCCGACTTGCCGACGCCGCGCGCCGCGGCGATGATGGCGCTGATCTGCGGCACGCCGACGCCGGCGACCACGCGCGTGGTGCAGATCGAGCCAGGACCGATGCCGACCTTCACCGCATCGGCGCCGGCCTTGATCAGATCGCGAGCGCCCGCTGCGGTGGCGACGTTGCCGGCGATGACGTCGATGTCGTGCGCCTTCTTGATCGCGCGCACGGTATCGAGCACGTTCTTCGAATGTCCGTGCGCGCTGTCGACGACGATCACGTCGACGCCCGCGCCCACCAAGAGCGCCGCGCGCTCGAGATCGCCCGCGCCCACCGCCGCGCCCACGCGCAGGCGGCCGCGCTGATCCTTGCATGCGTCGGGGTACTGCTCCTGGCGCTCGAGATCCTTGAGGGTGATCAGACCCTCGAGATTCCCCTTCGCATTGGTGAGGATCAGCTTCTCGACCTTCGCCTGGTTCAAGAGGTCCTTGGCGGCGCTCAGCCCGATGTCCGGACGAGCGGTGACCAGGTCCTTGGACATCACCTCCGAGATCGGGGTCGAGGCCTTGCGGTGGTACTTCAGATCGCGCCGGGTGACGATGCCGACCACGCGCTTGCCGTCGACGATGGGGATGCCGGAGATGTGGTGCTTCTCCATCATCTCCTGGGCCTCGCCCACGGTGGCGCCGGCGGTCAGGGTCTTGGGATCGGTGATGACGCCGTTCTCGCTGCGCTTCACCTTCTCGACCTCGAGCGCCTGGTTCTCGGGCGAGAGGTTCTTGTGCACGATGCCCATGCCGCCCATCTGCGCGAGCGCGATGGCCAGACGGTGCTCGGTGACGGTGTCCATCGCCGACGACAGGATGGGGATGCGCAGGCGGATGCGCTTGGTCAGTTGGGTGCCGACGTCCGTATCCTTCGGCACCACGTCGCTGCGGTTGGGGACCAACAGCAGATCGTCGAAAGTGAGGCCTTCCTCGGGGAGGATGGTGGCCATGGACGCTCCAAAGGTGTCGCGACGTCGGGGCTGGTCCCGGGAAGATCGGGCATGCTAGTCCACGAGGGTCGAAGGCAACGACGGACCAGCGTGGAAACCCCTGGCCGACGGGACCTTCGGTGATCCCGTCCAGATCGAGGGTCGCGGGGATTTGGCGTAGCGCCAACCCGCTTGCGGGCTAGAAGTTGGGCGTGACCCCGGAACTGCGCAGCCGTCTGATCTTTGGGTTCACCATGTCTGGACTGGTGATCTTCGCGATCGCGAGCGACGTGCTGCGCCAGAGCCATCTGGGCGTGCTGATCCTGGGCATCGCCGGAGCGGTCCTGGGCTGCCTCGAATTCGCGCGCCTGGCCCGCGTCCAGGCCACCGAGGTCCAGTCGGCGCCGATGATCGTGGTCAGCGTCCTGCTGGTGCTGGTCGGACACCTCAGCGGCGAGCTGCGCTCGAGCAATCCGGCCTTGTCGAGCACCTTCCTGGCGCACATCGACCACCTGCTCACCACCAAGCCGGTGACCATGCTGATCATGGGCCTGGGCTTGGCGTGGGTGCTGCTCGCGCAGATGTTCCACCATGCGACCACGCGCTTCTTCTCGAACGTCGGCGCGACCGTGCTCGGCATGGTCTACATGGGCGTGGTCTTCCACCTGCTGCAACGCCTGGCGCTGCTCGAGGGCACCGCCGAGTACTACGGTACCGGGGATGATTATTCGGGACGCGGTGGCCAGCTGGTGATGCTGTTCCTCGCCAGCTGCAAGCTCGGCGACGTCACCGCCTATTTCGGCGGCAAGACCTTCGGCAGGCACAAGATGGTCCCGAAGATCAGCCCAGCGAAGACCTGGGAGGGCTTCTTCTGCAGCTTCATCGGCGCGATCGGCGGCGCGTACCTGTTCGCCTGGCTGTTCACCGTGTATTTCCCGCATGGGCCGTTCAATGGCTGGTGGCAACCGCTGGTGTGGGGACTCATCCTCGGCCCGTTCGGCGTGGCGGGCGATCTGGCGGAGAGCTGCATGAAGCGCGACGCGGCGATGAAGGACAGCGGCAAGTCGCTGGGCGGCTTCGGCGGGTTCCTGGATATCTACGATGCGCTGGTGCTGGCTGCGCCGGTCGCTTACCTGCTCGCGCTCGTTCTCTGACAGCCGCACGCTCGGCTGCGCCTCGCACGCCGCCTCGCGGCGGCTGACGCTGTTCGGCTGCGCCGCCCAGCGGTGCGGCCTGGCGACGCTCGCGGTGCTCGGTCGCCGTTGCTTCAAGGGGCTGCCGCCCCTGGCCCCCGCCCGGTTACGGACGCAGTGCACGCGAGCGATTCAATACGCGGCGAAAGGCAGGGAATCGGATCGGGGCTGGCCGCCCCTGGTCCCCGCCCGATTACGCACGCAGGACGCGCGAGTTTTTCGCTGCGAGGAAACACAG
>JACCZE010000354.1 GCA_013696105.1 Planctomycetota bacterium | reverse complement strand
CACTCGCACCGGCACGACCCGGCCGGCCGTGCGGCTGCGAGCCTGGATATCGGGCGGGGTCGTGGCCGATGAGTACGAGATCCAAGTTTCGGGATCGACCACCGCCAATCGCGCCAAGCTGCGGCGCGCAGGAGCGGATGTGATCACGACGCTCCCGGCTCTGGGTCCGGTCCTGAACCGCATCCGCATCCGTGGCCTGCGTGACCTGCGCGTCGGGTGGAGCGGCCGGATGCCTTCGGCGCTCTCATGGGATCGACCGACCCTCGCCATCCGCAAGCGCGTGCGGTACGGAGCGGATTCCGCGGCGGATCAGGATTATCTCACTGGGGTCGCTGGATTCTCTGGTGAGCTCGCTGGCCTCAACGCCTGGCTCGCCGCCAACCTGCCCGAGTACGGATCCGCCCTCACCATCGGTGCGACGGTCGAGATGTCGCGCATCCAGCCAGGGGGATTGTTCACCTATCGGACGAAGTTGGTCGCGGTGATGACGCTCCATTGCTCCCTCGCCGCTGATTTCGTGACCTGGTCATGGACCGCTCGAGGGGCGTTGCTGACCGGAGCATCCACCGAGGTGACATCGAGCGTCTGCGGAGGCCGATCCGGGGTGCCCACTTTCTATAGTGACACCTTCGCTCCGGCTTCAGCCAATGCAGCCGTTCTTGGCGCTGCGAACCATCAGTTCGGGACCACCAACGGCTCATTCTCGATTCCGGGTGCGGGAGGCGGCACCGTCACCGCATCGCCTCGCGGTGCGCTCTACTCTGCTGGTCCAGCGTATGGCGCTGACTTCTCACTCTCAGTCACCAACAAAGGGCGAATCTCCGCCGTCAGCGTCGTCGGCGCCGGAAATGCAGGGACGGTCGACAGCGTCTCGGCCTGGGGTGCCTGCAAGATGGAAGGAGGGCCACTCGCATGACCGTGTTCCTGCCCTGGTTCGGCCACTTCGGCGATCTCGTCCGCGATGTGCTGCCTTGGCTGTGGGCGCGCTACCGGCCCGGGGATGTCATCGGGGGGAACCCCGCGCATGCGGCCCTGTATCCCGCCCCGCCGGATGCTCGTCTCTGGGAACAGATCGCAGCCTTCTATCCGGATGGCTTCGACTACCGCCGAAGGTCCGATGACCTGGAAGTGGAGCTGCGCTCGGTGGCGTCCCGACTGTGGCCGGACGCGACCTTGGTCGCCTGGCAAGCGGATGGGGAGGACTATCCGAAGCCAGCGCTGGCCCTGCCCACACCGTATCCGGTCGACGTGGTGGTGGCGACGCGGGCGAAACCGTATGCCGACGCCAAGAATGCGTGGCCGTGGAGCGACCTCGTGACCGGTCTGCGATCGCGCGGATGGTCCGTCGGACTGGCCGGTTCGATCGGAGAATCGCACGCGATCGACTCGGATGCCGCTGCCTGGGACCTCGAGGAACCCGGCGATGCCATCAGCGGCACGCTTCGGCTCCTGCGTGGCGCGCGCATCGTTGTTACGTTGGACTCCGGCATCGGGCACCTGGCGTCGCTGGTCGACGCGCCGCAACTCGTCCTCTATGATCGCCGCGGCGACGAACGCCGGGAACTGCCGATCCGCGACGGCATCCCCACGCGCATGCGCTTCGGGGACATGCACCGCTGGAACCGCAACCTCTGCCTCCCCATCTTTGGCGGAGTCGACGAGACGATCGCCGCGGTCGACGAAGCGCTCACCAGGACCCGCGTCGTGCCTGGCGATCCCGAGGCCTGGAAGGCACGGCACGTGTCGGAGGTGCCAGGATCGGAGCCGGGCGAGACACTGGTGATGCGCAGCGAATATCGCTCGCTGGTCATGCGACCGTCTGGCAACGAACTCATCGACGCCTGTCCGATCGAGGAACCGGTATCGGCTGGACCGCTCCCTGCCGATGATGCCGTACGATCGGATCGCATTTCGATCTGCACCGCCTGCGATCGCTGGTCCGGTGATCGCTGCACGGCCGCGGGGTGTCCGTGCGCCATGCTCGGCCGCAGCGATCTCGCCTCCTCGCGATGTCCCATCGGGAAGTGGTGATGCGCTGCCTCGCTCCCACGGTCTGCCGTGATCCCATACCGTCCCGGTGCTCCGAACTCGACGTGACGGAGTGCTCACCGTGTGTGCTCGACGCGCGACCGCCGAAACCATGCGGAACGACAACGGCCAGCGGTGGACCGGGAGTCACCCGGACGCATCACGGTCTCGGCCCATCGCCGGGTCTGGTGCGGATCGAATACGAGATGTATTCGATTCCTGATCGTCTCGACTGCTACTACCAGGGCGTGCTGGTGGCCACGACCGGCGGACCGGTGTCGAACTCGGGAACGCTGACCTGGGACTTCGATCCAGGTCCGGCCGGAC
>JACCZE010000324.1 GCA_013696105.1 Planctomycetota bacterium | reverse complement strand
CGACGCCATGATCACCGAAGCGCGACGACACGCCTACAAACCCAGGCCAGGACGGTCATTCCCACGCGTATCGAAACTGCCGTTCGGGCGCACCAAAGGGCGCGGCTAAAACGAACGGCATTGGGGGGCGGGCTCCCTGGACGTGGACAAAGTGTACTACTTCCAGGGACGGCTCGAGAAGCAGGTGGCCGCTGCGGCGGATGGCGGGACACCACCATCCGTCCGGTACGTGCTGCACGTGGATTGATCGTCGAGGCGGCGGATGCCGCCGGTCGCGAGCGGGAGGATGTCCTGGTCGCGACGTGGAATTCCTGCGCGCGTATCACGAGACGCGATCCGACTACGATCCCTGGGAGCCCAGGGATCCCGGCCGGAGGCTTCCTCCTCTACTGGCCGTCGAAGCCTGCGCGCGACCTCACTTCTTGGCGAGTTCCTGCAGCCGTTTCAGCATCGCGGAGCGCACCCGGTCCATTTCCGCTCCGGTCCACTTGGCTTGATCGGTCCGGTATCCTTCCGCCTTCCAGAGATCGAGCGACGGGTCGCCCGCGGGCGCGAGCTTCTCCAATGCGAATCTCAGGCGCAGATCGAGCATCCCGTCCTTCAACTCGAGCCAGCCCGGTGTCTTCAGGACACCGAAATCCTTATGCACGGCGAAGAACGCGGACGACGGCTCGCGTCCATCGAGATTGCTGAATGCGAATCCCTGGACGTAATTGCCGATCCAGTCGACGCGGCCTTCGCATCCCAATTTGATCTGACGCCAGAGGTCGATGCTGTATCCATACCGACCGCGGAGGTTGTTATAAATCCAGGGATGCTTGCCCATCCCTTTCACCTTTGCGAACATCGCCGGGTCGTGGAGGTTGAAGGCTGGCGCGTAGGAATTCGCGAGGAGCTGTTCCCACAGGTTCTCTCCCCAATGCGCGCTGGTCCAGCCCACCGTCCGGAAACCCGCCGCAGTCAGCGGGGTGATGCGCGCGATGACTCCGGTCAGCTCCTGCGCCGTGCCTGGTTCGTCGTAGCAGTTCAAATACAGCGGGGGAAGACCGTTCGCCGCCTCATAGGCCTTGAGCGTCGCGGCGGCTTTCGCTTCGGTTCCAGCGGGGGGATGTCCGAGGAATCCGCCGTAGGGAATGACCGCTTGGCCCATGCCGTACTTCTTTGCGATGGCGATGTATTTCAGTGCGTCATCGCCGCTGATCGCGCTGCCGTCGGCATTGAATGACATGCCCAGCCCAGGTCCTCCGGTGACCGCGGTGAGGCCGGATGTGCCCTGCTCCTTGAGCAGGCTCTCTTGGAGCTTCCACCAGGTCGCGTCGCCGACGTAGCGAGGTTCGAATGGCAGCGCATTGAAGAAGAGGGAGAGGGGGATCGGAATGTCGGCGAGCTTCGCTGCCAGCACGCGGATCTTGACGGGTACCTCGATCGGAGCGCCGCCTCCGGCGATGGTGATGATGCCGGTATAATCGCCGGGCTTGGCATCGGCTGGGATCTCGTATTCGACCACCACCGATCGCGCGAGGTCAGGGCCGACGGTGAAGGCCGCTTCGGGTCGATAGTGCGCGATCTCGAGCCAGATCGCTCCGACGCCGTATGGGCGCTGCGGCATGTACCGGCCATGGCTGATCACGGGCGGATTCGGCAGCTTGGCCGGTCCAGTCAGCTCCTTCGCCGAGGCGGTCAGCTTGAAATCTTTCTTGGCATAGACTCCGAGCTGCACGGCGACGGTCTGCCCATTCACAG
This sequence comes from Planctomycetota bacterium, assembly GCA_013696105.1. Classification (GTDB taxonomy): domain Bacteria; phylum Planctomycetota; class UBA11346; order UBA11346; family UBA11346; genus JACCZE01. The sequence goes on along the minus strand of JACCZE010000324.1, from coordinate 4,192 downwards.
CGGTGATATCCGATCCCACCTTGGGCGCAGCGTGCGGCCAATCGCGTGGGAAGACGTCGTCGCCGGGCGCAAGCGATTCGCACACCAGATCCTTCGCCGGTTGAACCCGCCCATCGGTGCGCCGACCACGGTCCTGGGGAGTGAACGACGTCGCGATGGTATCGTGCTGGCGCTTCACGTGGGCATCCATGAAGGCTTTTCCGGCGGCGGTGTCCGGTGCCAGGAGCAAGCCCGCGACGCGGAGCTTCGAGCCGAGCAGATCCTTGGTCTCGGTGGTGAAGACGTTCGCGCCCTTAGATGCAGTGAAGGTGAAGGACGACACCACGTGAGCCGGCCAGATGATGCGATCAGCCACCTGCGAGAGATCGGTGACCTCGGTATCCTGGAACAAGAAGAACAAACCTCCGGGAGTGAAATCATGCTGGTGGACGGTGGTGCCATTGTTCTTGAGCTCGGCGTGGGAGTAGCCTGATCCCTCGCCTTCCCAGAATCCGCCGCGTTCGAATGCGACCAGCCCCAGATACGTGCCTCCCTCGGGCAGGTCCACACGGAAGCCGTTGGTCAGATGCAGTCCGCTACCGAGCATCGGCGTCGGATGGGCCATCGGCGTGCTGCCGGCCTCGGCGCCATCGATGAGTCCGAATCCGGTGGATGGATCGTATGTCGTCTTCTCGGTGACGGCCGTGAACTGCGCCATGATCTGCGCGGTGCTCTTGGCGAAGTCGAAGGCGTATCCGCCCGGGGTTTCGAGCTTCTTGACTTTCACCAGCTCGACCTGGTCGACGTAGACCGGACCCTTGCCATGGTTGTAGAAGGCGAAGCGCGCGATGCGCGCGATGTCGATCGGGGTCTTGGTTTCCCCGCGATAGGGCTTGTTGTCCTCTCCGCGCCAGAGACCGCCGGTGAAATCCACCTCGATGATCTTCTCTCCGGGAGGGACGCCGAAGCTGTTCTGATGGCGATCGAGGTAGCCTTTGCCGATCGTGTCGGCGAGTTCGAAGCCGACCGCTGCGGTCTGGTCCGTCGGGTTCTTGAAATGGACGCGCAGCACGTTGTAGCCGGTCCAATCCTTCAGCGTCATCGTCTCGACGGTGGTCATCAATTCGGGGTCGATCTTCAGCGAATGCTGCCCGTCGGTTTTCCACTCCTTGCTCAGCGCCACCTGACCAGGAGCGTCCTCGGGATACTTGTTCGGCTGGAACGGAGGTTCGAAGTCGACGAGCGACGACGCCCCATCGCTGTCCCCCGCATGGGCGGGCATGGCTGCCATGGCAACGAGGATGAATGTGGCAATCAGCTTGGTGGGGTGGTTCACGGGTTCTCCTCGCGTTGACGACAGGAAGAAACGTCTGGGCGGCATCACGGTGACAAGCGGCAAAGCACCTGCAGCGCCTCGGCATAGGATGCCGCGTCATGGGAAATGGTATGTTCGCACTCGCGCATTGTCGGATGACCATTCGGCCGACATGATCGGGTGAACCGCGAAGGAACGTCATGACGGAAGTCATCCGCCGCTTCAGACCGACCGAAAGCCATGGATATCTTGCCAATCCGCACCGCGGCTGCTGCACCTTCCAGCGTTTCAATGGCGACGCGCTGTTCCCCGGGACCTCGTGGTCGGAAGAGGGCCCGACGGCATTCCCAGCGGCGACGCAGGGCGTGGCCGACGGCTATCTGCCGACCACCGTAGCATATTGCCGGTGGTTCTGGTCACTGATGGAGCCTGAACGCGGCCGCTTCGATTTCTCGATGATCGAACGCGCGCTCGCGGTATGCGCCCAGCGCGGGCAGACGTTGGCGGTGCGATTGATGTCGTTCGGATCCACGCGTCAGCCGCAGGTGCCGGAGTGGTATGCGGAGTCGAATCCGATGGAGACGGTCGAACGGAACGGTCAGCCGATCAGGCTGCCGGTGCACGATGCGCCCGGATACCTCGAGCACTGGGGCGGCTTCGTGCAGGAGTTCGCCCGACGTTTCGACGGCAATCCCCTGCTCGAATCGATCGACATCGCGTGCGTCGGTCCCTGGGGAGAGGGGGACGGCGTCTGCTCACCCGAGCGGCGCGCGCGTTTCTCGGCGCTGTGGCGCTCGGCATTCCACGTCACTCCGCGCCTGGCGCAGCTGGTCGACGGCTGCATCGAGCACGATCGCGACACGGGTGCCGGCTGGCGGCACGACTGTTTCGGCGATCTCAGCGCGGGCGGCAGCTCGGAGGTGCTCAAGCACGAATCGTTCAATTCCACCTTCATGGATTTCCCTCGGCTGGTCCAGGGACCGATCAAGGATCTGTGGAAGCACGCGCCGGTGCATTTCGAGACCTGCTATGTGCCGATGTATTGGCACCAGCAGAACTACGACATCGACTTCATCCTCGCGCAGGGCCTGAAGCTGCATGGGACCTACTTCATGCCCAAATCCACCGCGCTGCCAGGGGTGTGGCTCGACAAGCTGACGGATTTCTGCGCGCGTCTCGGTTACCGCTACGTGCTGCGCCAAGCGGTGTATCCGACCCGGATCGCTCGCGGAGCGACGTTCGCCTTCAGTGCATGGGTCGACAACGTGGGAGTGGCGCCGATCTATCGCCGGTACGATCTCGTGCTGCGGCTGCGCCAGCATGATCGCGAAGCGGTGATCGTCCTGGATCAGGACGACGTCCGCACGTGGCTGCCGGGCGATACCTGGATCGAGCGTACGCTGCAGCTGCCGCATGAGTTGGCTGCCGGACCGGTCAAGCTCGCGATCGGACTGGTGACCCCAGGCACGCGCGATGCGCGCATCTCGTTTGCGGTGAAGGAGGTCTACAGCGATCGTTGGGTCGATGTCGGAGGATGCGAGGTGACGTGATCAACGCATGATCGTTCTGCGTCATTTGTCGATCGTCCGGCTGTGTTGATGCGTCGGCTACCGCTGTTCCGGCGACATGCGCGTCTAAGCTGAAGTGGTCGACCACCAGGAGATGCGATGAAGCTGTCCTTCACCACCCTCGGCTGCCCCGAGTGGACGCTCGAGCAGATCGCCACCAATGCTCGGTCGAACGGGTATGACGGAGTCGAGCTGCGCACCCATGCCGACGGCAATCACCTGTCGCCCGATGCGTCGCCCGATGAGGCTCGCCGCGTCGCCGACCTCTTCCGCGCCCACGGAGTTCCGGTGATGAGCGTGATGGGGTACACAAAATTCGCATTCCTCGATCCGGCCGAGGTCCAGCGCAACCAGGAGCTGATGCGCAAGCTCATCGCCATCGCTGCAGCGATGGGCGCGCGCTACATCCGCACCTTCGCCGGTAAGCTGCCCGATGGCACGACGCACGCGCAGATGATCGACGTGGTCGCTGATGCGCTCAGGCCGCTCGCTCGCGAGGCGGCAACCAAAGGCGTCACCATCGGCATGGAGACCCACGACGATTGGTGCGCGAGCCACGTGTCGTTGCAGCTGGTCGAGAAGATCCGCTCACGCAAGGGCTTCGGCATCATCTACGACGTGTGCAACTGCCTGTACGCCGGCATCGAACCCTGGCGCACGACGTATCGAAAGCTCAAGCCGCATATCCTCTACTGCCACGTGAAGGATGGTTGGCGCGACGCCGCGGGAACATTCCAATACGCCGCGTTGGGTGCCGGAGATCAACCGTGGCGCGAGGTGCTGCAGGCCCTGAAGAAGGACCGCTTCAAGGGCTTCCTCAGCTTCGAATGGGAACGGAAGTGGCATCCCGAACTCGAACCGCCCGAACGCGTGTTCCCGCAATACGTCCACAAGGTCAGGTCGCTCTGGGGCTGACGCCGATCGCCCCTGCGTTCCAGGCCATGAGCTCCATCAGGCGCTGCGCGTAGCGCGGTCCGCGCGCCTGGTCCTCGTGCTTGAAGAATACGTGGGTGCTGGTCCACCGCTGCGCGCGGATGCGTCTGCTCCATGCGCGGAGGGAGCGCGTGTCGTAGCGTTCACGGCGTAGACGCAGATACCCCCAGGTGCTCGGGATAGAAGCGGCCCCTCCAGGGCGGATACGCGTAACCGCTGGTCCCCATGCCGGACCGCTGCGTGCCAGTACCCGCTTGGATGGCTTCGCGCGCATGCGCTCCCTTCGGAAAGGGGCCGGAAACGACAAGACCTGGCGCTTTCGCGCCAGGTCTCTTGAGTCGAACTGCGTCGCTACTTAGCGATCGCGGCTGTAACCGCCGCCGCCGCCGCCGCCGCC